>JAWKJK010000007.1 GCA_041393815.1 Candidatus Nanopelagicales bacterium | reverse complement strand
CAGCATCACGATCGGCACCAGCACCGCCGCCAGCGCGATGAGCACCAGGCCGATGCCGTCCACGCCGACGGCGTACGAGATCCCGAACGCGGGGATCCAGTCGTAGCGCTCGACGAACTGGAAGGGGTCTCCGGAGGTGGCGTCGAACTGCAGCGCCATCACGATGAGCAGGACCAGCGTCGCCAGCGAGAAGACCAGCGCCACCTGCTTGGCCAGCGCGGGCCGGCCCTTCGGCAGCAGCATGACGACGAGCGCGCCGACCAGCGGGATCAGGCCGAGCGTCGTCAGCCAGGGGAACGCGTTCACGACAGCACCACCAGGCCCAGGGCCACGATCACCACGACCGCGCCACCCACCATCGACAGCGCGTACGACCGGGCGAACCCGGTCTGCAGCCGTCTCATCCGTCCACTCAGACCACCGACCGTGGCCGCGAGGCCGTTCACCGCGCCGTCCACACCGCGGTTGTCGAACCAGACCAGGAACCGGTCGAGGTACTGGCCCGGGCGCATGAAGACCGCCTCGTTGAACGCGTCGCCGTACAGGTCACGGCGGGCCGCCACCGTCATCGGCGACACCTGCTGCGGCGGCGACAGCGGCACCTCACGCCGGGCGTACTGCGTCCACGCCAGCGCCACCGCGATCAGCACCAGGACCAGCGTGCCGGCGGAGTAGACCCAGGCGGGCAGTGGCAGCTCCTCCTCGCCGGTGCCCGTCACCGGGGCGAGCCAGTCGACGAACGCGTTGTTGATCGACAGCACCAGGCCGAAGCCGAGGCTGAACAGGCCCAGCAGGATCATCGGCCCGGTCATGACGGCCGGGGACTCGTGCGGGTGCGTCCCCTCCTTCCACCGCGGCTTGCCGAAGAAGGTCATCGCCACGATGCGGGTCATGTAGAACGCCGTCAGCGCCGCGCCGAACGCCGCGAGCAGGCCGACGAACCAGTGCTCGGCGAACGCGGCCTCGATGATCTTGTCCTTGGTGTAGAAGCCGCTGAATGGTGGGACGCCGATGATGGCGAGGTAGCCGGCCAGGAACGTGATCATGGTGAGCTTCATGTACTTGGCCAGGCCGCCGTAACGTCTCATGTCCAGCTCGTCATCCATGCCGTGCATGACCGAGCCGGCCCCGAGGAACAGCGTGGCCTTGTAGAAGCCGTGCGCGACCAGCATGAAGATGGCGAACGCGTAGCCGCTCGGGCCGAGGCCCGCTCCCAGGACCATGTAGCCGATCTGGCTCATGGTCGACCCGGCCAGCGCCTTCTTGATGTCGTCCTTCGCCATTCCGATGGTCGCGCCGAAGAGCAGGGTGATGACACCGACCGCGATGACCGCGGCGCGGGCGCCGGTCGACAGGTCGAAGATGAAGTTGGACCGGACGATCAGGTAGACGCCGGCGGTCACCATCGTGGCGGCGTGGATCAGCGCCGACACCGGGGTCGGGCCCTCCATCGCATCCAGGATCCAGGCCTGCAGCGGCACCTGGGCGGACTTGCCGCAGGCCGCGAGCAGGAGCAGCAGGCCGGTGACCAGCAGGACGGTCTGGCTGGCCTCGGGGGCCAGCGCCTGCACGCCCAGGAAGGTGACGGTGCCGAAGGTGACGAAGATCAGCATGATCGCGACGGACAGGCCGAAGTCGCCGACCCGGTTCATCACGAACGCCTTCTTGGCGGCGACCGCCGCCTCGGGCTTGTACTGCCAGAAGCCGATGAGCAGGTACGACGCCAGGCCGACGCCCTCCCAGCCGACGTACAGCAGCAGGTAGTTGTCGGCGAGGACGAGCAGCAGCATCGCCGCGACGAACAGGTTCAGGAACGCGAAGAACTTGCGCCGCTCGGGGTCGTGGGCCATGTAGCCCACCGAGTAGATGTGGATCAGCGACCCGACGAACGTGATGAGCATGACGAACGTCATCGACAGCTGGTCGAGCTGGAAGGCCAGCGGGACCTTGAAGTTGCCGACGATCACCCACTCGTACAGCGACTGGACGTAGGTGCGCTCCTCGGCCGGCTGCGCGAGCATCGCCGACAGCATCACCACCGCGAGGCCGAACGACACCAGCGGCGTCAGCACGCCGAGCAGGTGACCCCACTTGTTGCTGCGCCGGCCGGCCAGCAGCAGGAGAACGGCACCGGCCAGCGGCGCCAAGACCAGCAGCCAGATCAGGGAGAACACGCCCTCGGCGGGCTGCGCCTCCTGCACGATCCGTGTGGCCTCGGCGGCGATGCCGCTCACGAGGCGTCCCGAGTCGTCACGTCAGGTCCCATCAGGTCGAAGAGGTCTTCGGTCGGGTGCGGGGCTCAGTACTTCAGCAGGTTGGGCTCGTCGACCGACGCGGACCTGCGGGTCCGGAAGATCGTCATGATGATCGCGAGGCCGACCACGACCTCCGCCGCGGCCACCACCATCACGAAGAAGGCGACCGCCTGGCCTTGGAGGTTGCCATTGGTCCGCGCGAACGACACGAACGCCAGGTTGGCCGCGTTCAGCATCATCTCGACGCTCATGAACACGACGATGGCGTTGCGCCGGACCATCACGCCGACGGCCCCGATCGTGAACAGGATCGCCGAGAGCACGATGTAGTTGGCGGGGTTCACGCGCCCGCTCCCTTCGAGTCGTCCGAGGGCCGGTCGTCGGCGGACCCGACCTCCTCGTCGGTGGCCACGGTCCCGGGCGCGACCGCGGCCTCGCCCGTCTCGAGCCGGTCGACCTCCCGCAGCGCCGCTCGGTCGATCCCGCGCCCGTCGCCCCGCACCTGCAGCGGCTCGGGCACGGAGATGTCCGCGGTCGACCCGTCCGGCAGCAGGGCCGGGGTGTCCACCGCGTTGTGGCGGGCGTAGACGCCGGGGTTGGGCTTGTTGCCGGGGTGGCCGCCGGAGCGGAACCGCTCGACCGACTGCTGCTCCTGCGACGCCCTCGGCATCCAGCGCTCGCGGTGGGCCAGGATCATCGCCCCCATGGCGGCGGTGATCAGCAGCGCGGAGGTGAGCTCGAAGGCGAACAGGTAGTCGGTGAAGATCACCTGCGCCAGCCCCTGGACGTTGCCGCCCTGGGCCGAGTTGGCCGCGTCCAGGCTTCCCTCGGGTACGCCGACCATGCCGTTGCCGATCGCGGCGAGCAGCATGACGCCGAGGCCGAGGCCGAAGGCGATGGCGGCCCAGCGCTGGCCCCGGATCGTCTCCACCAGGGAGTCCGACGAGTCGACGCCCACGATCATGAGGACGAACAGGAACAGCATCATGACCGCGCCGGTGTAGACGATCACCTGCACCATCCCGAGGAACGGCGCGGAGTTGGCGACGTAGAGGATCGCCAGGCTGATCATCGTCATGGCCACGAACAGCGCGCTGTGCACGGCCTTGCGGGAGGCCACCAGGCCCACCGCGCCGATCACCGCGAGGATCGCGCAGATCCAGAAGGTGACGGTCTCGCCGGTGTTGACGTCAGCGGCGAGCAGCGTCGTCAGGTCGCTCACGAGGCCTCGCTCTCGGCGACGGCGTCGGCGACCTGCTCGCGGGCGGCCACCTCGGCCTTCTGCTCGTCGGTGGCGCCGGTCACCGCGCCGTCGTAGTAGTCCTTCTCGGTGGTGCCCGAGACCATCGAGTGCGGCGGCGCCACCATGCCCGGGAGCAGCGGCGCCAGCAGGTCCTGCTTCTGGTAGATCAGGTCGGCGCGGTTGTCGTCGGCCAGTTCGTACTCGTGCCCCATGGTCAGCGCGCGGGTCGGGCAGGCCTCGATGCACAGGCCGCAGAAGATGCAGCGCAGGTAGTTGATCTGGTAGACGCGGCCGTAGCGCTCGCCCGGGGAGAAGCGCTCGCTCTCGGTGTTGTCCGCGCCCTCCACGTAGATCGCGTCCGCGGGGCATGCCCACGCGCACAGCTCGCAGCCGACGCACTTCTCCAGCCCGTCGGGGTGCCGGTTGAGCAGGTGCCGGCCGTGGAACCGCGGCTTGACCGGGTACTTGTCCTTCTGCTCGGGGTACTGCTCGGTGACGACCTTCTTGAACATCGTCCGGAAGGTCACCCCGAAGCCGCGTACCGCCTGGGGCAGCTCAGGCATCGCTGCGGTCCTCCTCGGGTCCGGCGCCTTCCCCGGCGCTGTCGTCGGGGCTGCCGGGGGCGTCCGGCGGGCTCTCGGGCGCCTCGACGGTGGCGACCGAGCCGCTCACCGTGGCCTTGGCGCGGCGGGGGAAGTGCGCCTCCTGGCCGGGCAGCGGCGGCACCGGGTAGCCCCCGGCGAAGGCGTCGAACGGCGCGTTCGCCTGGGCGTCGGCCGCCCGCTGCTCGCGCTCCTCGCGGCGCGCCTGGGCCAGCTGGACCAGGTAGACCGCCACCAGCACGACCGCCAGCGACACTCCCCCGACGATGAGCAGCTGCTGGGTCGTGAACGCGTACTCGTTGCGCAGTGCGCGGATCGTCGCGACCACGAGGATCCAGACGATCGAGACCGGGATGAGCACCTTCCAGCCGAACTGCATGAACTGGTCGTAGCGCAGTCGGGGCAGCGTCCCGCGCAGCCAGATGAACATGAAGATGAACAGCGCCACCTTGGCCAGGAACCACAGCAGCGGCCACCAGCCGGTGTTGGCCGACTCCCACAGCGACAGCGGCCACGGGGCCCGCCAGCCGCCGAGGAACAAGGTGGTCGCCAGCGCCGAGACGGTGACCATGTTGATGTACTCGGCCAGGAAGAACATCGCGAACTTCAGCGACGAGTACTCGGTGTGGAAGCCGCCGACGAGCTCCCCCTCGGCCTCGGGCAGGTCGAACGGGGCGCGGTTGGTCTCGCCCACCATGGCCGTGACGTAGATGAGGAACGAGGGCAGCAGCAGCACCGCGTACCAGATCGGCTCCTGCGCGGTCACGATCTCCGACGTGGACATGGTCCCCGCGTAGAGGAACACCGCCACGAACGACAGGCCCATCGCGATCTCATAGGAGATCATCTGGGCGCTGGAGCGCAGGCCGCCGAGCAGCGGGTAGGTGGAGCCGGACGCCCACCCCGACAGCACGATGCCGTAGATGCCGATCGAGGCGATCGCGAGGACGTAGAGCACCGACACCGGGAAGTCGGTCAGCTGCAGCGGCGTCTCCACGCCGAAGATGGACACGGTCGGCCCGAGCGGGATCACGGCCCAGGCCAGGAACGCGGCGGTCGCGGAGATGATCGGGGCGACCCAGTACACGGCCCGGTGGATGGCCTTGGGGAGGATCTCCTCCTTGAAGGCCAGCTTGAAGCCGTCCATCAGGGACTGGAGCAGGCCCTGCGGGCCGACCCGATTGGGCCCGATCCGGTTCTGCATCCGGCCCACGACCCGGCGCTCGGCCCAGATCGTGAACAGGGTCATCAGCACCAGCAGGGCGAAGATGCCCACGACCTTGAGCAGCACCAGCCACCACGGGTCGGTGCCGAACGGGGCGAAGTCACCCTCCGCGGCGGGGGCCGCGGCCGTCACCCAGGCGCTCACGCGTCACCTCCCGGTCCGATGCGCACGACGGTGCCGGCCACGACGCCGAGGTCGCGGTGGACCGAGGAGCCGGGCGAGTGGCCCGGGACCCAGACCACTCCGTCGGGCATGTCCGCCACCTCCAGGGGCAGGTCGATCCGGCCGGCGTCGGTGGCCACGGCCACGACCTGGCCGTCCGCGAGCCCCGCAGCCTGCGCGGTGGCGGCGGACATCCGCGCCACCGGCTCGCGCCGGGTCGCGGCCAGGTAGGGCTCGCCCTCCTGCAGGCGGCCGAGGTCCAGCAGCAGCCGCCAACTGGCCAGGACGGCCTGCCCGGCGCCGACGGCCGACGGGGTGGTCCCCGGGACGTCCGGTGCCGCAGGCCGGTCGCCGGCCCAGGCGCCGAGCGCCGACAGTTCCGATCGCAGCTGCGCCACGTCACCGCGGCCGAACCCGGCGTCCATCGCGTCGGCGACCATGGCGAGCACCCGGCCGTCGGGCAGTGACAGCGCGTCGCGCAGCACCTGGGCGAACGCGCGGGCGCGTCCCTCCCAGTCGACGAACGTGCCCGACTTCTCGGTCACGACGGCCACCGGCAGCACCACGTCGGCGCGCTCGGTCACCTCGCTGGGCCGGGTCTCCAGCGAGACCAGGAACGGGACCGCGTCCAGGGCCGCGAGGAACGCAGCCGGGTCGGCGGTGTCCACCGGCTCGACGCCGGCGACCAGCAGCGCGCCGACCCGCTCGGCCGGCGCCTCGGCGTCGGCGTCGTCCGCCGCCTCGGCATGGGCCGCGCGGGCGCGGGCGTCGGCGAGCACCGCGGCCACGATCCCGTCACCGTCCAGGCCGGGCTCGGCGGGCAGCGCGGACGCGTCCACGCCCCAGGCCGCAGCCACGTCGGCCCGGGCGGCCGGGTCGGACAGCGGGCGGCCGCCGGGCAGCAGGCCCCGAAGGGCACCGGCCTCGAGCGCCCCGCGCTCCCCCGCGCGGCGGGGCACCCACGCCAGCCGGGCGCCGGTCGCGTCCGCCAGTCGCGCGGCCGCGCTGAGCGCGCCGGCCGAGGTGGCCAGCCGCTCGCCGGCCAGGATCACCGCCCCGGGCTGGCGCAGCAGCGCGCCGACCCCGTCGGCATCGTCTCCAGCGGCGTCGCCGCCGGCGGCCAGCCGGTCCAGCACCGCCGCCTCGCCCCCGGGCACGGCCGGCAGCAGCACGCCGTCGGTCTTGGCCAGCGTCCCGGACGCCAGCGCGGCGACCGAGGCGACGACGGTGCGGTTGCGGCGCGCCGCCTTCCGCAGCCGCAGGAACACGATCGGGGACTCCTCCTCCGGCTCCAGGCCGGCGAGCAGGACCACCGGGGCGCGCTCGAGGTCGGCATAGGTCGCCGAGGCGCGCCCGACGATCCGGGCGGCCAGGAATTCGGCCTCCTCCGCCGAGGAGGGGCGGGCGCGGAAGTCGATGTCGTCGCTGCCCAGGACGCCGCGGGCGAACCGGGCGTAGGCGTAGGCGTCCTCCACCGTGAGCCGGCCGCCGGTGAGCACGCCGACCCGGCCGTGCGCCGCGGCCAGCCCGCGGGCGGCCGCGTCGATGGCCTCCGGCCACGACGCCGGGCGTAGGTCACCGGACTCGTCGCGGACCAGCGGCCGCTCGATGCGGTCGTCCTCCAGGTAGGGGAAGGCGAACCGGCCCTTGTCGCAGTTCCACTCCTCGTTGACCTGGGGGTCGTCCCAGGCCAGCCGGCGGACCACGGTGGTGCGGCGGTAGTCGGTGCGCAGCGCGCAGCCGGAGGCGCAGTGCTCGCAGGCCGTCGGGACCGACACCAGGTCGAACGGGCGGGCACGGAACCGGTAGCGCGCGCTGGTCAGCGCCCCCACCGGGCAGATCTGGACGGTGTTGCCCGAGAAGTACGAGTGGAACGGGGTGTCCTCGGCGATGCCGACCTGCTGCTTGGCGCCTCGCTCGAGCAGCTCGATGAACGGGTCGCCCGCGATCTGCTCGGCGAAGCGGGTGCACCGAGCGCAGGACACGCACCGCTCCCGGTCGAGCAGGATCTGCGCGCTGATGTTGATCGGCTTGGGGAAGGTCCGCTTCACCCCGTCGAAGCGGGACTGCGGTCGGCCGTTGCTCATCGCCTGGTTCTGCAGCGGGCACTCGCCGCCCTTATCGCAGATCGGGCAGTCCAGCGGGTGGTTGATGAGCAGGAACTCCATGACGCCCTTCTGCGCCGTGTCGGCGACCTCGGACGTCAGTTGGGTGTGGACCTTCATCCCGTCGGACACGGTGACCGCGCAGGCGGGCTGCGGCTTGGGCATACCGTCGATCTCGACCAGGCACATCCGGCAGGCGGCGACCGGGTCGAGCAGCGGGTGGTCGCAGAACCGCGGGACCTGCACGCCGAGGAGCTCCGCGGCGCGGATGATCAGCGTGCCCTTGGGGACCGCGACGTCGACGTCGTCGATCGTCACGGTCACCAGGTCGTCCGGCCGCGCGGGCGGCTGGCCGGTGGAGGCGTTGGCGGTCACGGTCATCGGGCAGCAGCTCCCGCGAAGACGGTGGAGGCGACCGGGTCGAACAGCTGGTCGGCCGGGGTGTGCGTGCCCGCGACGAACTCGTCGCGGAAGTACTTCATCGCCGCGGGGTACGGCGTCGCGGCCGCGTCGCCCAGCGCGCAGAAGGAGCGCCCGGAGATCTGGGCGCACAGGTCCTGCAGGGTGTCGAGCTCGGCGTCGGTCCCGGTGCCCCGCTCGAAGCGCTTGAGCAGGTCGGTGATCCAGTAGGTGCCCTCCCGGCAGGGGGTGCACTTGCCGCACGACTCGTGCTTGTAGAACTCCAGCCAGCGGGTGATCGCCTTGACCACGCTGGTCGTCTCGTCGAACACCATCGGCGTGCCGGTGCCGAGCATGCTGCCGGCGGCCGCGATGTCCTCGTACGTCATGGGGACGTCGAGGTGCTCCTCGGTGAGCAACGGGACGGACGAGCCGCCCGGGAGCCAGAACTTCAGCTGCTTTCCGCCACGCATGCCGCCGGCGTAGTCGAGCAGCTCGCGCATCGTGATGCCGAGCGGGGCCTCGTAGATGCCGGGGCGCTCGACGTGTCCGGCCACCGCGAAGACCTTGAAGCCCGGGGACTTCTCGGTGCCGAACTGGCGGAACCAGTCCGACCCGTTCGCGACGATGTACGGGATGTTGGCGATGGTCTCGACGTTGTTGATGACGGTCGGGGCGGCGTAGAGGCCGGCGACCGCGGGGAACGGCGGCTTCAGGCGCGGCTGGCCGCGGCGGCCCTCGAGCGAGTCGAGCAGCGCGGTCTCCTCGCCGCAGATGTAGGCGCCCGCGCCCGCGTGCACGACCACGTCGAGGTCGAAGCCGGAGCCCAGCACGTTCTCGCCGATGAAGCCCGCGGCGTAGGCCTCGCGCACCGCGGCCGCCACGCGGCGGATCGGGTGCGGAACCTCGCCGCGCACGTAGATGAACGCGTGCCGCGCGCGGATGGCGTAGGAGGTGATGATCACGCCCTCGACCAGCGCGTGCGGGTTGGCCAGCATGATCGGGATGTCCTTGCAGGCCCCCGGCTCGGACTCGTCGGCGTTGACCACGAGGTAGTGCGGGTTGCCGTCCTGGGGGACGAAGCCCCACTTCATGCCGGTGGGGAAGCCCGCGCCACCGCGGCCACGCAGGCCGGTGTCCTTGACCAGCTGGATGATGTCGTCGGGGGCCTGACCCAGGGCGGCGCGCAGCGACTCGTAGCCGCCGTGCCGGCGGTAGCCCTCCAGGGTGTAGGAGTCCGGGTCGTCCCAGTGGGCCGTGATGACGGGGGTCAGCGGCACGGGGTCAGCCCTCCTGTCCGGTCGCCGGGGCGGCCGCCGGCGGCGGCGGTGCGCTCTCGCCCAGTTCCTTCGCCAGCCGCAGCCCGGCCAGCATCAGGTCGTCGGCCTGCGGGCCCTCCCCGACCAGGCCGTCGTCGGGGAACGCCAGCGTGCGCTCGGTGGCGTCGAAGTCCCGGATCACCGGGCCCCGGGTGGACCGGACCTCCTCGCCACGGCGCAGCGCCTCGATGATGTCGAGGGCGCCCTGGACGGTGACGCGGTCCATGTACTCCCAGTCCACCGTCATCACGGGTGCGTGCGTGCACGCGGCCTGGCACTCGATCCGCTCCAGCCAGAACGTGCCGTCCTCGTCGGACTCGTCGTGCCCGGCGCCGAGGCTCTCCGACAGGGCCGCGTAGACCTCGTCGCCGCCGAGCAGCGCGCACAGCGAGTTGGTGCAGACACCGATGTGGTGGCGGCCCACCGGGCGGCGCTTGTACATCGTGTAGAACGTCGCGACGGCGGCGACCTCGGCGGTGGTCAGCCCGAGGACGTCCGCGCACAGCGCGATCCCGTCGGGCGTCACCCGGTTCTCCTCCGACTGCACCAGGTGCAGGATCGGCAGCACCGCCGAACGGGGGTCGGGGTAGCGGGTGGCGAGATCGCGCGCCTCGGCGCGCGTCTGGTCGGTCAGCGGCATCAGGCGTCCCCTCCCAGGGACGGGCGGGGCAGGGCTGCGGCGGAGTGCGCCGGGTCGGGGCTGGCAGCGTCGAGGCTGGCGGGGGCGGCGGTCATCGGTCCACCCCGCCCATCACCGGGTCGATGCTGGCGACCGCGGCGATGACGTCGGCGACCATGCCGCCCTCGCACATCGCGGCCACGGCCTGCAGGTTGGTGAACGACGGGTCGCGGAAGTGCACGCGGTAGGGCCGCGTACCGCCGGTGCTGACGACGTGGACGCCGAGTTCGCCGCGCGGGGACTCGATCGCGGAGTAGACCTGGCCGGCCGGGACCCGGAAGCCCTCGGTGACGATCTTGAAGTGGTGGATCAGGGCCTCCATCGAGGTGCCCATGATCTCGCGGATGTGCTCCAGGGAGTTGCCCTGCCCGTCGCTGCCGATGGCCAGCCGGGCCGGCCAGGCGACCTTCTTGTCCGCGACCATCACCGGTCCCGGCGTGAGCCGGTCGACGGCCTGCTCGACGATCTTCAGCGACTCCTGCATCTCGGCCAGCCGGATGAGGAACCGGCCGTAGGCGTCACAGGTGGTCTGGGTGGGGACGTCGAACTCGTAGTTCTCGTAGCCGCAGTAGGGCTGCGACTTGCGCAGGTCGTGCGGCAGGCCGGTCGCGCGCAGCACCGGGCCGGTCATGCCCAGCGCCATGCAGCCGGCGAGGTCGAGGTAGCCGATGCCCTGCGTGCGGCCGACCCAGATCGTGTTGTCGACCAGCAGGTCAGCGGTGTCCTTCAGGCGCTTCCGCAGCAGGGCCACGGTGTCGAGGATCTTCTGCTCGGCGCCCTGCGGGAGGTCCTGCGCGACACCGCCCGGACGCACGAACGCGTGGTTCATGCGCAGGCCGGTGATGAGCTCGAACAGGTCGAGGATCAGCTCGCGCTCGCGGAAGCCGAAGATCATCGCGGTGAGGGCGCCGAGCTCCATGCCGCCGGTGGCCAGGCAGACCAGGTGGGACGAGATCCGGTTGAGCTCCATCAGGATCACGCGGATGGTGGTGGCCCGGTCGGGGATCTCGTCGGTGATGCCGAGCAGCTTCTCGACGCCGAGGCAGTACGCGGTCTCGTTGAAGAACGGCGCCAGGTAGTCCATCCGGGTCACGAACGTGACCCCCTGGGTCCAGGTGCGGTACTCCAGGTTCTTCTCGATGCCGGTGTGCAGGTAGCCGATGCCGCAGCGGGCCTCGGTCACCGTCTCGCCGTCGAGCTCGAGGATGAGGCGGAGCACGCCGTGCGTGGACGGGTGCTGCGGCCCCATGTTGACGACGATGCGCTCCTTCTCGCCCTCGGCCGCCGGGAGCACGGTGTCCCAGTCCTGGCCGGAGACGGTGTAGACGCGCCCCTCGGTGGTGTCGTACGAGCCGGCGTAGGCGTCGTCCTCCGACTCGACGTCGGCGCTCTCGTACGTGACGTTGTCGGTGGACATCAGGAGTACGACCTCCGCTGGTCCGGCGGCGGGATGGTGGCGCCCTTGTACTCGACCGGGATCCCGCCCAGCGGGTAGTCCTTGCGCTGGGGGTGTCCCGGCCAGTCGTCCGGCATCTCGATGCGGGTCAGCGCCGGGTGTCCGTCGAAGACGATGCCGAAGAAGTCCCAGGTCTCCCGCTCGTGCCAGTCGCAGGTCGGGTAGACCGCGACGATCGACGGGATGTGCGGGTCGGCGTCGGGGCAGGACACCTCGACCCGGACCCGGCGGTTGTGGGTGATCGAGACGAAGTGGTAGACGGCGTGCAGCTCGCGGCCCTCGTCGCCGGGGTAGTGCACCCCGCTCACGCCGCTGCAGTACTCGTAGCGCAGGCCCGGTTCGTCGCGCAGCGCGGTGACGAACGGCACCAGGTGCTCGCGCCGGACGTGGAACGTGATCTCGCCGCGGTCCACCACGACCTTCTCGACCGCGGTCGTGGCCGGCAGGCCGGCGTCGGCCAGGGCCAGGTCCAGCTCGTCGGCGACCTCGTCGAACCAGCCGCCGTACGGGCGCGGGGTGGCCGGCGGCAGCACGATCGGCTCCACCAGCCCGCCGTAGCCGGAGGTGTCGCCGGAGCCGTGCACGCCGAACGAGCCGTGCCGGACCTCGACCACCTCCAGGCCGGGGGCGCCGACCGGGACGACCTGGTCGCCGATGATGTCGGGGTAGCGGGGGGACTCGTCGCTCACCGCAGCAGGCCCTTCATCTGCGACGTGGGCTCGGCCGCGAGGGCCAGCCGCTCGAGGTCGACCACCTGGGCCTCGCGGTGCGCGCCGAGCTTCATGTCCTGGATCTCGGCGTGCAGCTTGAGGATCGCGTCGAACAGCATCTCCGGGCGCGGCGGGCAGCCGGGCAGGTAGATGTCGACGGGCACGACGTGGTCGACGCCCTGCACGATCGCGTAGTTGTTGAACATCCCGCCGCTGGAGGCGCAGGCGCCCATCGACAGCACCCACTTGGGGTTGGGCATCTGGTCGTAGATCTGCCGCAGCACCGGCGCCATCTTCTGGCTGACGCGGCCGGCGACGACCATGAGGTCGGCCTGCCGCGGCGACGCGCGGAACACCTCCATGCCGTAGCGCGCGATGTCGAACCGGGGTCCGCCGGCGGCCATCATCTCGATGGCGCAGCAGGCCAGGCCGAACGTGGCCGGCCACAGCGACCCCTTGCGCGCGTAGCCCGCGACCTTCTCGACGGTCGTGAGCAGGACGCCCGACGGCAGCTTCTCTTCCAGACCCATGTGTCAGCTACTCCCGTCCGCGGCCCGAGCCCTCAGTCCCACTCCAGGCCCTTGCGCCGCCACACGTACACGTAGACGACGAGGACCGTGAGGATGAACAGCACCATCTCGATCAGCCCGAAGAGGGCCAGCTGGTCGAACGCGACCGCCCACGGGTAGAGGAACACGATCTCGATGTCGAAGACGATGAACAGCATCGCCGTCAGGTAGTACTTCACCGGGAAGCGGCCCCCACCCACCGGCTGGGGGGTCGGCTCGATCCCGCACTCGTAGGCGTCGACCTTCGCCCGGTTGTACCGCTTCGGCCCCGTCAAGGTCGCCATGCCGACCGAGAAGACGGCGAAGGCGAACCCGAGGATGCCGAGCAGCAGGATCGGCATGTAGACGTTCACCGACGCCACGCTCCCTGGTGCTCGTTACGCACAGTCGTGTGCCCGGGTCACGAGCGTCCGGGCGCGCCCATCCTAGGGCCGTCGCGCGGCCGCGCTGCCCCGGCCGTCGATCCGGGCCGGTCCGGAGTGGGTCAGGTCACCCGGCGGGCCCGGCCCAGGGCCGCGACCACGGCGTCGACCGCCCGGTCCGGGCCGCCGTGCCGGCCGGCGTCGGTGAGGTTGGCCAGCACCCGGACGGTGAAGGCGAGGGCGCGCGGGTGCCGCGGGCCGTGCGTGGTGGCCGCGCGCATGACCCGGGGGTCGCCGATCAGGCGGAGGAAGGCCCGGCCCGCGGCGTAGTAGCCGCCGTACTCCTCGGCCAGGCGCCGCGGGTAGCGGTGCAGCGCGGCCTCGCGCCCCTCGGCCCGGGGCCGGGTGAGGGCATCGTCCACCGCATCGGCGGCCAGCGCCCCGGACTCCAGGGCGTAGGAGATCCCCTCCCCGTTGAACGGGTTCACCAGACCCCCGGCGTCCCCGACGAGCAGCAGGCCGCGGGCGTAGTGGGGGGTGCGGTTCAGGCCCATCGCCAGCGCGGCCCCACGGACGGGCGCGGTGCGGGTGCCCTCGTCGAGCTCCCGGTCCGCGGGCAGGGACGCCGTCCAGCCCCGCAGCAGGCCGCGGGCGTCGGCGGCGCCGGCGGCCGAGGCGTCCAGCAGCCCGATGCCGACGTTGCGGGTGCCGTCGCCGAGCCCGAACACCCAGGCGTAGCCGGGCAGCAGCCGGTCGCCGTCGGGGACCTCCAGCCAGGTCTCCAGCCACGGGTCGTCGTCACCCGGGCCGCCGTGGTAGGTGCGCACCGCCACACCGATCGGGCGGTCGGGGCGCCGGGGCCGGCCGACCGCACCGGACAGCCGGCTGGCGGCCCCGTCCGCGGCCACCACGACCCGGGCGCGGACCGGCCGCGGAGGTCCGAGGGGGCGGCCGTCGGGGTCCCGGGGCTCGGCGAGCACCCCCGCCACCCGGCCGGTGCGCTCGTCCCGCAGCGGCCCGACGACCGGGGTGCGCACCCGCAGGTCCGCCCCCGCCGCCGCGGCCCGGTCGGCCAGCAGCCCGTCGAGGTCGGCCCGGGTGCGGGTCAGTCCGTACGACGGGAAGCGGGAATGCTCGGGCCACGGGACCTCGACCGCGCGGCCGCCGGAGACGACCCGCAGGCCGGCGTTGCGGGCCCACCCGTCGGTGGCCGCGGTGTCGACCCCGAGGTCGGCGAGCGCGGCGACCGCGCGCGGGGTGAGGCCGTCGCCGCACACCTTCTCCCGCGGGAAGCCGGTCTTCTCCAGCAGCAGCACCCGGCGACCCCGGCGGGCCAGGTGGTGGGCGGTGGCCGACCCGGAGGGGCCGGCGCCCACCACAACGACGTCCACCTCGTCCGGCAGGGGCCCGTCGTCGGGGAGCGCCGCCGCGGTCATCCCGGGTTGCGGCCGCGGTGCAGGGCGACGATGCCGCCGGTGAGGTCGAGCCACTCCACCCCGGTCCACCCCGCCTGCTGCAGCAGCCGGGCCAGCCCGGGCTGGTCCGGCCAGGCCCGGATCGACTCGGCCAGGTAGACGTACGCCTCGGGGTTGCTCGACGTGCGCCGGGCGATGCCCGGCAGGGCGCCCATGAGGTACTCGGAGTAGACCCGGCGGAACGGTGACCAGACCGGGTGGGAGAACTCGCACACGACCAGGCGGCCGCCGGCTCGGGTGACCCGGCGCAGCTCCGCCAGTCCGGCCGCGGTGTCGGTGAGGTTGCGCAGTCCGAAGGAGATCGTGACCGCGTCGAACGCGCCGTCGCGGAACGGCAGCCGCAGCCCGTCGCCGGCGACGAAGGGCAGGTGCGGCAGCCGCGAGCGGCCGACGCGCAGCATGCCGAGGGAGAAGTCACAGGGGACGACCGTGGCGCCGCGGCGGCGGAACGGCTCGGAGCTGGTGCCGGTGCCGGCGGCGAGGTCGAGCACCCGCTCACCGGGACGCGGGTCCACGGCGTTGACCACCGCGCGCCGCCACAGCCGGGTCTGGCCGAGCGCGAGGACGTCGTTGGTGAGGTCGTAGCGGTCGGCCACCTGGTCGAACATGGCGGCGACCTCGTCGGGTCGCTTGTCCAGGTCGGCGCGGCTCACGGCGCGCATCCTCTCAGCACCCGGGGGCGGCGGCACCCGGCTCGGTGCTCGCGGCCGTCGTCCGGGTGCGCGACGAACTCCGGCCCCGGAGCCAGCGAGGACCTCGCGGCGTCCGGGGCCGGACGACGGGCACAGGGATCGCACGAGGAGGAGGGACCGACCCCGTGCCCGGGGGGCTCACCCGTCGCGGGCGGGCCCGTGACGTGTGGTGGCGACGCCCAGACTGACCGTCGCCGGCCGCCTCGCGCCCCGGTCGAAGGACCGCGGTTCCCGGGCCGTTGGTCCCGATCTGCGTCCCGCCCTGCGGTCCACCCTCGTCGGCACCCGCCCGCTGTGCGGCCGGGTCCGCGGCAGGGTCCGCGGCAGGGTCCGCAGCGGGTGCGCTGCCGACACGGCGGGGACGTGGCGTCGGTCACGCCGCGCGCCGCCGGACCGGCCCGCGGCGGTCGGCCGGACTGCCGGCGGCGTCACCGGGCCGTACCCTTCCCTCGTGAATCCCGCCGTGCCCCGACGCGCCGCCGATGTCGCGGTCGTCCCCGGCGCGGTGCGGGTCGTGACCGTCCCCGTCCCCGACCCCGACGAGCTGCTGGCCCGGCTGCCGGCCGACGGGGCGCTGGCCTGGGTGCGCGACGGTGAGGGCCTGGTCGCCTGGGGCGAGGCCGCGCGGGCGGAGTTCCGCGGGGCCGAGCGCTTCAGCCGGGCCCAGCGCTGGTGGTCGGAGTGGGTGGCCGCGGCCGAGGTCGACGACCGGGTGCGGGCCGCGGGGACCGGCCCGGTGGCGTTCGCCTCCTTCGCGTTCTCCGCGTCACCCGGCCACTCGGTGGTCCTTGTGCCGCGGGTGGTCCTCGGCCGCCGGGCCGGCCGGGCCTGGGTCACAGTGGTGGGTGACGACCCCGACCCTCGCGCCGCCGTGCGCCCGGTGTCGGTGCCCGAGCGCCCGACCGGGGTCCGCTGGGCCGAGGGCAGCCGGACCGCGCCGGAGTGGGAGTCCGCGGTGGCCGAGGCCATCGAGCGGATCGGCCGGGGCGAGCTGGACAAGGTGGTGCTGGCCCGCGACATCGTGGCGCAGACCGACGGCCCGGTCGACGTACGGCACCTGCTGCTGGGCCTGGCCGCGCGCTACCCGGAGTGCTGGACGTTCAGCGTGGACGGGCTGGTCGGCGCGACGCCGGAGCTGCTGGTGCGTCGCCGCGGGGACGTGGTGTCGTCCCGCGTGCTCGCCGGGACGGTGCGGCGGCGCGGCGAGGACCTGGTGGACGCCGGGCTCGCGCAGGCGCTGCTGGGCAGCGGCAAGGACCTGGAGGAGCACGAGTACGCGGTGCACTCGGTGGCGTCGGCGCTGGCGGCGCACTGCACCGACCTGGACGTGCCCGCGCGGCCGCACGTGCTCTCGCTGGCCAACGTGCAGCACCTGGCGACCGACGTGACCGGCCGGCTGGCCGACGACGCGCCGGTGCTCGCGCTGGCGGCCTCGCTGCACCCGACCGCCGCGGTGTGCGGGACGCCGACCGAGCGCGCGCTGGGGCTGATCGAGGAGCTCGAGGGCATGGACCGCGGCCGCTACGCCGGCCCGGTGGGCTGGCTGGACGCGCACGGGGACGGCGAGTTCGGCATCGCGCTGCGCTGCGCCGAGGTCGACGCGGCCGGCGGCCGGCTGCGGCTGTTCGCGGGCTGCGGCATCGTGGCCGGGTCCGAGCCCGCGGCCGAGCTCGCCGAGTCCGCGGCCAAGCTGGTCGCCGTCCGCGACGCCCTCGAGTCCGACTGACCCGCTTCCCCCTCCGCACCGCCCGCTCCGCACCGCCCGCTCCGCACCGCCCGCTCCCCCCGTCCCACTCCCGCTCCCCGGCTCCCCGGGCCCGTCACCGGTGGAACGTATGACCGCCGCGGGCCGAAGGCCACGCGGCGGAACGTGCCACCAGCGGGGGCACGCGGGGGGGAAGGGGGGCGCGGGGCGCCGGGGGCGGGCGGAGGGCGGCGCGGGGCGGGCTCAGTCCTCCGCGGGGTCCAGCGGGGCGGTCAGCCGGACCACCGAGGCGCCGAGCTCCTCGTCGCGGGTCTTGGTCCACTCCAGCCGGGTGCGCTCCAGCAGCCGGACCATGCCGGTGTTCTCGGTGAGCACCAGCGCGACCACCTCGCGGAACCCGAGCCGCCGGGCCATGTCGATCAGGTGCGCGAGCAGGCGGGACCCGACGCCGCGGCCCTGGTAGTCGTCCTCCACCAGCAGCGCGACCTCGGCGCTGGTGGTGTCGTCCGGGGACGCCGGGAACACGTTGCCCAGGCCGATCACCATCCCGAACTCGTCCAGCACCACCAGGGTCGAGCCGCGGTGGCCCCCGGACAGCCGCCGCAGGTTGTCCTCCCGCCAGGCGCTGACCGGGGCGAAGTAGCGCTGGTACAGCGTCTGCTCGCTGCACCGTTCGTGCATCTGCGCCACGGCGTCGGAGTCCTCCGGCGCCGCCAGCCGGATGTAGACGGTGGCGCCGGTCGGCAGCGTCTCGACCCAGCCCATCTCCTCGCCCTGCCCGACCGCGTCCGCCATCGCCTCCACCAGCCGCAGCAGCGCGGAGGCACGCGAGCGATCGGTACGGGTGAACGGGGCGCCGGAGCGCCGCAGCACGATGTGGCGCTCCGGGGTCCACTGCAGCCGCAGCACGTGCTGGGAGGCGTCCGCGCCGCTGACGGCCGCGGTGACCTCCCAGGAGTCCGCGCCGACCAGTCCGGCGACGGCGGCCGGGGCCCAGCCGGGGTTGGTGGCCAGCTCGGTGGCGACGTCGAGCACCCGCGTGGTCGGGTCCCGCGAGTCCTCCGGGGTCCCCTCGATGGCGAAGGCCGCCCGGCCCGCCGACAGCCCCACCCGCTGCACCGCGTCGTGGTCGACCGTCGTGGGAGCGGTGAGGACGACGTCGGCCCAGCGCCACCCGTCCTCGGCGTCGGAGACCGACAGCGCCAGGGCCTCCCCGTGCAGCACGGCGAGCGCGCGCAGCAGCCGGGCCATGGCCCCGGGGGCGTCGGGCACCTGCACGCGCAGCCGCCACGGCCGGCGGTCCGGGCCGGTGGACAGCACGTCGATGTCGTCGGGGGCCAGCGCCGTCATGATCCGCAGGATGAGCGCGGACCAGTTCTCCTCGGTCGCCCGCGGGGGGACGACCGGCTCCAGCAGGGCCATGCCCAGCGACAGCGCGAGGGTGAAGTGGACCAGGGCGTCGTCGTCGACGGTGGCGTCGACCGCGCCGGCGACCCGCGACTGCTCGGCCACCTTCTCCATCGCCGTCCAGCGCTTGGCCATCCGGGAGCGCATCAGCTCGGCGACCTGCGGGTGGCGCCGCGCGGTGGTGAACGCCTCCACCTCCAGCGGGCCCCAGGACGTCTCCGGCCGGGCGAAGATCTGCCGCGCCGCCCAGACCAGCACGGCCGCGGGCGGCTCGTTGGGGTGGGCCGCCTGGTCGGCGATGCGGTCGGCCACGATCGAGCGGGCCCGCTCGGCGACCACGTGCGCGAACAGGTCGGTGCGCCCGTCGAAGTAGCGGCGGACCGTGCGTACGGAGACCCCGGCCGCGTCGGCCACGTCGCCGATATGGGTGGCGCCGTAGCCACGGCGGGCGAACTCCACCGCCGCGCCGTCGAGGATGCGCCGGCGCGTGTCCTCCGACTTGCTGATCGCGCCTCCCGAGGGAGCGGGGCGGGGGCACCCCCGCCGGCGGCCGGACGACCGTCGGTCACCGGACCGCGATCACCGTAGCGCGCGGCTCACGGCCTCCTGCAGGCGGCGCAGCAGGTCGGCCTCGGCCGCCCTCTCCCCCACGTCGGCGACCACCACGTGGACCCCGCCGGCTGCAGCCGCGCGCTCCAGCGCCTCCACCAGGGCACGGCGGCCGCGGGCCCGGGTGGCGGGGACGCCGTCCGCCCGCGCCATCGCGACCAGGTCGCGCCCGTGCGGGGTGCCGAAGACCCGCTCGAACACGGCCGCGTGCTGCGGCTCGCCCTGCTCCAGCGACGAGAAGATGCCGCCGCCGTCGTTGTCGATGACGATGACGATCAGGTCCGGCCGCTCCTCGTCGGCGGGGGCCAGCAGGCCGTTCCGATCGTGCAGGAACGCCAGGTCCCCCAGCAGGGCCACCGCGATCCCGCCCGCCCGGGGCGCGTCCGGGTCGATCCCCGCGGGCAGCTCGGCCACGCCGTCGTCCCCGAGCCGGTCGCGCCAGGACGGCCCGGGCCGCTGGTGCCGCGCGGCCGCGCCCCACGCGGTGGACACCAGGCCGTCGATCCCCGACGCCCCCCGGTTGCCCAGGACCTTGGCCTCCACGACGGGGGCGTACGCCTCCACCAGCCGCACCGGCCAGGACGAGCCGACCAGCAGCAGGCCGTCCGCCGGGATCGCGGCCGCGACCGTACGGGCCACCTCGGCGCCGGTCAGCCCCTTCCTGGCGGCCTCGTGCAGCACCGAGTCGACCGCTGTCGCGGCTGCGGTGTCTGCCGCGTGCCACTCCTGCAGCCACTCCGGGTCGACGTCGACGTCGGCCTCGGGCGGCAGCGGCACCGCCGCGAGCACCAGGTCCGCGGTCCGCGTCGGGTCGGCGGTGCGGCTCGGGGGCCGGGAGTCGACCGCCACGTGCAGCGGCGCTCGGGCCACCATCCGCAGCACACTGCGGCTCAGTCCGACCCGTCCGACCGTCAGCACCAGGTCCGGGACGTGCGCGTCGGCGAACTCCGGGTCGGCCAGCAGCAGCGGACCGTGCACGAGAGCGAGGTCCATGTCGCGGCAGTTGCCCGAGGGCTCGGAAAGCACCGGCCAGCCCAGCGCGTCGGACAGCTCGTCGACGAGCTCGGGCGCGTCCGGGTCCGCGTGGTCCCCCACCACGATCAGCCCCCGGCCAGGGATCGCGGTCCGCCCGAGGCCGTGGGATACCGCCTGCTCGATCGGGATCGACATGCCGACCGCGAGCCGGGCGTCGACCGTCCACGGCCGCGGTTCGCCCCAGGCGTCGTCGCGGCCCGCGAGCGGCTCCACCCAGTCGTCGTCGCCGTCGGGCACCAGCGGCTCGTCGAACGGCACGTTCAGGTGCACCGGCCCCGGGTCCATCATGTCCGCGGCCACGGCGCAGGCCCGGCTGACGACCGACCGCCAGTAGCGCACCTGCCCGGGCTCGCGCACCGGGACTGCGAGGTCGGCGAACCAGCGCACGTCGTCGCCGAAGACCTTCACCTGGTCGACGGTCTGGTTCGCGCCGGTCCCCCGCAGCCGGGGCGGCCGGTCCGCCGAGACGACGACCAGCGGCACCCCGGCGTACGACGCCTCGGTGACGGCCGGGTGCAGGTTGGCCACCGCGGTCCCCGACGTCGTCATGACCGCCACCGGCAGGCCGAGGTTGACCCGGGCCAGGCCGAGGGCCAGGAAGCCCGCGCTGCGCTCGTCGACGCGGACGTGCAGGTGCAGCTCGTCGCGCGCCTCCGCCTCCGCCAGCGCGATGGCCAGGGGCGCGCTGCGCGAGCCCGGCGCCAGCACCACGTCGCGCACGCCGCCACGCACCAGCTCGTCGACCAGCACCCGGGCGCAGGCCGTGGACGGGTTCACCGCGCCGCCCGCACCAGGTGGCCGACCGCCTCGCGGCCGCCGGCCTCCCACGCGTCGCTCAGCCGTCGGCGCCACCACCGCGAGCGGGAGTCGGACAGCCGGCCCCGGGCGGCGAGCAGCGGCTCGAGGTCGGGATCGGTGCGCACGACCGGCAGTCTGCCGTGGACCGGGCGCACCGGGGTGGCAACCACGTCGGCGGCCAGCAGCGCGCCGGTGCCCAGGCCGCAGGCGAACGGCAGCGACGGCAGCGCGCCCGCCAGCGCGAGGCCGGCGGACAGCCCGACCGAGCTGTCCAGCGCACCGGAGACGACGACCGGCACCGGCAGGTGCGAGGCCAGCTCGAGCGCACGGGCGACGCCGCCCAGCGGCGGCACCTTCACCACCGCGACGTCGGCCGCCTCGGAGAGGTCCACGGCGTACGGGTCCTCCGCCCGCCGGATCCCCTCGTCCACGGCCAGCGGGACCGGCACCCGGCGCCGCAGCTCGGCCATCTCCGCCAGCGTCGCGCAGGGCTGCTCGACGTACTCCAGCCCGTAGCGGTCCAGCACTCTCAGCGCCGACTGCGCCACGTCCAGGGGCCACGCCCCGTTGGCGTCCAAGCGGATCCGGCCGTCCGCGGTCCCCAGGGCCTGGTCCAGCGCCGCGCGCACCGCGGCCACCCGGGCCTCGTCCTCGGCCAGCGACTGACCCGGCTCGGCCACCTTGACCTTCACCGTGCCGCAGCCGTCCCGCTCGACCGCGGCGCGGGTCAGCGCCGCGGCGTCCTCCGGCCCGACGGCGGGGACGATGGCGTTGACGGGGACCTCGGTGCGCACCGGGTCCGGCCAGCTGCCGTACGCCGCCTCCACCGCGGCCGCCAGCCACCGGGCGGACGTCGGGGCGTCGTACTCCGGGAACGGCGCGAACTCACCCCACCCCGACGGCCCGCGCAGCAGCATGCCCTCGCGCACCTCGGTGCCGCGGAAACGCCGGGTCAGCGGCAGCGCGTACGTCAGCGCGCCGTCCAGCAGCCGTCGCACGTCGTCGCCGCCGGCCGGGTCCCCGCGGAACCACGCCTGCAGGCCCGCGAACATGGGCACCCGCGTACGCCCTACGGCCGCTTGGGGAACTGGCCGAAGTCGGGCTGCCGCCGCTCCTTGTAGGCGTCGCGGCCCTCCTGCGCCTCCTCGGTCATGTAGAACAGCAGGGTCGCGTCGCCGGCGAGCTGCTGGATGCCGGCCAGGCCGTCGTCGGCCGCGTTGTGGGACGCCTTCAGCATCCGCAGCGCCAGCGGCGACAGCTGCAGCATCTCCCGCGCCCAGGCGACCGTCTCCCGCTCCAGGTCGGCCAGCGGGACGACCTGGTTGACCAGGCCCCAGTCGTAGGCCTGGGCGGCCCCGTACTGGCGGCACAGGTACCAGACCTCGCGCGCGCGCTTCTGCCCGATCTCGCGCGCCAGCAGGCCGGAGCCGTACCCGCCGTCGAACGAGCCCACCTTCGGGCCGGTCTGCCCGAAGCGGGCGTTGTCCGCGGCGATGGTGAGGTCGCAGACGACGTGCAGGACGTGGCCGCCGCCGATCGCGTAGCCGGCCACCATCGCGATCACCGGCTTCGGCGTGCGCCGGATCTGCACCTGCAGGTCCAGCACGTTGAGCCGGCCGATCCCCTTCTGCGCCACCGCGTCGTCGCCGATGTAGCCGTCGTCGCCGCGGATGACCTGGTCCCCGCCGGAGCAGAACGCCCAGTCGCCCTGCCCGGTCAGGATGATCACGCCGATGCCGTCGTCGTCGCGGGCGAGGGTGAACGCCTCCTGCAGCTCGAACAGGGTCTGCGGCCGGAACGCGTTGCGCTTGTGCGGCCGGTTGATGGTGATCTTGGCGATGCCCTCGGCGGTCTCGAACCGGATGTCGCGGTAGTCGCCGCGGGACACCCAGTCCGCGCCGGGCTCGATGCTGGAGTACGCCGGGTCCGTCAGCGCCGGGCTGCCCTCGGGGACCACGGGCGGCAGCGGGTAGCGGGTGCGGGTGTCCATGCGGGGCTCCTGGCGGTGCGGCGGGCGCGGTCGTGAGGGGGCCGGCCTAGGCTAGCCACGATGCCGCACCGTCCCCTGGTCCGCCTCCCGGTGCCGCCGGGCCCGGCGGGCGTGGCGGCGGTCCGCGCGGCACTGCCGGGTGCGCTGGACGGCACCGGGCCCGCGCTCGCCCCCGTTCCCGTGGTCTCCGCGACCGTCTCGTCGGCGTACGTCGACTCCGTGCTGCGCGCGCTGCGACCGGAGGACCCGCACCGGCCGCTGGAGCACGACGACGTCGCCGTCGTGGTCGCCACCAGCGGCTCCACCGGGGACCCGAAGGGCGTGCTGCTGACGGCATCCGCACTGGCGTTCACCGCCCGCGGGCCGTCGGTCTCGTCGCCCGCGGCCTGGCTCGCCGCGCTGCCGGTCACCTCCGTCGGCGGGCTGCAGGTGGTGGTGCGCGCGCTGCTGGCCGGGACGCCACTGCAGGCGCTGCCGTCCCTGGGCGGCGCGGAGCCGTTCACGGCGAGCGCGTTCGCGGCGGCGGTCGACCGGCTCGCGGCCGAGGCGGACGGCCTGCCGCTGCGGACGTCGCTGGTGCCCGCCCAGCTGTCGCGGCTGCTCGCCGACCCGGCGGCCACCGCGGCCCTGTGCCGGCTGGACCGGCTGCTGCTCGGCGGCGCCGCCGCCCCGCGCGCGCTGCTGGTGGCGGCCCGGGATGCCGGCGTCGCCGTGACGACGACGTACGGCATGACGGAGACGGCTGGCGGCTGCGTCTACGACGGGGTGCCCTTCCCCGGGGTGGACGTCGCGCTGGACGCCGGGGAGGTGCTGCTCGGGGGCCCGATGGTCGCGCGCGGCTACCGGGACCGGGCGGAGGAGACCGCGCGGGCGTTCGCCGGGGGGCGCTACCGGACCGGGGACCTCGGGGTGCTGACCGCGGACGGTCGGCTGGCGGTCGACGGCCGGGTCGACGACGTGGTGCAGGTCCGGGGCGTCAACGTGGCCCTGGGCGCGGTCGAGCGGGTGCTGCTGGAGGCTCCCGGGTGGACCGACGCGGCCGTGGTGGCCGTGCCCGACGAGGCCGACGGCTCCCGGCTGGTGGCCTACGTGGCGGGTGACCTGTCCGGGGGCGAGGACGCGGCACTGCGGCGGGTCCGGGACCGGCTCGGTCCGGCCGCGGTGCCGCGCGAGGTGTGCGCGGTGGGGTCGCTGCCGCTGCTGGCGTCGGGCAAGATCGACCGCGCGGCGCTGCGGCGTCGCTCCTGAGTCGACCGCGTCCCGAGAGGATCCCGTGGCCACCGTCGCGCAGTGGGTCGCCGGCGCCCGGCCGCGCACCCTCCCGGCGGCGGTGACCCCGGTCGCCGTCGGCACCGGCGTGGCGGCGTACGAGGGCTCGGTGCAGGCCGGTCGCGCCGCGCTCGCCCTCGTGGTGGCGCTCGCGCTGCAGGTCGGCGCCAACTACGCCAACGACTACAGCGACGGGATCCGTGGCACCGACGAGGTCCGGGTCGGACCGGTGCGGCTGGTGGGGCAGCGGCTCGCGGCACCGCGCGCGGTCCGGACCGCGGCGCTGGCGTCGTTCGCCGTCGCGGCCGTCGCGGGCCTGGTCCTGGTCGTGCTGACCGCGGCCTGGTGGCTGCTGGCTGTCGGCGCCGCGAGCGTCGTCGCGGCCTGGCTGTACACCGGCGGCCCCCGGCCCTACGGCTACGCCGGCCTGGGCGAGCTGTTCGTGTTCGTCTTCTTCGGCCTGGTGGCGGTCACCGGGACCGCGTACGTCCAGACCGGCTCGATCACCTGGCTCGCCGTCACCGCCTCAGTGCCCACGGGGCTGCTCATCTGCGACGTCCTGGTCGCCAACAACCTGCGCGACATCCCCGGCGACGCGGCGGTCGGGAAGCGCACGCTCGCGGTGCGGCTCGGCGACGCCCGGACCCGGGTGATGTACGTGTCCCTGGTCGGCGCGGCCTTCGCCGTCACGGTCGGGATCGTGGTCGTCGCGCCGTGGGCTGCGCTGGCGCTGGTGGCCGCCGTGCTCGCGGTCCCGCCGGTGCGCGCGGTCACGTCGGGGGCGCGCGGCCGGGACCTCATCCCGGTGCTGCAGGCCACCGGGACGCTGCTGCTGGTCCACGGCGTGCTGCTCGCGGTCGGGCTGGCGCTGTCCGGGTGACCCGCCCGGGCCTGCGCGTCAGTCGACGTCCTCGGCGCGCTTGCTCTCCTCGATCCGGGCGTTGAGGCGCCCGAAGTAGCCGCCGACCGACCGACCGGCCCGCTCCCGCTGGCGGTCCAGGACGAACAGGCTGATGGCCCCCGAGATCAGGAACGCCAGCACGATCGCGAGCACGCCGCGCAGCGGGGTGAGGAACTGCAGCGGCGCCCAGACGGCCACCAGCAGCAGCACCCGCCAGGCCGTGTAGCGCAGGACCGGGTGCCCGCCGCGGGCCGGGGCCGGTGCCTCCGGGGGGTCGGGCGCCGCCGGGGTGGACGACTCCGGGGCAGGCGCTGCCGGGGTGTCGGGCGCGGGGCCGTCGGTCATGCCGTCACGGTACGTCGGTGTCACCACTCCGGCGCCAGCCGGGGGCGGCCCTCCACCACGGTGCGCAGCACCAGGTTGGTCCGGGTCCGGGCCACCCCGGGGATGCCCCGGAGCTCCACCAGCGTGGCCGACAGGCCGGGCACGTCCGGGACGCGGACCTTCAGCACGTAGCTGGCCTCGCCGGTGAGGAACCAGCAGTCCTCGACCTCGGGCAGGTCGTGCAGGTACGGGTCCACCGCGTCGGGGTCGGCGCCCTCGGACAGCTCCACCGAGACCAGGGCCGTCACCCCGTAGCCGAGCACGTCGGCCGCGGCCCGGGCGTGGTAGCCGGTGATGACCCCGCGGTCCTCCAGCCGCTTGACCCGGTCCTGCACGCTCGGCGCGGACAGGCCGACCAGGCGGGACAGGTCGGCGTACGTCGCCCGACCGTTGCGCTGCAGCTCCTCGAGCAGCGCGCGGTCGACCGCGTCCAGCCGGCGGGTGCCGACCAGCGGGATCGCTCCGGTGGGCGGGCCGGCGTCACCGTGGGCGGCGCCGTGCGCGGGGGCCGCCGGGTGCGCTGCCGGGTCGTGCTCGTGCGGTCCGCGTGTCACGGAACCTCCGGATCGGGGGGCTGTGGCTGGTATCACCTCGGGTGAAGTGGCTCAAGACGAGACTAGGCCTTAGTATTCAAGGCGTCCAGGGGCGGCCGCCCCTGAAAATGAGAATAGAGGCGATACCGATGTTCACCCTCGAGCTCGCACGCGTGTACGTGCGCAACCTCGAGAGGGGTGAGCGGCGCCACGGTCACTGACCCGCGGCGCACGACACACAACTCCACACAGACCTGGGCCCGCCGCGCCCCCTCGGGCGCACCTCCCTCCCTCCCTCGCGTCCCGAGGCTGCGGCGACCCGCGACGGACAGGTTCTTCGACCGCCGTCGCAACCCTCCCCCGAGGCGGGCCCTTGCCGACCGAGGACCGGGACGCCCCCGTGGCGTCCCGGTCCTCGGCGTTTCTCCCGCCGGACCCCTCCCCCGGTCGCGATCCGTTCCTGCCCCACCGTCGATTGCTCGCCCGTGGGGGTTTCGGGACGGTCCCGAAACCCCCACGGGCGGGCAACCAACCGATCCGCAGGGGTACGTGCGCCCCGTACCTCCGGCGGGTCCCGGTCACGGCAGCCAGGCGCCGAGCGGTGGCCCGACCCGGCCCGGGTTACCCTGAGGATCCGGTCCGCGCGTTCGCCGGACACCGGATGGCAGCCGAGCACAGGGAGGACGTGGCGCATGGCCCGCGTGCTGCTCGTGCTCGTCGCGATCGGGCTGACCATCTACGCGCTGCTGGACATCGGCCGCACCCCCCGCGGCGACATCCGCGTCATGCCCAAGCTGCTGTGGTTCGTCGCGGCGTTCATCCCCGTGATGGGCCCGGTCGCCTGGCTGTTCCTCGGTCGACCGTCCCGGCCCAAGCGTGCTGCGGCGGCCGGTCCCGCCACCGGCGGGCTGCCGTTCGGCGGCGGGCGCAAGCGCGGCCCGGTGGCCCCGGACGACGACCCGGAGTTCCTGCGCCGGCTCGGCGACGAGGCCTGGTCGCGCAAGATGGAGGAGAAGCGCCGCGCCCACCCGCATGAGCCTGAGGGCACCGCGCAGGGCGCCACCGGCGACACGGGCGACACGGCCGGCGCACCCGAGGCGCCCCGCCCGGACGACACGACCGCCGGCGACGCCGCCGCGGGCGACCCTCGCACCGGCCCGGACGACCCGGGCCGGTCCCCCGCCTAGTCGCGCCGCCGATGGCGGCGCCCACGCAGTTCCAGGTCACCTTCGACTGCGCCGAGCCCGAACGGGTCGCGCGGTTCTGGTGCGAGGTGCTGGGCTACGTCGTCCCGCCGCCGCCGGACGGTTTCAGCACCTGGGACGACTACCAGCGCTCGCTGCCGGAGCAGCGGCGCGGACAGTGGTTCGCCTGCGTCGACCCGGAGGGGCGGCGCCCGAGGCTGTTCTTCCAGCGGGTCCCCGAGGGCAAGGTCGTGAAGAACCGGCTGCACCTCGACGTACGCGTCGGCACCGGCCTGGTGGGTGCCGAGCGCGTCGCCGTCCTCGAGGCCGAGTGCGCGCGGCTGGAGTCGCTCGGGGCGTCCCGCGTGCGGCTGCTGCTGGCCGACGAGGAGAACGAGTCGTGCCTGGTGATGAAGGACGTCGAGGGCAACGAGTTCTGCCTCGACTGAGAGCCGCCCTCGTGCCTGCGGCGCGTCCCCCTACAGGCCGGAGTACGAGTGCAGGCCGCTGGCGAACAGATTCACGCCGAAGTAGTTGACCAGGAACGCGGCGAACCCGACCAGCGAGATGATCGCGGCCTTGCGCCCCCGCCAGCCGGCGGTCGAGCGGGCGTGCAGGTAGCCGGCGTAGACGACCCAGGTGATGAACGCCCACGTCTCCTTGGGGTCCCAACCCCAGTAGCGGCCCCAGGCGTTCTCGGCCCAGATCGCACCGGCCACGACCGCGAACGTCCACAGCGGGAACGAGAAGGCGATGATCCGGTAGGCCAGGGTGTCCAGCCGCTCCGCGGAGGGCAGGTGCGACGACACCGGCCCGGTGGGCACCCCGTCCGGCCCGGCCCGGCGCTCCGCGCGCGAGCGCACCAGGTACAGGGTGGTCACCGCGGCGGCAACGGTGAACGCGCCGCCGCAGATGACCGCGGCCGAGACGTGGATCACCAGCCAGTACGACTTCAGCGCGGGGACCAACTGCGCGGCCTCGGTGTAGAGCACCGTCACCGCGAGCCCGAGGGTGAGCAGGACCGGGACGACGACGAACAGGCCCAGCCAGCGCACGTCGCGGCGCAGCGACACCGCGAGGAAGACCCCGGTCACCGCCAGGGCGGAGGTGATCGAGAACTCGTACATGTTGCCCCACGGCACCCGGCCGGCCCACAGCCCGCGCAGCACGACCCCGCCGAGCAGCAGCGCGAACGCCAGCCAGGTCAGCGCCATGCCCACGTTGCCGGCACGGCGGCCCGGGACCGGCTCCGCCGGCACCGAAGGCTCGACGCCGGTCGCGGGACCGGGCGGCTCTGCGGTCACGACGTCAACGCCACCGGCACCCGCCGGCACGGCGACGGGCACGCTGGAGCGGGCCGACGACGCGGTCCGTCCGCGGCCGGCCGCGAACGACACCGCGAAGGCGATCATCGCCAGCGTGTAGACCACCATCGAGGCGTAGATCAGCCCGTTGCTGGCCTGCGCCAGGTCCGTCGATGCCACCGTCCGGCCTCCTCGTCGGCTCCGCGTCAGTCCCCGTCGACGGCCGCCAGCGCGCCGGCCAGCTCGTCGATCTCCTCGTCCAGTCCACCCGCCTCGGTCCGGGACAGGCCCGCGACCTCGATGAGGGTACGCCCCATCCCGTCGTCTCGGGCCCGTACCCACACCCGGCGGCGGCGCACGAACAGGGACAGCAGGAGGCCCACGAGCGCGAGGGCGGCCGCGGCAAGCGCGGCCTCCTTCCCCGGGTCGTGCGCGATCTGGAACGACGCCCAGCGCCCGTACCCGGTGAACTGCACGCTCCCGGCACCGTCGGGCAGCTCCCAGCTCTCGCCCGGGCGCAGCGCCCGCAGCCCCAGCTGCTCCATCGCGGTGGTGTCCAGCCGGAAGATGCTCTGCGGCACACCGCTGTCCAGCCCGAGGTCGCCGACCCAGGCGGACAGGAACACGGCCGGGTCGTCGGGCGCGGGGAACGTCGAGTGCGGGCCGCGCACGTCGTCGACCGCCGCGGTCGGCAAGAAGATCCCCTGCAGCCCCAGGGCCGGCGCGGCGTCGGGCACCTTCACCACCCCGGTGGAGGTGAAGTTGCCGTCCTGCGGCAGGAACACGACCGCGTCGTCGAACACGACCCGGCCGTCGGCGTCGCGGACGACGAACGTGGGCGCGTAGCCGTGCCCCACCAGGAACACCTTCGCTCCGTCGACCACGAGCGGCTCGTTGACCTCGACGACCTCGGTGCGCGGCTGGTCGGTCGGCTCGTCGCGAACCGCGAGGGTGGCCTCGAACATGCGGGGCGCCCCTCGCTGCGCCTCGCCGCGTTCGAAGTCGACCGCGAAGTCGGTCAGCGTGAAGGAGAACGGCGCCAGCGCCTGCGGGTCGACGAAGCGACCGCCGCCCCAGGCGTCGTACTGGGTGAGGGTGTTGGAGAACCCCGCACCCTCCTTGACGATGACGTTGCCCTTCCAGCCGAACAGGCCGCCGTACGCGACCGCCGCCAGCAGCGCGACCAGCGCCACGTGGAAGAGCAGGTTCCCCGTCTCGCGCGCGTAGCCCTTCTCCGCGGCCACCCAGCCCGAGCCGACCGTGGCGTCGTACGGGGACTCGGCGAGCCGCCACCGCTGCGACCGCAGCCGGACCCGCGCCGCCGAGAGAACGGCCGGCGCCCCGGGCCCGGGCGGGAGATCCAGCACCTCGGTGCGGTACACCGGCAGCCGGGACAGCCGGCGTGGCGCCGCGGGTGGCCGGGCGCGCACCGCGCGCCAGTGCTGCCGCGCCCGGGGCAGCACGCAGCCGACGAGGGAGACGAACAGCAGCAGGTAGGTCGCCGCGAACCACGGCGACGCGTACACGTCGAACATGCCCAGCCGGTCCAGCACCGGGCCCCAGCCGGGGTTGCGCTCGATCCAGGCGTTGACCGCGAGGGGGTCGGTGCCGCGCTGCGGGAACACCGAGCCGGGGATCGCCGCCACCGCGAGCAGGAACAGCAGCACCAGCGCGGTGCGCATGCTGGTGAGCTGCCGCCACAGCCAGCGCGCCCAGCCGCCCGCGTCCATCGGCGGGGGCTGGGCCGCCGGCGGACGCACGTCGAGCGCGGGGCCGCTGCTCACAGCACGGTCTCGAAGCCGGGCACCGCGGTGCGCATCCAGATGGTGAGGTCCGTCCACAGCCCGGTCACGAGGAGCAGGCCGATGATCACGAGCAGGGCGCCGCCCAGCCGCATGATCCAGGCGTAGTGCCGGCGCACCCAGCCCAGCGCACCGGCGGCCCGCCGGAACAGCAGGCCCAGCAGCACGAACGGCAGGCCGAGGCCGAGGCTGTAGGCCAGCGACAGCAGCGCCCCCCGCGCGGCACTCGCCTCGGTGAACGCCAGCCCCTGCACCGCGGTCAGCGTCGGCCCGATGCACGGCGTCCAGCCCAGGCCGAACAGCACGCCCAGCACCGGCGCGCCCCACACGCCGTACGACGGCGCGCGGTGCAGCCGCCACTCCCGCTGCAGCCCGGGGATCAGCCCCATGAAGCCCAGCCCCAGCACGATCACCAGGACGCCGAGCACCCGGGTGATCACGTCCTGGTACTCCAGCAGCGTCCCGCCGAGCCCGCCGAACAGCACGCCGTACGACACGAACACCGCGGAGAAGCCGAGGACGAACAGCACGCTGCCCAGCAGCACCGTGCTGTGACGCCGGACCGCGGTCAGCGTGGCCGTCCCGCCGCCGCCCCGCCCCTCAGCCGCCGGTTCCGGCCCGTCCCCCGGCCCGTCCTCCTGCTCGCCGGCCAGCTCCGCGCCGGTCAGCCCCGTCACGTACGACAGGTAGCCGGGAGCCAGCGGAAGCACGCACGGCGACAGGAACGACACGACCCCCGCGGCGAACGCCAGCGGCAGCGCCAGCAGCAGCGACCCGCTGGCGACGGTCTCCCCGATCGACGCGCCGATCACGGCACGCCGCCCGACGGGGTCGCGCCCGCCGACTCAGCCACCAGCGGCTCGATCACGCCGCGCAGCGACGACTCGCTGACCCGGCCGAGCAGTCGGGCGGCGACCCGCCCCTCGCGGTCGACGACCACGGTGGACGGGATCGCCTGCGGCGGCAGGGTGTCGCGGAACAGCAGCTGCAGCCGGCCGTCCTCGTCTCGGACCTGCGGGTAGGTCAGGCCGTAGCGCTCGACGAAGGCCTGCGCGGCGGTCACCGAGTCGCGGGTGTCGAGGCCCACGAACAGCACGCCATCGCCCTCCACGTCGGTCCAGACACGTTGCAGCGTGGGCGCTTCCGCCCGGCAGGGTGCGCACCACGAGGCCCACACGTTCAGCACGACGACGTCGCCGAGGTGGTCCGCCAGCGCGAATGGCTGACCGTCGAGGGTCTCCCCGCGCAGGTCCGGCGCCGGCTGCCGGGCGGACTCGTCCAGCAGCACGATCGAGCCGTCGCCGGCCACGAATCCGGTGTCCCCGTCGTTGGTCCCGGCGGTGGCGCTGCCGCAGCCGGCCAGCAGCAGCGCGGCCGCGGCGGCGGCGACGGCTCGACGCACGGTCAGGCCCCCTTGGCCTTGCTCGCCCTCGGGAGCAGGTCGCGGGCCGGCTCGGTGTAGGTGATGGCGGCCAGCCGGTCGCCGTCGTAGGTCAAGGACGTGAGCGACGCCAGCGAGCACTGCCGCTTGCGCGGGTCGTGCCAGAAGCGCCGGCCCTCCACGTCGAGCCGGGCCACCCAGATGGGCAGCTGGTGGCTCACCAGCACCGCCTCGTGCCCGCGCGCCTGCTCGCGGGCACGCGACACCGCCAGCCGCATCCGCGCCGCGAGATCGACGTACGACTCGCCCCAGGACGGCTCGAACGGGTTCCACAGGTGCTTCCAGGCGCGCGGGCTGCGCAGCACCCCGTCGCCGACGCCGACCCGCTGGCCCTCGAACACGTTCTCGGCCTCGATCAGGTCCGCGTCGGTCCCGACCACCAGGCCGTGCCGCGCCGCGATCGGCGCGGCCGTCTCCTGGGCCCGCTCCATCGGCGACGCCGTGACGACGGTGACGTCGCGGGCGGCGAGGGCGTCGGCGGCCCGGTCGGCCATCTGCTGGCCGAGCTCGGACAGGTGGTAGTCCGGCAGCCGGCCGTAGAGGACCCCCTCGGGGTTGTCGACCTCGCCGTGCCGCAGCAGGTGGACGATCGTGCGCTCGGCCATTCAGCGCTCCAGGGCGGGGTCGACGGCCGCGGCGGCGGCGCGGGCGGCGGCAGGCAGGGCGGCGGCGATCCGCTCGACGGCGACGTCGTCGTGCGCCGCGGACACGAACCAGGCCTCGAAGGCCGACGGTGGCAGGGATACCCCGCGCTCGAGCATCGCGTGGAAGAACGCCGCGAACCGGAACGACTCCTGCGTCCGGGCGGTGTCATAGTCGGGCACGTCCCGCTCGACGAAGAAGACGCTGAACAGGTTTCCGGCCCGCTGCAGCCGGTGCGCGACCCCCTCAGCGGCCAGTGCCTCGGACACCAGGTCGCCGACGGTCGCGGCGGTCGCGTCGAGGCGGGCGTAGACGTCGTCGTCGCAGGCGCGCAGCGTCGCCAGCCCGCAGGCGGCGGCGACCGGGTTCCCCGACAGCGTGCCCGCCTGGTAGACCGGGCCGGCCGGAGCCAGCGACGCCATCACGTCCGCCCGGCCGCCGAACGCCGCCGCGGGCAGCCCGCCGCCCATGACCTTGCCGAACGTCATCAGGTCCGGCCGGACGCCGTCCAGCCCGTACCACCCGGACCGGGACACCCGGAAGCCGGTCATGACCTCGTCGCTGACGAACAGGGCCCCGTGCCGACGGCACAGCTCGGCCAGGCCGGCGTTGAAGCCCTCGTGCGGGGGCACCACGCCCATGTTGGCCGCGGCCGCCTCGGTGATGACGCAGGCGATGTCGTCGCCGTACGCCTCGAAGGCGCGTGCGACGGCGGCGAGGTCGTTGTACGGCAGCACGATCGTGTCGCCCGCGGAGGCGCCGGTGACGCCGGGCGACTCGGGCAGGGCGAGGGTGGCCACCCCGCTGCCCGCAGCGGCGAGCAGCGCGTCGACGTGACCGTGGTAGCAGCCGGCGAACTTGACCACCTTCGACCGGCCGGTGAACCCCCGGGCCAGCCGGATGGCCGACATGGTCGCCTCGGTGCCGCTGTTGACCAGCCGGACCTGCTCCACCGGCCCGACCCGGGCGACGATCTCCTCGGCCAGCGCGACCTCGCCCTCGCCGGGCGCCCCGAAGGAGGTGCCGCGGGCGGCAGCGACCTGCACCGCCTCGACCACCTGCGGGTGGGCGTGCCCGAGGACGAGCGGGCCCCAGGAGCAGACCAGGTCGACGTAGTCGCGTCCGTCCGCGTCGACGACGTACGGACCGTGCCCGCGCACCATGAACCGCGGCGTCCCGCCGACCGCGCGAAAGGCCCGCACCGGGGAGTTCACCCCGCCGGGCGTGACGGCCGTGGCCCGCGCGAACAGGTCGCCCGACGCGGGCGCGTCCGCGGGGTACAGCGGCGCACCGGCGACGCGGGGTGCGGCGTCCATGCTCAGCGGCCCTCCAGCCGGTCGTCGGCCCACCAGCGGGCCACCTCGGTGGCCCAGTAGGTGAGAACCAGGTCCGCACCCGCGCGGCGGATCGAGGTCAGCGTCTCGACGATGACCCGCTCGCGGTCCAGCCAGCCCGCAGCAGCGGCCGCCTCGACCATCGCATACTCGCCGGAGACCTGGTACGCCGCCACCGGCACGTCGGCGATGTCGGCCACCTCGCGCAGCACGTCGAGGTAGCCCAGAGCCGGCTTGACCATCACCAGGTCGGCGCCCTCCTCGAGGTCGAGGCGCACCTCCCGCAGCGCCTCCCGGCGGTTGGCCGGGTCCTGCTGGTAGGTGCGCCGGTCCCCGACCAGCGCGGAGTCGACCGCCTCGCGGAAGGGGCCGTAGAAGGCGGAGGCGTACTTCGCGGCGTACGCGAGCACGGCGACGTCGGCGTGACCGGCGTCGTCGAGGGCGGAGCGCACTGCGGCGACCTGACCGTCCATCATCCCGCTGGTCCCCACCACGTGCGCCCCCGCCGCGGCCTGCGCCACCGCCAGCTCCCGGTAGCGGGCCAGGGTCGCGTCGTTGTCGATGCGGCCCGCCGCGTCGAGGACCCCGCAGTGCCCGTGGTCGGTGAACTCGTCCAGGCACAGGTCCGCCATCACGACGGTGGCGTCGCCGACCTCGTCGACGACGCCGCGCAGCGCGACGTTGAGCACCCCGTCGGGGTCCGACCCGCAGCTTCCGACGGCGTCCCGCTCCGCCGGCACGCCGAACAACATCACACCCCCGACGCCTGCCTCGACCGCCTCCGCGGCGGCCTGCCGCAGGGAGTCCTGCGTGTGCTGGACGACGCCGGGCATGCTCGTCACCGGACGCGGCTCGGTCAGCCCCTCCCGGACGAACAGCGGCTGGATCAGGTCGGCCGGGTGCGGCCGGGTCTCCGCCACCAGCCGCCGCATCGCGGGAGTGGTCCGCAACCGTCGCGGCCGGTGCGCGGGGAACCCCGCCACGTCAGGTCGCCTTGCGCCGTGCGGCGGAGCGCCGACGGCTCGGGCGCCAGATGGCCTCGCCGTTGTCCGCGGCGGCCTGCCGCATCGCCTCGCCGTGCGCGGCCAGGCACTCGGCCAGGACCGCGATCGACGGGGAGTCGGCCAGCACGTCGACCCGCAGCCCGTGCTCCTCCGCGGTCTTCGCCGTCTGCGGGCCGATGCAGGCCACCACGGTGGACGCGTGCGGCTTGCCGGCGATGCCGACCAGGTTGCGCACGGTGCTGCTCGAGGTGAACAGCACCGCGTCGAACCCGCCGGTCTTGATCGCCTCACGGGTCTCCGCCGGCGGCGGCGCGGCGCGCACCGTCCGGTAGGCGGTGACGTCCTCGACCTCCCAGCCCATCTCGGTCAGCCCGGCGACGAGGGTGTCGGTCGCGATGTCGGCGCGCGGCAGGAAGACCCGGTTGATCGGGTCGACGACCGGGTCGTACGGCGGCCAGTCCTCCAGCAGCCCGCGGCTGCTCTGCTCACCGCTGGGCACCAGGTCCGGCTTGACGCCGAACGACACCAGGGCGGCCGCGGTGGCCTGCCCGACCGCCGCGATCTTCAGCCCCGCGAAGGACCGGGCGTCCAGGCCGTACTGCTCCAGCCGCTCGCGCACGGCGCGCACCGCGTTGACGCTGGTGAAGCCGACCCACTCGTAGCGTCCCGACACCAGGCCGTGGATGGCGCGCTCGATCTGCTGCGGGGTCCGGGGCGGCTCCACCGAGATCGTGGGGACCTCGACCGGCACCGCGCCGAAGCGGCGCAGCTGCTCCGACAGCGCCGGGGCCTGCTCCTGGGTGCGGGGCACCAGCACCCGCCAGCCGAACAGCGGCTTGGTCTCGAACCAGGACAGCTTGTCCCGCTGCGCCACGACGTCACCGACGACCAGCATCCCCGGGCCCGCCTGGCGAGCCGCCTTCACCGCGGCCGGGACCCCGCCCAGCGTGGTCTCGACGGTGCGCTGCTCGACGGTGGTGCCGGCGCGCGTGATCGCGACCGGGGTCTCCGGCGAGCGGCCGGCGGCCACCAGCTCCGCGGCGATCTGCGGTGCCCGGTCGGCGCCGTCCAGGACGACCACCGTGGCGCGCGGGTCGGTCAGGGTCGACCAGTCCACGTCGGGGTCGTGCGCGTCGACCACGTGCACCCGGCGGGTACGGCCGCCGGTGAGCGCGAACCCGGCGTACGCCGCGACGCCGGTCACCGTGCTCACGCCCGGGGCCACCTCGAACGGCACCTTGGCCCGGTGCAGCGCCGCAGCCTCGACCGCCAGCGAGCCGTCGACCACGGGGTCGCCGGAGAGCAGGCGTACGGTGCGGCGGCCCTCCCGGGCGGCCTCGACCACGAGCCGGGCCCGGGCGGTGTGGTCCAGCGGCAGGCCGTCGTCGTCGACCGCCGGGACCACGTCGGCCTCGGGCGGGGCGTAGGCCTCCGCCAGGCCGGCGCAGGCCGGGTCGGTCACGACCACCTCCGCCTCCCGCAGCAGCGCCGCGGCGCGCACGGTGAGCAGCTCGGGGTCGCCGGGACCGGCCGCGACCAGCGCGACGGGGCCGAGGACGGTCTTCTTGCGGGCACGGGTAGGGCTCACGGGACACGCTCCCCCAACAGGTCGGCCGCACCGTCGGCGAGCAGGTCGGCCGCCAGGCGGCGGCCGAGTCCTGCGGCGTCGGCGGCGGGTCCGGTCATGGACATCCGCACGCTGTGCGAGCCGTCGATCGCGACGACGGCACCGCGCAGGTACACCTCGGGCTCCCAGTACGGGTCCTCGCCGACGTCGGCGTACGCCCCCACGGGGGCGGTACAGCCGGCCTCGAGGGCCGCGAGCAGGGACCGCTCCGCCTCGACCGCCGCCCGGGTGGCGGGGTCGTCGAGCGTGCGGAGCGTCTCGACCAGGGCGGCGTCGGCGGACGGGTCCGCGGACGACGACCGGGCCGGGTCTGGGGTGCGGCACTCGACCGCGAGGGCGCCCTGCCCGGGGGCGGGCAGCACCTGCAGCGGGTCGAGCACCTCGGTGATCGCGTCCAGCCGGCCCAGGCGGGCCAGGCCGGCGCGGGCGAGCACCACCGCGTCGAGGTCGCCGTCGGCGACCCGGCGCAGCCGGGTGTCCACGTTGCCGCGGACCGGGACGAGGGTGAGGTCGGGGCGCAGGGCGCGCAGCTGGGCCACCCGGCGGGGCGCGCCGGTGCCCACCGTGGCACCCTCGGGCAGCCCCACCAGGTCCAGGCCGTCCCGCGCGCACAGCGCGTCGCGCGGGTCCTCGCGCGGAGGGACCGCCGCGACGGTGAGCCCGTCCGCCGGGGCGGTGGGCAGGTCCTTCAGCGAGTGCACGACCAGGTCCACCTCGCCGGTCAGCAGCGCCCGGCGCACGGCGACGACGAACACTCCGGTGGCCTCGCGGCCGAGCTGCTCCAGCGGGAGGTCGGAGGTGTCGCCCCGGGTGGTCACCGGGACCAGCTCCACCGGGCGTCCGGCGGCCGCGGTGACGGCCTGTGCCACCTGGCCCGCCTGGGCGAGCGCCAGGGCCGAGCCGCGGGTGCCCAGCCGCAGCGGGGTCATGACGCACCCCCCGCGGGCGGATCCACCTGCAGGTCGGTGATGGCCTCGACGACGGCGGTGTCGAGGTCGAACAGCTCGTGCAGGACCTCGGCGTAGCGGTAGCCGTCGGGGTCGGCGGCGCGCTGCTTCACCCGCACGGTCGGGGCGTGCAGCAGCGTCGCGGTGGCGCGGCGCATCGCCCGCTCCACCTCGTGCAGCTCCTGGTCGGTCATCCCCGGCAGCCGCAGCCGCAGCCGGCGGATCTCGTCCTCGACCACGCGGGCGGCACGGGCCCGCAGGGACACGACGACCGGCTCCACCCGCAGCGCCGCCTGGCCGGCCGCGAACGCCGCGACCTCCTCCGTCACGATCGCGCGGGCGCCGGCGACATCGGCCTCCGAGGCCCGGGTCGCGGGCAGCTCGGCGAGCGCCGCTAGGTCCACCCGGACGACTCCGGGCAGGCCGACGACCTCGGGGTCGGTGTCGTGCGGCAGCGCCAGGTCGGCGATGACGTACGGCGCTCCCTGCCGGGTCGCCACCGCGGCGGCGACGTCGCGCAGCTGGAGCACCAGCCCGGCGGCCCCCGTGCAGCTGACCACCGCGTCGGTGTCGGCGAGCGCGGCGGTCAGCTCCTCGAACGGGACCCAGCGTCCGCCGACGTGCTCGGCCAGGTGCCGGGCCCGGGCCGCGGTGCGGTTGCAGATCACCAGGTCGCTCACGCCGGCGCGGGCGAGGCTGGCGGCGGCCAGGCTGCTCATCGCACCGGCCCCCACGACCAGGGCGCGCCGGCCGGACAGCCCGCCGGGGCCCAGCGCCGCGGCCATCTCGTCCAGGGCCACCGACACCACCGACGCGCCGGCCCGGTCGATGCCGGTCTCGGTGTGCACCCGCTTGCCCACCCGCAGCGCGCTCTGCGCCAGCTCGTTGAGCAGCCGCCCGGCGGTGCCGGCCTCCTGCGCCAGCCGCAGGGCGGCCCGCACCTGACCGAGGATCTGCTGCTCCCCGACGACCATCGAGTCCAGGCCGGAGGACACCTCGTACAGGTGCTGCACGGCCCGCTCGTCGTAGTGCACGAACAGGTGCGGCACCAGGTCGTCGCGGGGGATGCCGGCGTGCTTGGCCACCAGCGCAGACACCTCGTCGACGCTGCCGTGGAAGCGGGTCACGTCGGCGTAGACCTCGACCCGGTTGCAGGTCGAGAGCACCATCGCCTCGGTGACGTGCTCCCCGGCGGCGACGTCGCGCAGGAGCCCGAGCGTGGCGTGCGGGTCGAGGGCGACCCGGTCGAGCACCGCGACCGGCGCGCTGCGGTGGCTGACCCCGACGGCCAGGGCGGTCATCGCTGCAACACCCCCTCGCGGCCGGCGGGCTCCAGCGGCCCGCGGCGCTGCTCGTGGAAGGCGAGGATCTGCAACTCGACGGCGAGGTCGACGCGGCGGACCTCGACGTCGTCGGGCACGGCGAGGACGACGGGGGCGAAGTTGAGGATGCTGCGCACCCCGGCGGCGACCAGCCGGTCGCAGACCGCCTGCGCGGCGGGCGCCGGCGTGGCGATGACGGCGATCAGGGTGCCGGTGGCGCGCACCAGCTCCTCCAGTGCGGACAGCGGGTGGACCACCAGGGCTCCGGCGCCGGTGTCGACCGTCTCGCCGACCTTGCCCGGGTCGCTGTCGACCAGCCCGACCAGCCGGAACCCGCGGGAGTCGAAGCCGCGGTAGTGGGCCAGCGCGTGGCCGAGGTGGCCGAGCCCGACGATGACTAGCGGCCAGTCGTGGGTGATGCCGAGCTCCCGGGCGATCTGGTAGTGCAGGTAGCGCACGTCGTAGCCCACGCCCCGGGTGCCGTACGAGCCGAGGTGGGACAGGTCCTTGCGCAGGTTGGCGCTGGTGACGCCGCTGGCCGTGGCGAGCTCCTCCGAGGAGACCGTCGCCACCCCGCGCTCCGCCAGCGCACCCAGGACGCGGTGGTAGATGGGCAGCCGGGCGACGGTGGCCTCGGGGATGCCGCGCGCGCCCGCACGATCGCTCGGGGACGTGCGGCGCAGGGGCACGACGCTCCTTGGCGGACGCGGGCGGAAGGGGTCCGGGGGGCTCGAGACGGCGCCACTGTAGGTTGCTTGTGACCATGTGACCGAAACGTGACCGAACGTCACCGCCCGGATATCGGACGGTCGGTCGCCGGGCTCAGGCCAGCGCCGCGCGTAGCCGGGCCTCGTCGACCCGCCAGAAGTCGTGCTGCCGGCCGTCGACCAGCGTCACCGGGATCTGCTCGGAGTACTGGTCGGCGAGCTCGGGATCGTCCAGGATCGACCACTCCGCCCAAGCCACCCCGAGGTCCGCGCACACCCGCACGATCGTGGCGCGGGCGTCGTCGCACAAGTGGCAGCCGGGCTTGCCCACGAGCACCACCCGCGGCTGCGGATGCGGGTTCATCCCCCGTGGACCTCGCGCAGCCGGCCCTTCGCGACCTTCCCCGTCGAGGAGTGCGGCAGGGAGTCCACCACCGTCACGACCGTGGGGCACTTGAACCGGGCCAGCCGCTCCTCGCAGTGGGCCAGCACCCGCTCGCTGGACAGGCTCACGCCGGGGACGGGCACCACGAACGCCACGACCGTCTCCCCGGTGTAGGGGTGGTCGCGGCCGACCACGGCGCACTCGGCCACCTCCGCCAGGGCGTCGATGACCAGTTCCACCTCGCGCGGGTAGACGTTGAACCCGCTCACCAGGATCAGCTCGCGCCGCCGGTCCACCAGGTGCAGGTCGCCCTCGGCGTCGGCGTAGACGACGTCGCCGGTGTTGAACCAGCCGTCGGCGTCCGGGCCGCCGGCACCGTCCGGCCAGTAGCCGCTGAACAGGGACGGGCCGCGGACCCACAGCTCCCCCGGGTCCCCGTGCCCCGGCGGCTGGTCGTCCCCGTCGTCGTCCTCGTCGACCCCGCCCGGGTCGAGCAGCCGGACATCGAGACCCGGCAGCGGGCGGCCCACCGAGCCACGCTTGGGGGCCCCGGAGACCAGCGTGGTCGCGACGACCGGGGCGCACTCGGTCATCCCGTAGCCCTCCCAGATCGGGAGCCCGGACGCCTCCTGGAAGGCGTCGAACAGGTCCCCGGGCAGGGGGGCACCGCCGCAGATGAACAGCCGCACGCCGGCGACACGCTCCCGCAGCCGCGGGTGGCCGGCCCAGGCCACGTACATCGGCGGCGCCCCCGGCACGTTGGTGACGCCCTCGCGCTGGATCAGCGCCAGCGTCTCGCCCGGGTCGAAGCGGTCGACCAGGACGCAGGTGGCCGCGACCGACGCGGCCAGGCCCAGGACGGCGTTCATCCCGTACACGTGGAACAGCGGGAGCACGGCCAGCACGACGTCGCCCTCGACCGCCGCCGGCGGGTCGGTGGAGTCGCGCACCATCGCGAGGTCCGCCAGCAGCGCCCGGTGCGTGAGCATCGCGCCCTTGGGCCGGCCGCTGGTGCCCGCCGTGAAGAGCAGCACCGCCAGCGACTCCGGGTCGACCGCGGCGGGGGCGGCGTCGGCCTCCCGGCCCCGGCGCAGCAGGTCCTCCCAGGCGCCGAGGGTGACGTCGACCAGCTCGCAGGTGCTGCCGGCGGGGATCGCCTCGCGCACGACCCGCCCGGTGACCGGGTCGCACACCACCAGCCGCGCCCCGGACTGCCCGAGAAGCCACTCGACCTCGACCGGGGTGGAGGCGGTGTTGAGCGGGACCGCGACCAGCCCGGCCCGCAGGATGCCGAAGTAGGCGATGACGAACTCCGGGGTGTTGCCGAGCATCAGGGCCACCCGGTCCCCGGCGGCCAGCCCCCGGTCCAGCAGCCCGGCGGCGCAGGCGTCGACCTGCGCGTCCAGCGCCGCCCAGCCCAGCCGACGGGTCCCGGCGACCAGCGCGGTGGCGGACGGGCGCCGGTGGGCCGCCTGACGCACCAGGTCCGCGACGTCACGCGGGACCCCCTCGCTCACCGGTCCGTCCCGGCGCCGCTGCGGCTGCTGCTCACGGACGTGGAGTCTGGCACAGGGGCGCTGCACCGGTGCGGCGCCTACGCTGTCGTGCCGTGAGCGATCGGGACCGGACCCTGGACCTGCTGCACGCCTACCGCCTCGCCGGGGAGGCGTCGGCCGCCGCCGCCGAGGTCGAGAGCGGGATGGAGGTGCCGCCCGACCCCCAGGCCGCCGCGTTCTTCGACGTGGACAACACGATCATGAAGGGGGCCAGCATCTTCCACCTGGCGGTGGGGCTGGCCAAGCGCCGGTTCTTCACCGTGGCGGAGATCTCCGACTTCGCCGCCAAGCAGCTGAAGTTCGTGCTCAGCGGCTCCGAGGACCTCGAGGACATGGAGTCGGCCACCGAGGCGGCGCTGTCCTTCGTCCGCAACCGCCGGGTCGAGGAGATCGTCACCCTCGGCGAGGAGATCTTCGACGACGTCATGGTGGACAAGCTCGTCCCGGGGACGCTGGCGCTGGCCCAGGGGCACCTCGACGCCGGCCAGCGGGTCTGGCTGGTCACCGCGACCCCGGTCGAGCTGGCCACGATCATCGCCAAGCGGCTGGGCTTCACCGGGGCGCTGGGCACCGTGTCCGAGGTCGTCGACGGCGTCTACACCGGCCGCCTGAGGGGACGCCCGTTGCACGGGCTGGCCAAGGCGGAGGCGGTCCGCGCGCTGGCCGACCGGGAGAACCTGGACCTGGCCCGGTGCGCGGCGTACTCCGACTCCGCCAACGACATCCCGATGCTGTCCCTGGTCGGGACGCCGGTCGCGGTCAACCCCGACCCCGAGCTGCGGGCGTACGCCGCGGACAACCACTGGCGGGTCCGGGACTACCGGCGCCGGGCCTCGGTCCGGCGCCGGGCGGCGCCGATCGCGGGCATCGCGGGGCTGGCCGCCGGCGCGGCCGCGGGCTACGCGCTGGGCCGCCTGGCCCGGCGCTGACGCTGACCCGGGCGGGGGGCTCCCCTCCGGCGACGGCACCTGCGGCCGACCACCGGCGGCACGCGCCGGCACCTCCGCGTCAGCCGGAACCGCCCGGGGTCACCGGCGCGAGCGGCGGCGGCGGGGTGACCGTCGGCTTGGTCGGCCGCCAGCGGGTCGGCTTCGCCAGCGCCACCGTGACCGCGTGGAAGGCGAGCTTGCGGGCGCTGATCGCGTCGTACGCGGCCTCGACGTGGGTGTTGTACAGCCCGAAGTCCTTCGCGGCCAGGGCGTAGAAGGCCCGTTGGACGGAGGGCAGCACCTGCGTCGCGTACCGGGTCAGCTCAGGGGCCAACGCCGCGCGCTGCGTCGCGAGCATCGTGCGACAGGGGATGTTTGCGCAGTCCGACTTCAACCCGTCGATCGTCGCGAGCAGCCCCCGACGCATGGGAGGGAACGCCGCGAGCAGCCGCCCCACGGCGTCGCCGTCGGCCTTCGCGGTCTGCAACTGAGCGTCGACCGCGTCGGCGCTGGCCCCCTGATTCAGCAGTGACACGATCTCGGCCTGCAGGTCCGCCATCAGCGTCAGGTGCGCCTCGGCCGACCCCGCGAGGCCGGTCTGCAGCGACTGGTCCAAGGCCTTGACCGACCGCAGGTACCCGGCGACCGCGCCGGGCTTGAGCTTCGGCGGTACCGACCGGAGCAGGAGTCCCGCCCGGGCGGATGCGATGTCCGCATCGACCGGGGCGCTGGTGGTGGCCGCTGCACCCACCGGTGCCGCCAGCGCCAGACCGGTCACCAGGACGAGGGAGAACCTCCACACCCGCCATGCGCTCGACATGACTGTCACCCCCGGACGACAGCCTGGCACCCACCACCGGCACCCGGCCCGGGCCGAAGGTCTCTGCGGGCATCGACCGGACCGGCCCGGTCCCGGGCTAGAAGAAGACCGAGCGACGCTGCACGAGCAACCGGTAGAGCGTCTGCTGGATCGTCTCGCGGACCTGGTCGGTCAGGTTGAACACCAGCATCGGGTCGTCGGCGGATCCCTCGGGGAGCTGGTCGGTCGGGATCGGCTCCCCGAACTCGATGATCCACTTGCTCGGCAGCGGCACCATCCCCAGCGGGCCCAGCCAGGGGAACGTCGGGGTGATGGGGAAGTACGGCAGTCCGAACAGCCGGGCCAGCACCTTCACGTTGCCGATGATGGGGTGGATCTCCTCGGCACCGACGATGGACGTCGGGATGATCGGCACCCGCGACCGCAGCGCGGCCGCCACGAAGCCCCCGCGGCCGAAGCGCTGCAGCTTGTAGCGCTCCCGGTACGGCTTCCCGATGCCCTTGTAGCCCTCGGGCCAGACGCCGACCAGCTCGCCGCTGGACAGCAGCCGCTCGGCGTCGGGGTTGCAGGCCAGCGTGTGGCCGCCCTTGCGCGACAGCTCGCCGACGAACGGCAGCTGGAAGACCAGGTTGGCCCCGAGCATGCGCAGCGTGCGGTGGGCGGGGTGGTGGTCCAGCAGCGCCAGCTGGGTCATCACGGCGTCCCAGGCCACGGTGCCGGAGTGGTTGGCCACCAGCAGCGCGCCCCCGGTGTCGGGGACCCGTTCGAGGCCGCGGGCCTCGACCCGGAACCACCGGTCGTACAGCGGGCGGACCGGTGCCATCAGCACGTGGTCGAGCAGGTCCGGGTCGAAGCCGTACTCGTCCACCTCGTAGTCGCCGGTGACCCGACGGCGCAGGAAGTCCAGCGTCTCGGTCAACCGGCGGTCCCACTCCGACGGGCCGGACGGCGTCCCCTCCGGGGCCGACCCCGTCGAGATGGGGTGCACCTCGGCGTCCGGGCCCGACCCGGAGGCCGGATCCGCCGCGGTGACGTCGTCGGCTGCGGACTCGGCACCGCTCGCGTCGGCAGCCGTGGCGTCGACACCGTCCTTGTCGCCGGTACGGCGCCGGGTAGTCGCCCGCTGGTCACCGGAGGAGCGGCGTCGGGCCGAGCCGGTGGCCCCGGCGGCGCGGGCCGCCTGCGACGCGGTCAGCCTCCGACCCGGCTGGCCGTCCATCGGGATGATCTGCGCGTCAGGCATCCGCCGTTCCTCCTCCCGACGGGGCAGCGGCCGTCGCCGGCACGGCGCCGGTGAGCAGCCGCAGCGCCCGTCGCTCCACCCCGGCCACCCGCTCCGGCGCCAGCAGCGCGTTGAGGCGGCGGGCGGCGACGAAGTCGTCGAACGCCGCCTCGCTGGTGTAGCGCGGCTCGAACCCGAGCCGGGTGCGCATCAGCGTGGTGTCGACCCCGCGTCCGAAGGTGAGGAACCGGACCTGCTCGGGGGAGAAGTCCGCCAGGCCAGCGCGGACCATGCCCCGGCCGACCAGCCCGACCAGCGGCGGCGGGACCGCCAGCCAGGCGCGGCCCGCCCGGCGGATCGCCTGGCTGAGCATGATGATCCCGTCGCCGGCGACGTTGAACGTGCCCGGCTTCGGGTCGACCGTCACCCGCCGCAGCGCCTCCAGCCCGTCGTCCTCGTGGATGAACTGAAGCCGGGCGTCGTACCCCATCACGGTCGGGACGACCGGTAGCGAGAAGTACGCCGTCATCGCGGTGTCGACCCAGGGGCCGATGAAGTTCGCGAACCGCAGGGTCGTGACGGCGACGTCCGGGCGCCGACGGGCGAAGCCGCGGACGTAGCCCTCCACCTCGACGGAGTCCTTGGCCCACCCGGAGGCCGGGGAGTGCTTGGGCTCCATCTTCTCGGTGAACATGGCCGGGTCCTTGGGACCCGAGCCGTAGACCGAGGTCGTCGACTTGACCACCAGCGTCGACACCGAGGGCGCCTTCTGGCAGGCCGCCAGCAGCTGCATGGTGCCGATGACGTTGATCTCCTTCATCGACGCCCGGCCCCCGGCCTGCAGCGGCGTGGAGATGACGCCCATGTGCACGACGGTGTCGACCTCGGCCGCCGCCATCACCTTCGCGATGATCGGGTTGCGGATGTCGGCCCGGACGAACTCCGCGCCGCCGATGTCGGTGCGCGGAGGGACGACGTCGACGCCCACCACCCGGTCGACCGCGGGGTCGGCGGTGAGGATGCGGGCCATGCGCCCGCCGAGGTGGCGGGAGACGCCGGTGACGAGGACGACCCGGCCCATCGGCCTTACTTCTTGTTGCGGCGCTGGACGCGCGTGCGCTTGAGCAGCTTGCGGTGCTTCTTCTTCGCCATCCGCTTGCGGCGCTTCTTGATCACGGAACCCATGCGGGACCTCGTTCAGGGTCGGCGACGGCGCGGCCGCGGTGGGCGGACTGACGTCGGGACGAACGTTCCGGGGGCACCCGGCCCGCGGACGTTGGAGCGGGTCCGAGCCTACCCGCCGCGGACCCTGCTGCGACCGGCCGGGGCGCGGGGCTCCGCCGCCGGGTGCCGCGGGCCCGGCCGGCCTCGAGGAACCGTCAGCCCGCCTCGATGAACGACTCGCGCAGGTAGTCGTGGACCGCCTGCTCGGGGACCCGGAACGACCGCCCCACCCGCACCGCGGGCAGGTCGCCGTTGTGGACCAGGCGGTAGACCGTCATCTTCGAGACCCGCATGAGCGAGGCGACCTCGGCGACGGTGAGGAAGCGGACCTCCGACAGGGGCCGCTCAGGAGTCGACGACATGACACACCGGACCTTCCGCACACGGCGGCGCCGGCTTCCCCTCCGGCGCGCACGGTCCGCGTGCTGACGACCCAGACTAGTGAAGGTTGGGGCCCGTGGGGAAGATGTTCCGCGAGGTTCCTCCCTCCCCGCCCCCGGTGGCACGTACAGCCACCGCGAGCACCGCCAGCACCGGTCGTACGTGCCACCTGTCGCGGGCGGTGGAACGTACGACCACCCTCGGGGGCACCGGAGCTGGTCGGACGTGGCACCAGTGGGAACCAGTCGGAACGGGCGAACGGGCGGGTCAGAACCAGTCGGGGTCAGAACCAGTGGTGCGGCTCGACGGTGAGGCCGTGCAGCGGGAAGACCGCCCGCCGGGTGGCCAGCACGGTCGCGTCGATCGGGTCGTCCGGGTCGAACCCGGACTCGAACGGCTTGGGCCACGGGTCCCGGCCGTCGGTCATGTGGAACGGCGCCGGCCGGCCGAGGGCCTCCATCACGTACGCGCGGAAGGCCTCGGGGGTCTCCGTCCGCGGCGGGATCGGGGCGCCGGCCGCCTCCGCGATGAGGTGGGTCCAGGCCCGCGGGACCACGTCCACCCACTCGTACCCCCCGCCGCCGAGCGCGACCCACCGGCCGCCGGCGTACCGGTGCGCCCACCGGTGCACCGCCTGGTAGGCCAGCCGCTGGCCGTCGAGGGACTTGGTCAGGTGCGCCAGCGGGTCGTCGAAGTGGGTGTCGCAGCCGTGCTGGCTGACGATCACCGTCGGCTTCCACTCCTCCAGTAGGTGCGGGACGACCGCGTGGAAGGCGCGCAGCCAGCCCTGGTCGCCGGTGCCCGGCGGCAGCGCGATGTTGACCGCGGAGCCCTCCGCGCCGGGCCCGCCGACCTCGTGCGGGTAGCCGGTCCCGGGGAACAGCGTCCGCGGGGACTCGTGGATGGAGATGGTGAGCACCCGCGGGTCGTCCCAGAAGGACGTCTGCACCCCGTCGCCGTGGTGGACGTCGACGTCGATGTAGGCCACCCGCTCCACGCCCTGGTCCAGCAGCCAGGCGATCGCCACCGAGATGTCGTTGTAGACGCAGAAGCCCTCCGCCGCGCCGGGCATCGCGTGGTGCAGCCCACCGGCGAGGTTGACCGCGTGCTCCACCGTCCCCTCGTGCACCGCCCGGGCGGCCAGCAGGCTGGCCCCCGCGACCCGGGCCGCTGCCCGGTGCATTCCCGGGAAGACCGGGTCGTCCGGGGTCCCCAGACCGCGCGCCGCGTCCACGAACGACGGGTCGTCGGACGCCGCCCGGACCGCCTCCACGTACGCCGGCTCGTGCACCCGCAGCAGCAGCGCGTCGTCGACCGGGGCCACCGGGCCGAGCACCTGCACCTGGGCGAGGTCGAGCAGGCCGAAGTCCACCGCCAGCCGCATGGCCAGCTGCACCCGGATCGGGGCGAGCGGGTGCCCGGCACCGAAGTCGTACTCGCGGAGGTCCTCGTCCCAGACGACCGCGACCCGCTCGCTCATGGGGCCACGCTAGCCCCGCGGGCCCGGGCCGCGCGGGATGGCCCGGTCAGGAACCGGCGGCCAGCTCGCGGCTGCGGTCGCGTGCCGCCTCCATCGCGGTGAGGAACGCCGCCCGGACCTTGTGGTCGTCCAGCTCGCGCAGCGCGGCGACCGTCGTCCCCGCCGGCGACGTGACGTTCTCCCGCAGCACCGTCGGGTGCTCGCCGGTCTCCTTGAGCATGGCGGCCGCGCCATACACGGTCTGGATGACCAACTCGTGGGCGGTGGCGCGCGGCATCCCGAGCATGACCCCGGCCTCGATCATGGCCTCGACGACGTAGAACACGTACGCCGGGCCGCTGCCGGAGATGGCGGTGACCGCGTCCTGCTGGGACTCCGGCACCCGCAGCACCTTGCCCACCGAGCCCAGCAGCGACTCGGCCTCCTCCAGGTGCCGGGTGTCGCAGTGCGTGCCGGGGGACACCGCGGCCATCCCCTGGTCCACCAGCGCGGGGGTGTTGGGCATCACCCGCACCACCGCGACGCCGGCGGGCAGCCGGGACTCCAGGAACGCGGTGGTGATGCCCGCGGCCAGCGACACGACCAGCGCGCCCTCCCGCAGGTGCGGCCCGATCTCGTCGAGCAGCGCGCCCATGTCCTGGGGCTTGACCACCAGCGCGAGCGTGTGCGCGCGCTGGGCGGCCGTCACGTTGTCCACCACGTCGACGCCGTAGCGCTCGTGCAGCTCGGCGGCCCGGTCCGGGCGTCGCTCGGTGATGAGCAGGTCCGAGGTGGGCCGGCCGGCGCGCAGCAGCCCGGACAGCAGGGTCTCCCCCATCACGCCAGCGCCGAGGACGGCGACCTGTGCCACCTGAACCCCTCCCGGGTCGTCGCGGTCGGCGCTCACGACGTGGACGTCAACGAGCGCAGGAAGAGTCCGAGGTTGGCCGGCTTCTCGGCCATCCGGCGGACCATGTAGCCGTACCAGTCCTCGCCGTACGGGACGTAGACGCGCATGGTCTCGCCCTGGCCCGTGAGGCGACGCTGCTCGTCCGGCCGGATGCCGTAGAGCATCTGGTACTCGTACGTCCCCTTCGCGCGGTCGTTGCGGACCGCGAGCGCCCCGGCGATCTCGATCAGCCGCGGGTCGTGGCTGGCGATCATCGGGTAGCCGTCCCCGGCCATCAGGATCTTCAGACAGCGGACGTACGCCTTGTCGATCTCCTGCCGCGACGTGTACGCGACGGTCTCCGGCTCCTTGTACGCGCCCTTGCACAGGCGGACCCGCGAGCCCGCGTACGCGAGGTCCCGGCAGTCGGCCTCGGTCCGGCGCAGGTAGGCCTGCAGCACCGCGCCGGTCTCGGGGAAGTCGACCCGCAGGTCGCGCAGGATGCCCAGCGTCGAGTCGGTGGTGGTGTGGTCCTCCATGTCGAGGGTCACCGTGGTGCCGACCTCGTGCGCCTTCGCGCAGATGGCCCGGGCGTTCTCCAGCGCCATCTTCTCCCCGTCGCCGGGCAGCGCCTGGCCGACCGCGGACAGCTTCACCGAGACCTCGGTCGCGCCGGTCAGGCCGACCTCGGCCAGCGCCGTCAGCAGCTCGAGGTAGGCGTCCCGCGTCTCGTCGGCCTGCCGGACCTCCAGGGTGTCCTCGCCGAGCCGGTCGATGGTCACCGCGAGCCCCTGGGCGGCCAGCGCCGCGGCGACGGAGACCGCGTCGGGGGTGCGCTCACCGGCGATGAACCGCCGGACCACGTCGCGGGTGATCGGCGCCGCCACCGCGACGTCGCGGATCGCGGTGATGTTGGAGACGGTGAGCAGGGCCCGGCGGATCACGGGGTCCTCCTATTTCGCGCCCGGCAGGGGCTTGGACGGGTCGAGCAGGTCCTGGATCGCGGGGGCGTAGAGCCGGACGACCTGCTCCTCGGGCGCCGAGGCCAGCGGCTCGAGCTTGATCACGTAGCGGGTGACCGCCAGGCCGACGAGCTGGGCGGAGATGAGGGCCGCCCGCATCCGGGCGTCCGGGATGCCGACGCCGGCGGCGATCCGGTCGATGAGGCTGTCCTCGAGGAAGTCCCGGACGGACTGCGCGGCCCTGCCGGCCGAGGCGCCGGCCTGGAACAGGGCGATCAGGTCCTGCCGGGACTCCTCGTCGCCCAGCACGTCGAAGGTCGCCCGGACCAGCCGCTCGCCCATGCCGTCCAGCCCCGGGGCCAGCAGCTCCGGCACCGCGGACGCGGGGTCGAACGGCAGTCGCATCGCGGCGGCGAACAGGCGGTCCTTGCTGGCGTAGTACTTGCGCACCACGGTCGGCGCGACGCCGGCGGCGGCGGCCACGCCCTTCATCGTGGTCCCGACGTACCCACGCGCGTGGAAGGCCGCGCGGGCGGCGTCCAGGACTGCGTCCCGCACCTCGTCCGTGGCCATGGGCGTCACCTTAGGGGCTGGCGGCGGCCAGGTGCAGTCGGGCGAAGGCGAGCGCCTCGGCCAGGTCCGCCTCGCGCTCCGCGCGGGAGGTGGCCCCGCGCGTGCTGACCTCCACGACGACCGTCCCGGCGAACCCGTTGCGGGCCAGCCCCTCGAGCACCTCGCCGCAGCGCTGGTTGCCCCGGCCGGGGATGAGGTGCTCGTCCCGCGCGGAGCCCGACCCGTCGGCGAGGTGGACGTGCGCCAGCCGCTCACCGAGGTCCGCGGCGTACTCGACCGCGTCGGACCCGGACACGGCCGTGTGCGACAGGTCCAGGGTGGTGTGCGGGTAGTCCTCCGTGCGAACGTCCCACCCGGGGGAGTACGCGGCCAGCTCGCGGTTGCGGGCCCGCCACGGGTACATGTTCTCGACCGCGAACCGGATGTCGGTGTCCCGCGACAGCCGGTCGAGGCCCAGGACGAAGTCGCGGGCGTAGTCGCGCTGCCAGCGGAAGGGCGGGTGGACCACCACGGTGGGCGCGCCCAGGGACTCGGCGGCGCGGCGGGCCCGCATCAGCTTCACCCACGGGTCGGTCCCCCACACCCGCTGCGTCAGCAGCAGGCACGGCGAATGCACCGACAGGATCGGGATCGCGTAGTGGTCCGACAGCCGCCGCAGCGCGTCGGGGTCCTGGCTGACCGCCTCGGTCATCACCATGACCTCGACGCCGTCGTAGCCGAGCTTGCTGGCGATCTCGAACCCGGCCGCGGTCGACTCCGGGTAGACCGAGGTGGTGGACAGGGCCACCTTCGCGTCCGGGATGCGGATGCTCATGCGGGAGCCCGGCGCCACTTGTCCGTGATCCGGGTGGCGAGCAGGACCAGCGCCCCGCCGACGAGTCCGATGCCGACCGCCACCAGACTGTCGGCGTCGGCGGACAGGTCCAGGGCGAAGAATCGCGACAGCGGCGGGATGTAGAGGATCGCCAGGAACATCGCGGCCATCAGCCCCACGATCGCCCAGCGGATCGGGTTCAGCGGCCGGGCGGACTGCAGCAGGACCGCGAGCGCGACGATGAACAGCGTGACCGTGGCGGACGTCTTGGCCGAGGCGTCGTCGGTGACCCTGCTGGCGATCAGGTAGCTGGTGAAGGCCGAGGCGGCGGCGATGACACCCGCGGGGACGGCGAACAGCAGGACCCGGCGGAAGAAGCCCGGCCGGAAGCGCTCGGTGTTGGGCATCAGCGCCAGGAAGAAGCCGGGGATGCCGATGGTGAGCGAGCTGATCACCGACAGGTGACGGGGCAGGAACGGGAACGCGACCGCGAACACGCCGGTCATGAGGGAGATGATCGCGGCGTAGATGCTCTTGGTCAGGAAGACGTCGGACACCCGCTCGATGTTGCCGAGCACCCGCCGGCCCTCCGCCACGACCGAGGGCATGACGGAGAACTTGTTGTCCAGCAGCACGATCTGCGCGACGGCGCGGGTGGCAGCGGACCCGGACCCCATCGCGATGCCGAGGTCGGCCTTCTTGAGCGCCAGCACGTCGTTGACGCCGTCGCCGGTCATGGCGACCGTGTGGCCCTTCAGATGCAGCGCCTCCACCATCTGCTGCTTCTGCGCCGGGGTGACGCGGCCGAAGACCGAGTGCCCCTCCATCACCTCGGCCAGCTCGGCGACGTCCTCCGGCAGCGTGCGTGCGTCCACCGGGTCCTCGGCGCGCGGGATCCCGGCCTGCACCGCGATGGCACCCACCGTCGTCGGGTTGTCCCCGGAGATCACCTTGATCTCGACGTCCTGGTCGAGGAAGTAGCGCATCGTGTCCGCGACGTCGGGGCGCAGCAGCTGCTCGATCACGACCAGCGCGGCCGCGGCCACCGGACCGGCATCGCCATCGGCGTCCGGTCCGGCGCCCGGTCCGGCGGTCGAGCGGGCCAGCAGCAGCACCCGGGAGCCGCGCGCGGCGATCTCGTCGGAGGTGGCCCGGGCCGGGTCCCCGTCCGGCAGCAGGATCTCGGGGGCGCCGAGCAGCCAGGTGCCCTGGCCCTCGAACGTGGCGGCCGACCACTTGCGGGCCGAGGAGAACGCGATCCCGTCGGTCATCCGCCAGCCGGGCGAGGCGTACGCCGCGGCCACCGCCTGCAGCGTGGGGTTGGGGCTCTCCTCGCTGGCGCCCATCGCCCCGAGCGCCTGGTCGACCGGGGCCTCCGGGTCCAGCACGACCACGTCGCGCACCGCCATGCCCGGCTGGGTAAGGGTGCCGGTCTTGTCGACGCAGACCACGTCGACGCGGGCCAGGACCTCGACCGCCGGCATCTCCTGGACCAGCGTCTTCTTCTGCGCCAGCCGGACCACGGCGACCGCCATCGCGATGCTGGTGAGCAGTACCAGGCCCTCGGGCACCATCGTGACCACGCCGGCGATCGACCCGCGGATCGCGTCCTTGAGGGGGATGTCTGCGCGCAGCTGGGAGACGATCAGCAGGACGCCGATCGGGATGAGGAACCACGACACGAAGCGGATGAACCGCATGATCGAGTCGCGCAGCTCGGAGTTGGTGAGCGAGTACTTCTTCGCCTCCGCCGTCAGCCCTGATGCGAACGAGTCCTTGCCGACGCGGGTGGCCTGGTAGAGGCCCGAGCCCGCCACGACGAACGACCCCGACATCGCCTCGTCGCCGACGGACTTGTCGACCGGGTCCGCCTCGCCCGTCAGCAGGCTCTCGTCGATCTCCAGGCTCTGCCCCTCCAGGACGACGCCGTCGACGACGAGCTGGTCGCCGGGGCGCAGGACGACGACGTCGTCGAGCACCACCTCGCTGGGTCGTACCTCTGCGTCGACCCCGTCGCGGCGTACGACCGGCTTGGCCTCCCCGATCACGGACAGCTTGGCCAGCGCCCGGGCGGCGCGGTACTCCTGGACGATCCCGATGCCGGTGTTGGCGACGACGACGATGCCGAACAGGGCGTCCTGCCAGGGCGCCACCAGCATCATCAGGACCCACAGCGTGCCGATCAGCCCGTTGAACCAGGTGAACGTGTTGGTCCGGACGATGTCGCCGAGGCTGCGGCTGCGCGGGTCGGGGGCGTCGTTGGTCTGCCCGCGGGCGATGCGCTCCGCGACCTGTGCCGCAGTCAGGCCGACCCGGGGGTCGACCTCGGTCGTGACCGTCACCGCTCGAGCCCGTCCAGCCGGCGCAGGATGACTCCCTCGCGCAGGGCCCACGGGCAGATCTCCAGCCGATCCTGCGAGAAGAGGTCCATCGCCGCCTCCGCCACGATCGCTCCCCCCAGGATCTGGCCGGCGCGCGCATCGGACACCCCGGGCAGCTTGGCGCGCTCCTTGCGGGTCATCGCGGCCAGCCGGGGGACCCACTCGCCGAGGTCCTCCCGCGTCAGGGCGCGCGGCACGTGGAAGCCCTCGCTGCTCGGCGCGGCGCCGCAGATCCGCGCGAGCTGGCGGAATGTCTTGGACGTCGCGACCGCGATCCGCGGTTCGCCCACCCGGAGCACCCTGCCGGCCACGTCGGCGATGGTGGCACGCGCGTGCCGGCGCAACGCCCGTACGGCGTCGGGGTCGGGCGGGTCGCCGGGCAGGAACGCACGGGTCACGCGGCCGGCGCCGAGGGGTACGGACACGGCCGCGTCGGGCTCCTCGTCGGAGCCGACCGCGATCTCCAGCGAGCCGCCGCCGATGTCGAGCACCAGCACCCGGCCGGCGGACCAGCCGAACCAGCGGCGCACGGCGAGGAACGTCAGCCGGGCCTCGTCGTCCCCGGACAGCACCTGCGGCTGCACCCCGGCGAGCTCGCGGACCCGGTCGAGCACCTCGTCGCCGTTGCCGGCCTCGCGGATCGCCGACGTGGCGAACGCCATCACGTCGGTGACCCCCAGGTCCTCGGCGCGGGCCAGCGAGCGGCGGACGAAGTCGACCAGCGCGCGCACGGCGCGCGAGTCGAGGTCGCCGTCGGGGGTCAGGTGCTCCGCCAGCCGCAGCGGGGTCTTCATCGACTCGGCCGGCAGCGGGGCGGCGCCGTAGTGGGCGTCCACCACGAGCAGGTGGACCGTGTTGGACCCGATGTCCAGCACTGCGAGGCGCACGCGGTTGAAGGTACCTGCACCGGTGCCCCTAGGCTTCGCCGGTGCCCGAAGTCGACCTCGGTTTCCCCCGCGCCTGGGTGGAGTTCCCCGACCCCGCCCACGAGGGTCAGGTCTTCCGCTGCGACCTCACCTGGCTGACCTCCCGCTGGACCTGCGTGTTCGGCCGCGGCTGCCAGGGGATCTACGCCGACCGGCCGCACGACGGCTGCTGCACGCTCGGCGCCCACTACGCGGACAAGGCGGACGAGAAGCGGGTCGCGCGGTGGGCCGAGAAGCTGACGAAGGAGACCTGGCAGCACCGCCGCGAGGCCCGCAAGCGCGGGTTCACCGAGAAGGACGAGGAGGGGCGCCGCAAGACCCGGGTGGTCGACGGCGCCTGCATCTTCCTCAACCGGCCCGGGTTCGCCGGCGGCGAGGGCTGCGCGCTGCACGGGCTCGCGGAGCGCGAGGGCGTGTCGTTCGTGCAGACCAAGCCGGACGTGTGCTGGCAGCTCCCCCTGCGGCGCTCGTACCACCACGTCACCCGCCCGGACGAGACCGAGGTCCTCGTCGTCACGATCGAGGAGTACGACCGCAGCGGCTGGGGTCCCGGGGGGCACGACCTGGACTGGTACTGCAGCGGCAACACCGAGGCGCACGTCGGCACCGACCCGGTCTACGTGACCAACCGCGACGAGCTGGTCGAGCTGATGGGCGAGCCGGGGTACGACGAGCTGGTGCGGCACTGCCGGGCGCACGAGCGCCGCGGGCGACGGACGGCGCCACACCCGGCGGACCCCCGGTAGCGTCCGGCACCGTCGGCGAGCGGTTCCGTCTCACGCAACGGCGACGCGGTCCCGGCCCTCCGCCTTCGCCCGGTACAGCGCGACGTCGGCTGCGTGCAGGCACGACTCGGGGTCCCCGCAGTCGCTGACCAGGGTCACGCCGATGCTCATCGTCACGGTGGTCTCGTCGTCCCACATCGGGAGTGGGGTTCCGACCGCCCGTCGCACCTTCTCGGCCACCGCGGCCGCCTCGTCCCGGTCGTGCACCCCGTCGAGCACGACGACGAACTCGTCGCCGCCCATGCGCGCCACCAGGTCCTGGGCGCGCACCGAGCCGGCGATCCGCAGCGCGACGGTCCGCAGCACCTGGTCACCCATCGCATGCCCGTAGCGGTCGTTGACCTGCTTGAAGTGGTCGACGTCGCAGTACAGGACCGCTCGCTCGGTGCCGGTGCGCGCGGCGCGGGCCAGGAAGCCCTGGATCCGCTCGACCAGTTCGATCCGGTTGGGCAGCCCGGTGAGCGAGTCACGCCGGGCCGCAAGCGCGTCGCGCTGGCGCAGCTCGTAGCGCTCGGTGACGTCCCGCCAGGTGAAACTGAGGCGATCCGGCCCGACCTGGACCGCGCGGTTGTCGAACCACCGGGTCGCGCCTCCGTGCAGGCGGGAGGGGAACGGCACGTCGTCCATCGAGAGCGGCTCGCCGGTGTCGAGCACGCGCACGTAGGAGGCGAGCAGACCGCTCGGCCCGTGCTCGGGGAACAGGTCCAGCAGCCGCCGGCCGAGCAGCCGCTCACGGGGCAGCCCGTTGGCAGCGCAGGCCGCGGGGTTGGCGTCGGCGTACTCGAAGTCGACGATCCGGCCGTCGTCCGCGCGCACGGCGGCCAGCAGGACCCACGGGTCGACCATCGCGTCGAGGGTGGTGCGCAGCAGCTGCCGGGACTCCTCGAGCTGCTGCTGCGCGACGACGGCCTCGTCGACGTCCCGCAGGGCCATGACCGCTCCCTGGGCCTCCCCGTCGGCATCGATCCACAGCCGGGTCTGCGCCTCGAACCAGCGCCAGGACCGGTCCCCGCGCAGGACCCGGAACCGCAGCACGCTGACCGACCCCGGCTCGAGCTCGGACCGAGCGGCCAGCAGCCGGTCCAGGTCCTCGGGGTGGACCCGCCGGGTCAGGTCGGTCCCGACCAGCTCCTCGGGCTCCAGCCCCAGGACGTCGACCGCTGACGGCGACACCCAGTCGGCGATCCCTGACCGACTGCGCAGGACCACGTCCGACGAGTGCTCGGCAACCGCGCGGTACTGCTCCTCCCGCTCGCGCAGCGCCTCGCGGGCGGTGACCTCGTCGTGCACGTCGCGCAGCGCGGTGACACCGCCGGTGACGGTGCCCTCCGCCCCGGTGACGGGGCGGCCTCGTGCCGACATCCAGCGCCAGTGCGCATCCACGTCGGCGTAGCGCAGCTCGATCCGGCTCGGCACGTACGCCTCGGGGTCGCTGACAGCGGCGGCCCGCAGGCGCTCGGCCTCGGCGAGGTCGTCCGGGTGCACGAGGGTGGCCATCCTGCGGCCGACCCAGTCCGCGGCCTCCCAGCCGAGGACCTCCCGCACCGAGGGCGACACCCACACGCACCGGCCGTCCGGCCCGGTCCGGTAGACCACGTCGGACGAGTTCTCCGCCAGCAGGCGGAACTCCCGGGCCGCGTCGACGGCCTGCTCCCGGGCCCGGACCTCGTCCGTGACGTCGCTGATGACTCCGTGCCAGACCAGGTCCCCGGACCGCTCGCGGTCCGGCACCGAGTGCAGGCGCACCCACCGATCCTGCCCCGACACCAGGAACCGGCCCTCCCAGGTGAACGGCTCGACGGCGGCGACCGCTGCCTCGTTCGCCGCCAGGAGTCCGGGCCGGTCGTCGGGGTGGGCGACGTCGAAGGCCAGCCGGACGTCGGCCATCAGCGCCTCCTCGCTGATGCCGACGAGGCGGCACAGCGCAGGGCTGACGTAGTCGAACCCCACGTCCCCCTGCGCGGTCATCCGCATCGCGTAGACGCCGACCGGGAGCTGGTCGAGGAGCCGACGACGCTCCCACAACGCGCGCTCCAGCGCGGTTTGGGCCAGCACCTCCTCGGTGACGTCGACGATCTGGGAGACGAAGTAGGCCAGTCGGCTGCTGTGATCGCGGATCCCGCTGACGGTGAGGACACCGTGCACCACGGTCCCGTCGGGCCGCAGGAAGCGCTTGCGCAGGTGGTAGTGGTCCCGCTCCCCGGCCACCACGGAGGCGACCAGGGCGAGGTCGTCGTCCAGGTCGTCCGGATGGGTCAGCTCCTGCCAGGTGAGCGAGGCCATCTCGTCGATGTCGCGGTCGAACAGGGCGCACAGGGCCGCGTTGACCTCCAGGAACCGCCCGTCCGGCGACACCAGGCACATCCCGATCGCGGACTCCGAGAACGCGCGGCGGAAGCGCTCCTCGCTCGCGGCCAGCCGTTCCTGCTCCTCGTACCGTCCGGTGACGTCACGCCAGGTACAGCTGAGCGCGTCTTCGACCGGGACCGCCCGCACCAGATAGCGGCGCGGCAGACTGCCGAGCAGCTCCTGGGCGTACGTCAGATCGTCGAGGTCGAGGGCCTGCCCCGTCTCCACTGCGGCGGCGTACTGGCCCAGCAGTCCGGTGGCCGCGTGGCCGGGCAGCAGGTCGAGCAGCCGGGCCCCCACCAGCTCGGCCCGGGGCTTGCGGTTGTAGTCGCACGCCGCGGCGTTCGCGTCGGCGAACTCGAAGTCGACGACGGTGCCCGCGTCGTCGCGCACCGGCGCGAGCAGCACCCAAGGGTCGAGCAGCGACTCCACCGCCGCGCGCAGCGAGGCGTCGCCCCCCGACGACGGCCCTTGCCTCACCCCCGCCTCCTTCCGTCGGCATCGTGGCACTCCGACCGGGCCCGTCGCAGCGCGACCGGGTCACCCGGGACGGGGGTGCGCCGCGCCGGAGGCATGCACCCGCGCGTGCGCGATGGCCTCGGGCGTGGTCGCGAACAGGTGACCCTCGTGAGCGAGGCTGTCGTAGACGCCGAGCTGCCGGAGCACTCGGTCGTGCCCCGGCCGGACGCCCGACATGAGCACGGTCACCCCCCGTCCCTCGAGCCGGGTGATCGTGTCGGCGAGGACCGAGGCACCGGTCGCGTCCAGGCTCAGGATGCGGGACATCCGCAGCACGACCACCCGTACGTCGCCGACCTCGGACAGCTCCAGCAGGAAGGTGTGCGCGGCGCCGAAGAACAGCGGGCCGTCCAGCCGGTAGGCCACGATGCGGTCCGCCAGCAGCCGGCTCTCCTCGTCGCCGTGGTCCTCGTCCAGCGGCGTCTCGTCCACGCGCGCGGTCCTGGCGACCTGGCGGAGAGCGGCGAACCCGGCGACGACGAGACCGAGGATCACGGCGGTCACGAGGTCCAGCAGGACGGTCGCCACCGCAGTGACCACGAGAACGAGGGCGTCGCCCCTTGTGGAGCGCAGCAGCGCCCGCAGGCTGGAGACCTCGACCATCTGCACCGCCGTCGCGATCAGGACGCCCGCCAGGGCGGCCAACGGGATCTCGGCCACCCAGCGCGAGCCGACCAGCACGATGAGCAGCAGGACCGCCGAGTGCGTGATGGCGGCCAGTCTCGAGCGGGCCCCCGCCCGTACGTTGACCGCTGTGCGGGCGATCGCCGCCGTCGCGGGGATCCCCCCGAACAGCGGGCTGGCCAGGTTCGCGATCCCCTGCCCGAACAGCTCCCGGTCGGAGTCGTGCCGCTCGGCCACGCTCATGGCGTCGGCCACGGTGGCCGACAGCAGCGACTCCAGTGCCGCCAGGGCCGCGACCGCCACCGCCGGCACGACCAGGGCGCTGACGAGCGCCGGCGACAGCGGCGGCAGCTGCGGGGCGGGCAGGGTCGAGGGCACCGGGCCGATGACGGCGACGGCGGCACCCGAGACGCCCACGGCCACGGACGCGACGACGACGGCGGCCAGGGACAGCGGGAGGCCGGGTCGCAGGCGCGCCCCCACGAGCATGACGGCGGCCACCCCGGCAGCCACGGCGACCGGAAGCCACTGCGGCTGCTGCACCCACGTGACCACGGCGTCCACGGCGGCGAGCAGCACCTTCTCGCCCTCGCCGGGCACGCCGAGCGCGGCCGGGACCTGCTGCAGGGCGATGATCACCGCGATCCCGAGGGTGAAGCCCTCGACCACCGGCAGCGGGATGTAGCGCATCACCCGGCCGGCCCGGGCCAGCGCCAGGCCGAGCAGCAGCACCCCGGCGAGCAGCCCCACGGTGAGGACCGCCGTCGTCCCGTACTGGGCCACGATCGGGACGAGGACCACGGTCATGGCCCCCGTCGGTCCGGACACCTGCAGGTTGCTGCCGCCGAAGAAGGCGGCCAGCCCGCCGGCCAAGATCGCGGTCACGAGGCCTGCACCGGCGCCCAGGCCGGAGGAGATCCCGAACGCGAGCGCCAGCGGCAGCGCGACGACCGCGACGGTGACCCCCGCCACCAGGTCCCTGCGCGGGCTTCGACCCATCGCGACGAGGTCGCGCCGACGGGGGAGGACGGCGCGCAGCCTGGCCCACGTCGCGGCCGCGCACGGTGTCCCGCTCACCCGCGCCGCCCGCCACGGCCGAGCTCGCGCCGCAGGGCGAGCTGGTCGTCGATGAGCCGGGTCAGGATGGCCCGACCGGCGAGCAGCAGGTCGCGCACCTCGGGGACGACCAGGGAGTAGACCACCTCCCCGCCCTCGCGGCGCTGCGCCACCAGCCCGGCCCGCCGGAGGACGGCCAGCTGCTGGGAGAGGTTGCTCGGCTCGATGTCGACCGCGTCCAGCAACTCGTGCACGGCGTGGTCGCGCTCGCTGAGCAGCTCGAGGACCCGGATCCGGGCCGGATGGCCCAGGGTGCGGAAGAACTCGGCCTTGGCCTGGTAGAGCGGGACAGTCACGGGTCCTCCACGGTGCCGGCCTCAGTCCGCCGGGAGGGGCGGTGGCGCGACCGTGGGGGACCGTACTGCAGAAATGAAGAATCGTTCAAGTCTTCATGTGAGGACCCGGGCGCTGGGCCGGGCCTCTCCCGTCAGCCGCCGCCGAGCAGCGCGGACAGGGCAGGTGCCAGGCCGCCCACCTCGCGCAGGTCGGCCCCGCGGGCGCGGTCGTTGACGCGGGCCGCGGTCCCCTCGGGCACCAGCAGCCGCCGGTAGCCCAGCCGCACCGCCTCCGCCACCCGCTCGGACATCATCGGAACCGGGCGGACGTCGCCGGACAGGGTGACCTCGCCGATCGCCGCGACGTCCAGCGCAAGCGGGGTACCGGTGCCGGCGGACACGACGGCCAGGCACACCGCGAGGTCGGCGGCGGGGTCCACGAGCCGCATCCCCCCGAGCGTCGCCAGGAACACGTCCTTGTCGTGCAGTCGCAGCCCCGCGGTCCGCTCCGCCACGGCGATGAGCATCGCCATCCGGGAGGAGTCCAGGCCGGACACGCCGCGGCGCGGGTTGGGGTTGGTCGTCGGCGCCACCAGCGCCTGCACCTCGGCCAGCAGCGCCCGGTGGCCCTCGACCGTCACCGTGACGCAGGTGCCCGGCACCGGGGCGTCCCGCTCGCCGCGGAACAGCACACTGGGGTCGACCACCTCGCGCATGCCGGCGTCGGTCTGCTCGAAGGCCGCCACCTCCAGCGACCCGAACCGGTTCTTCACCGAGCGCAGCAGCCGCAACGAGGTGTGCCGGTCGCCGTCGAGGTTCAGCGTGGCGTCGACGATGTGCTCCAGCGCGCGCGGGCCGGCGACCGTGGAGTCCTTGGTGACCTGGCCGACCAGGATCATCGGCAGCCCGCGGGACTTGGCGACCCGGGTGAGCACCTGCGCCACCGCCATCACCTGGGTCACCCCGCCCGCCCGGCCCTCGACCTCGGCGGAGGCGATCGTCTGGACGGAGTCGACGATGACCAGGCCCACGTCGGCCGCGTGCTCGTCGAGGTGGCCCAGGAGGACCGCCAGGTCGGTGTCGTCCGCCAGCAGCAGGTGCGCGGACTCCGCGCCCACCCGCCGCGCACGCACCGCCACCTGCTCGACCGACTCCTCGCCCGAGACGTACAGCACCCGACGCGAGTGCCGGGTGGCGACGGCGTCGGCCACCGCGAGCAGCAGGGTGCTCTTGCCCGACCCCGGGGGCCCGGCCAGCAGCACGACCTGCCCCGCCACCAGTCCCCCGCCGAGGACCCGGTCGAACTCGCCCAGCCCGGTCTCGATCCGGCGTACGGGGCCGTCGCCCATGACCTCGGTGACCGGCCGGGCCGGACGGCCCGGTGGGCGCGCCGCAGCCGAGGCCCGCTGCCCGGGTGCCGGGGTCGGGGTGGCGACCTCGGCCACCGTGCCGTAGGCGCCGCACCGGGGGCACCGCCCGACCCACTTCACCGAGACGGCGTCGCAGGCGGTGCAGCGGAACGTCGCGGCCGTCCTGGCCATCACCGCCTCCTCTCCCGCGGGTCTCGCGGCCTGGTCGGGCTCGTCGCCAGACCCCCCGGCGTCGCCTCAGTCCCGCCGAGCGGGAACCCACAGCGCCGCCGCGAGCCACGACCCGGCCAGGACCGTACCCGCGCGGTCCGACGTCCGGTGCGGGCAGCCACTCGTGGGTAGGCTGGCGCGCGCGTCGCGCCGGCCACCCCCGGCGGCCCGGCCTCCCCCGCAACCCCCGGAGATCGCATGTCCCCCGCCCACCCGGACGGCGACCGTGACGCGCGGCTGCGCGGCACCCTGGCCCTGGTCGCCCCCGGTACCGCATTGCGCGACGGCCTCGAGCGCATCCTGCGCGGGCGTACCGGCAGCCTCGTGGTGCTCGGCCACGACAAGGTCGTGGAGCAGATCGCCGGCGGCGGCTTCGTGCTCGACGTCGAGTTCTCGGCCACCCGGCTGCGCGAGCTGTCCAAGATGGACGGCGCCGTCATCCTGGACCGGGACGCCAACCGGCTGCTGCGCGCCGCGGTCCAGCTCATGCCCGACCCGTCGATCCCCACCGAGGAGACCGGGACCCGCCACCGCACCGCGGACCGCGTGTCGCGCCAGACCGGGTTCCCCGTCATCAGCGTGAGCAAGTCGATGAACATCATCGCGCTGTACGTGGACGGTCGGCGGCACGTGCTGGAGGACTCCGCGGCCATCCTGTCCCGCGCCAACCAGGCGCTGGCGACGCTGGAGCGCTACAAGCTGCGGCTGGACGAGGTCAGCGGCACCCTGTCCGCGCTGGAGATCGAGGACCTGGTCACGGTCCGCGACGTGGCCGCGGTCGCCCAGCGGGCGGAGATGGTGCGCCGCATCGCCAGCGAGATCGAGGGCTACGTCGTCGAGCTCGGCACCGACGGCCGCCTGCTGTCGCTGCAGCTCGGGGAGCTGGTGGCCGGGGTCGACACCGACCGCCGGCTGGTGGTCCGCGACTACTTGCCCGCCCCGACCGGCAAGAAGGGGCGTCGGGTCGAGCATGCGTTGGCCGATCTCGACGCCCTCGGCGGCTCGGAGCTGCTCGACCTCGGTCATGTCGTACGCGCGATCGGCCTGCCCTCGGCGTCGGACTCGCTGGAGCATGCGGTCAGCCCGCGCGGCTACCGGCTGCTGGCCCGCGTCCCCCGGCTGCCCGAGCCGGTGATCGACCGGCTGATCGACCACTTCGGGTCGCTGCAGCGGCTGCTGGCCGCCGGCATCGACGACCTGCAGGCGGTCGAGGGCGTCGGCGAGGCCCGGGCCCGCTCGATCCGCGAGGGGCTGTCCCGGCTGGCCGAGTCCAGCATCCTCGAGCGCTACGTCTGACCACCCTCGGCCCGACCGCGTCCCACCCACCCGCACCTGCGTTGTGGTGCCGGTTGCGTGAGTTGTAGCCCACGCAACCGGCACCACAATCCGGGGAACGGGGGATCAGGTGAGGGCGAAGGCCTGCTTCTCGCTCACCACGTCGCCGTTGCGGCCCTCGAGGTCGTAGCCGCCGGGCTTGGCCGCGGGTTGGTTGGCCGGGCAGCCCTCCGCGCTGAGCCGGCCGTCCCAGGTGACCGTGACCGACACCGACTCCCCGGCCTCCAGCGTCCGCACGTCCACCGTGTCGCTGGGGTTGCAGTCGTCCGACGACCACACGTGGTAGCCGCCCGAGGTGATGATCAGCTCGTTCGCCTTCGGCCCGACGTCGCGCTCGCACGCCTCGCTGCCGCCGTTGGTGATCTTCAGGGTGAGCTTGGGGGTGGACCCGGCCGGGTAGCTGGAGGCATCGGTGCTGGCGTCGACCTCGATCACGTCGTCGGCGCAGGCACCGGCCTCGCCGGAGCTGGCCGAGTCGCTCGCGGAGGGACTCTCGCTGGGCTCCGTGGTCGGCGTGGGCTCCGTCGGCGTCTCGCTGGGCTCCGCCGTCGCCGTCGCGCTGGCCGACGCCGCCGGCTCCGCCCCGTCGCCCCCACCGCGGCCGAAGAACCACCACACCAGGGCCAGGATGAGGAGCAGGACCAGCAGGATCGCCGCGCGGCGACGCCAGTAGACCCCCGGCGGCTCCGGTCCGACCGGATACAGGACACTGCTCACGGCAGCACGCTACTGTGCGTCGCCGCCACACGTGCGACGATGCGCCCCGACATGACGTACGTGCCGTCCCGGCAGGCCCCTCGGCCGCACCTGGCCACGGGCACGCCCCTGCCGTCGTCGACGGCCTCGCCCCTGGACGCCGGCCTCCTCGGCGCCTGGTACGACGGCCATCGCCGCGACCTCCCCTGGCGCAGCCCCGACCGCACCCCGTGGGGGGTGCTGGTGAGCGAGGTCATGCTGCAGCAGACCCCCGTCGCGCGGGTGGTCCCGGCCTGGACGGAGTGGCTGCAGCGGTGGCCGACCCCGTCGGACCTGGCCGCGACGCCCCCCGGCGAAGCCGTCCGGGCCTGGGGCCGGCTGGGCTACCCCCGCCGGGCGCTGCGCCTGCACGCGGCGTCCGCGGCCGTGCGCGACCGGCACGACGGCCGGGTGCCGGACGGGTACGAGGAACTGCGCGCCCTGCCCGGGGTCGGCGACTACACCGCGGCGGCCGTGCTGGCGTTCGGGTACGGCCGGCGGGCCGTGGTGCTGGACACCAACGTGCGGCGCGTGCTGGCACGGGCGGCGCAGGGGCAGGAGCGGCCGGGGCCCTCGGTGACGGTGGCCGAGCGGCGGGCCGCCGACGCCCTGCTCCCCCGCGATGATGCGGACGCGGCACGGTGGTCGGTGGCGGTGATGGAGCTCGGGGCCCTGGTCTGCACCGCGACCGGGCCGGCCTGCGACCGCTGCCCGGTCCGGACCCGCTGCGCGTGGCGGGCCGCCGGCCGGCCGGCGTACGACGGCCCGGTCCGGCCCGCGCAGCGGTTCGCCGGCACCGACCGGCAGGTGCGGGGCCGGCTGATGGCGGTCCTGCGCGAGCACGCCGGTCCGGTCCGCAAGCCGCTGCTCGACGCGGTCTGGTCGGACCCGGTCCAGCGGGAGCGGGCGCTGGACGCCCTGCTGGACGACCGCCTGGTCGAGCTGACCGCGGACGGCCGCTACGCACTGCCCGGCGAGACCGGCGAGCTTGGCGAGACCGGCCGCGGCCGGGCCCCGGATGCCGGCTACGCGGCCGGGGACGCCGGCTCGGACACCGGCTCCTCCGCGGCGGCGGCCTCCTGAGGCAGCGGCTGCCGGTCGGTGGTGCGGATCACCGGCCGCCCCGCGACGGGGACGTCCACGGCCACGTCCACCCAGACACGATCGCCGGCGATGCCCACCCCGGAGCACACGTCGGTGTTGCGCGGCTGGGTCCGCGAGGCGCTGACCTCGATCCGCGGCCCGCGCTCGACCGCGATCGCCTTGACCTCGTCGCCGGCGCACAGACCGGATGGCGGGACCGCCACCGCGACCTGGATGACCAGCTCGGACGACGTCGGCCGCCAGGCCACCGGCTCCATCGGCGACTCCGCCGCTCCGAGGGCGCGCAGCGGGCCCACCCCGCCGATCACCCCGGCCAGCAGGGTGAGGGCCGCGACCAGGCCGAGGGCGAGCAGGATCCAGGGCAGCGCGCCGCCGCGCCGACGACGCGGCGCGTCGTACTCGCGCAGCCCGGGGATCAGCGGCCCGGCCGGCACGGGACCTCCTCGGGTCGGGTCACTCCTGCCCGGCGGTCTCCACCGGCGGCGCGTCCGGAAGCTCGGCCTTGGCCTCGCCGGCGAAGGTGAACGAGCGCTCCTCGCCCTCACCCTCGACGTCGACGACCACGATGGAGCCGGGTCGGATGTCGCCGTACAGGATCTTCTCCGACAGCTGGTCCTCGATCTCGCGCTGGATGGTGCGCCGCAGCGGCCGGGCTCCGAGCACGGGGTCGTAGCCGCGCTCGGCCAGCAGCTCCTTCGCCGCCTGGGTGAGCTCGACGCCCATGTCCTTGTCCTTCAGCCGCTCGTCGACCTTGGCGATCATCAGATCGACGATCGTGACGATCTCCTCGCGGCTGAGCTGGTGGAACACGATGATGTCGTCGATGCGGTTGAGGAACTCCGGCCGGAAGTGCTGCTTGAGCTCCTCGTTGACCTTGGCCTTCATCTTCTCGTAGCCGGTCTTCGTCTCGTCGCCCACGGCGAAGCCGAGGTTGACGCCCTTCGCGATGTCCCGGGTGCCGAGATTGGTCGTCATGATGATGACGGTGTTCTTGAAGTCCACGACGCGACCCTGCGAGTCGGTCAGGCGACCGTCCTCGAGGATCTGCAGCAGCGAGTTGAAGATGTCGGCGTGCGCCTTCTCGACCTCGTCGAAGAGGACCACGGAGAACGGCTTGCGCCGCACCTTCTCGGTGAGCTGGCCGCCCTCCTCGTAGCCGACGTAGCCGGGCGGGGAGCCGAACAGCCGCGAGACGGTGTGCTTCTCGGAGAACTCCGACATGTCGAGCTGGATGAGCGCGTCCTCGTCGCCGAAGAGGAACTCCGCCAGCGTCTTCGACAGCTCGGTCTTACCCACGCCGGACGGCCCGGCGAAGATGAACGAGCCGCCAGGGCGCTTGGGGTCCTTGAGCCCGGCGCGAGTGCGGCGGATCGCCTGCGACAGCGCGTGAATGGCCTGCTCCTGGCCGATGACGCGCTTGTGCAGCTCGGTCTCCATCCGCAGCAGCCGCTGGGACTCCTCCTCGGTCAGCTTGAAGACGGGGATGCCGGTGGCGGTCGCGAGCACCTCGGCGATGAGTTCCTCGTCGACCTCGGCCACGACGTCCATGTCGCCGGCCTTCCACTCCCGCTCCCGCTGCCCCTTCTCCGCGAGCAGCTGCTTCTCCTTGTCGCGCAGGGACGCCGCCTTCTCGAAGTCCTGCGCGTCGATCGCGGACTCCTTCTCCCGGCGGACGTCGGCGATGCGCTCGTCGAACTCGCGCAGGTCCGGCGGTGCCGTCATCCGGCGGATGCGCAGCCGCGAGCCGGCCTCGTCGATCAGATCGATCGCCTTGTCCGGCAGGTAGCGGTCGGAGATGTAGCGATCGGCCAGCGTCGCCGCGGACACCAGCGCGCCGTCGGTGATGGAGACGCGGTGGTGCGCCTCGTAGCGGTCGCGCAGGCCCTTGAGGATCTCGATGGTGTGGGCGAGGGTCGGCTCGTTGACCTGGATCGGCTGGAAGCGGCGCTCGAGCGCGGCGTCCTTCTCGACGTACTTGCGGTACTCGTCCAGCGTGGTCGCGCCGATGGTCTGCAGCTCGCCGCGGGCCAGCATCGGCTTGAGGATGCTGGCGGCGTCGATGGCCCCCTCGGCCGCTCCGGCGCCGACGAGGGTGTGCATCTCGTCGATGAACAGGATGATGTCGCCGCGGGTGCGGATCTCCTTGAGGACCTTCTTCAGCCGCTCCTCGAAGTCGCCGCGGTAGCGGCTGCCGGCGACCAGCGCGCCGAGGTCGAGGGTGTAGAGCTGCTTGTCCTTCAGCGTCTCCGGCACCTCGCCCTTGACGATCATCTGGGCCAGGCCCTCGACGACGGCGGTCTTGCCGACACCGGGCTCGCCGATGAGGACCGGGTTGTTCTTGGTACGGCGGGACAGCACCTGCATGACCCGCTCGATCTCCTTCTCGCGCCCGATCACCGGGTCGAGCTTGGCCTCGCGGGCGGCCTGGGTCAGGTTGCGGCCGAACTGGTCCAGCACGAGGGACGTGGACGGCGTCCCCTCGGCCGGGCCGCCGGCCGCCGCCGGCTCCTTGCCCTGGTAGCCCGACAGCAGCTGGATCACCTGCTGGCGGACCCGGTTGAGGTCCGCGCCGAGCTTGACCAGGACCTGGGCCGCGACGCCCTCGCCCTCGCGGATCAGGCCGAGCAGGATGTGCTCGGTCCCGATGTAGTTGTGGCCGAGCTGCAGCGCCTCGCGCAGGCTCAACTCGAGCACCTTCTTGGCGCGCGGGGTGAAGGGGATGTGGCCGGAGGGCGCCTGCTGGCCCTGGCCGATGATCTCCTCGACCTGCTGGCGCACCGCCTCCAGCGAGATGCCGAGGCTCTCCAGGGCCTTGGCCGCCACGCCCTCGCCCTCGTGAATGAGCCCGAGGAGGATGTGCTCGGTCCCGATGTAGTTGTGGTTGAGCATCCGGGCCTCTTCCTGGGCCAGGACGACCACCCGCCTCGCGCGGTCGGTGAACCTCTCGAACATCACTCACGCTCCGTCCACGTGCGGGACCCGACGCGGACCCCGTGCCGACCCCGATGCTAGCCCGGGTCCCGGCGGGCGGCCCGTCCTCGTTCCGCCCACGCGAGACCCCTGTCTGCCGGGGACAACGACACCGCCCCGCGGAACTGTTCCGCGGGGCGGTACGCCGAGGGCGAACGACGGGGCGTGCGCGACCGGTGGGTCAGGCCTGGGCGGCCTCGAACTTGGCCACGACCTCGGCCGGGATCCGGCCGCGCTCGCTGACGTCGAGGCCCTGCGCCTTGGCCCAGGCGCGGATCTCCGACGGGCTGCCGGGGGCGGGGCCGTCGGCCTTGGCCCGCGAGCGGCCGCGCGGCTTGGCGCCCCCGCCGCGGCCGGCCTTGCGCGCGGCCCCCACGTAGGGCGCGAACGCGTCCCGCAGTCCCGCGGCGTTGGCGGCGGACAGGTCGATCTCGTACCCGACGCCGTCGAGCGCGAAGGACACGGTCTCCTCGGCGGCCGAGCCGTCGAGGTCGTCCTCGAGCACGATCTGCACCTTGCGTGCCATCCGGATGTCCCTTTCCCGGCGGGTTCGGACCCGCCCACGAATCGCGGTGAATAAGGAAATGAGGCGCTTTCCCCCGGAAGGCCCTATTACGCGGCACCGAGAATAGCCGGGAAATGCCGGGGAGCGCCAGAATCGAACCGCAAAACGGATCACTTCGGTGCCCAAATCCATTCGTTCGATCGGCATTTCCGTGCCCGGCCATTGCGCGGACGAGGCGGGGTTCACCGGATCCGGATAGCGTCTGCGTCGTGAGCGAGGACGAGGAGGGCCTCGCCGGCGACGCCGCGCTGCGCGCGGACATCCGCCGGCTCGGCGCGCTGCTCGGCGACACGCTGGCCCGGCAGGAGGGCGAGCCGCTGCTGGACCGGGTGGAGCGGGTCCGGGCACTGGTGCGCGAGGACCCGGCGGCGGTGGCGGCCGAGCTCGACGCGCTGGACCTGCCGACCGCGTCCCGGCTGACCCGCGCGTTCGCCGCCTACTTCCACCTGGCGAACGTGGCCGAGCAGGTGCACCGGGTTCGCGCCCGCGCGGCGTCGGGACGCCCCGGACCGCTGGCGTCGGTCACGGCCCAGGCGATGGCGGCCCGGGTCGATCAGCAGCAGGTGGCGCGGTTGGCCGCGTCCATGGCGGTCCGGCCGGTGTTCACGGCACACCCGACCGAAGCGGCGCGCCGCTCGGTGCTGACCAAGCTGCGCCGGGTCGCCGACCTGCTGGACGAGCCGGACGACGAGCGGACCGACCGCGCGCTGGCCGAGGTCATCGACCTGCTGTGGCAGACCGACGAGCTGCGGCTGGAGCGCCCGGAGGTCCTGGACGAGGCGCGCAACGCGCTGTACTACCTCGACGACCTGGCCCGCGGTCCGCTGCAGCGGGTGCTGGAGGACCTGGCCCACTCCTTCGCAGCCCTCGGCGTCACGCTGGAGCCCGACGCCCGCCCGCTCACGTTCGGGTCGTGGATCGGCGGGGACCGCGACGGCAACCCGTTCGTCACCCCCGAGGTCACCGCGCAGGTGCTGGCGTTCCAGCGCGAGCACGCGGTGTCCGACCTGCTGCCGCTGGTCGACCGGCTGCTGGAGGACCTGTCCACGTCGGAGCGGATCGCGGGGGCCTCGCCGGAGCTGCTGGCCAGCGTCGAGGACGACCTCGCGCACCTGCCCGACCTGGACCCCCGGTTCCGTCGGCTCAATGCCGAGGAGCCGGTCCGGCTGAAGCTGACCTGCGTCCGGATGCGGCTGCGGCTGGCCCGTGACCGCGCGGCGCGCGGCGGTCCGCACGAGCCGGGCCGCGACTACCTGACCACCCGCGAGCTGCTCGACGACCTGCTCGTCGTACGGCGGTCGCTGTTGGAGCACCGCGCGGAGCTCGCCGCGCACGGAGTCCTGGACCGGGCGATCCGGGCGATCGCCGCGGTGGGACTGCCACTGGCGACCCTGGACGTGCGCGAGCACGCGGACAAGCACCACCACGCGCTCGGCCAGCTGATCGACCGGCTCGGCGAGCACGGCTGGCGCTACGAGGACATGCCGCGCCGCTACCGCATCGACCTGCTGCGCCGGGAGCTGGCCAACCCCCGGCCGCTGGCATCCACGCCGCCTCCGCTGGACGCGGAGGGCCTGCGCACCTGGAGCACGATGGATACCGTCCGCGCCGCGCTGGACCGGCACGGCGGGCGCGCCATCGAGTCGTACATCGTGTCCATGACCAAGGGCGCCGACGACGTCCTCGCGGCCGTCGTGCTCGGCCGGGAGGCCGGGCTCGTCGACCCGGTGGCGGGGACCGCGCGGATCGGCTTCGTGCCGCTGCTGGAGACGGTCGACGAGCTGCGCTCCGCGGACACCGTGCTGGAGGACCTGCTGTCCGACCGCACCTACCGGGCCCTGGTCGCCAGCCGCGGCGACGTGCAGGAGGTGATGCTCGGCTACTCCGACTCCACCAAGGACGCTGGGATCACCACGTCCCAGTGGGAGATCCACCTCGCGCAGCGCCGGCTGCGCGACGTCGCCGCCCGCTATGGCGTGCGGCTGCGGCTGTTCCACGGCCGGGGCGGCACGGTGGGGCGCGGCGGCGGGCCCACGTACGACGCGATCCTGGCCCAGCCGTGGGGCGTGCTCGACGGCGAGATCAAGGTGACCGAGCAGGGCGAGGTCATCTCGGACAAGTACCTGCTGCCGGCGCTCGCCCGGGACAACCTGGAGCAGACGCTGGCCGCGGTGATGGAGGCGTCGCTGCTGCACCGCAGCCCCCGGACACCCCCGGAGGTGCTCACGCGGTGGGACTCGGTGATGGACGTCGCGTCGATCGCCGCCCAGGGGGCCTATCGGGCGCTGGTCGACGACCCGGAGCTGCCCGCGTACTTCGCCCTGTCCACGCCGGTGGAGGAGCTCGGGGGGATGCACATGGGGTCACGCCCCTCGCGCCGACCCGACACCGGGGCCGGGATCGACGGGCTGCGCGCCATCCCGTGGGTGTTCGGCTGGACCCAGTCGCGCCAGGTGGTGCCGGGGTGGTTCGGCGTGGGGACCGGCCTGGCCGCCGCGCGCGCCGCCGGGCACGGTGACGCGCTGCGGGAGATGCACCAGGGGTGGGACTTCTTCCGCAACTTCGTGTCCAACGTCGAGATGACGCTGGCCAAGACGGACCTCACGGTGGCTCGTCGGTACGTGCAGCGGCTGGTGCCCGCGGAGCTGCACCGGCTGTTCGACGTGATCGTGGCCGAGCACGAGCGGACGGTGAGCGAGGTGCTGGCGGTGACCGGCGAGCCGGCGCTGCTGGCCTCGAACCCGACGCTGGCCCGCACCCTGGAGGTGCGCGACACCTACCTGCTGCCGCTGCACTTCCTGCAGCTGTCGCTGCTGGAACGGGTGCGGCGGGCCCGGGCCGACGGCGCGGTGGATGCGGCGCTGACCCGGGCCATGTCGCTCACCATCAACGGCATCGCCACCGGCCTGCGCAACACCGGCTGACCCGCTGATCCGCGGCCACCGCTCCCCCGCCCCCCTCCGCCCTTCTGTCTCGACGGAATGAGTCTGGGCGTCGTTTGCGGCCCGTTTTCGGACCGTCAAACAACGTGGGAACTCATTCCGTCGCGGAACGGAACGGGGGCGCTGAGGACAGGGCGGGGCCGTCAGCGGCGGAGATTGCGGCGGATTCCGGCGAGCAGCCAGTCCGCGTACTGCTTCTGACCGGAGGAGGAGGCCATCAGCCGGGCCTCGCTCGCGTTGCGCATGTTGCCCAGCTCCACGATCACGGTGGGGACGTCGCTGAAGTTGAGGGTGTTCTGGTCCTTCCAGACCAGCAGCTGGTTGCGGATGTACGTCGACGGCGTCGCGCCGGCCTTCGTCATCCCGGCGATGAGGTCGCGGGCCAGCCGCTGGGAGGGCCGGGCGATGTCGTCGGTCCACCCCTTCAGGGAGCCGGGGGCGATGACGAAGAAGCCGCGGCCGGAGGGGGCGGACCCGTCGGCGTGGATGGAGACCATCAGCCGGGCCCCGACCTTGCGGCCGAACTTGCCCCGGTCCCACGTGCAGGGGCCCCAGGCGTCGTAGGAGTTGGTGCTCCGGGTCATCCGTACGGTGGCGCCGAGTGCCTCCAGCCGGACCCGCAGCCGGTTGGCCACCTTCCAGGTGAACGTCGACTCCGGGTAGCCGGAGTTCGTCGCGGTGCCGCTGGTGTTGCAGCCCTTGACGATCGTGCCGTTCCACCGGGTCTGGGCGAGCTGCCGCCGGAACCGTGGGTTGGAGTTGCCCAGCTGGTGACCGGGATCGAGCGCAATGACGATGCCGGACAGCGGGCCCTTGGCCCTGACGTCCGAGGCCGCCGACGTAGGCCCGCGGTCGGGGGCGGGGGTCGCGAGCGCAGGCGCCGCGACTCCGAGGGCGAGGACGGCGGCCAGGGCCGCGGCGATGCGTCGCACCCGGCCATGGTGCCTCATCCGGTGCGCGGCGTCGGTCAGAGGACGCACAGCATCCGGTGGTTGCCGAGGGTGTTGGGCTTGACCCGCTCAAGGTCGAGGAACTCCGCGACGCCTTCGTCGTACGACTGCAGCAGCTGCTCGAACACCTCGTGCTCGACCGGGGTCCCGTCGATCTCCACGAAGCCGTGCCGGCCGAAGAAGCCGGTCTCGAAGGTCAGGCAGAAGACCCGCTTGACCCCCACCGCGCGGGCGCGGTCGAGCAGCGCCGTCAGCAGCGCCGAGCCGATGCCGCGCCCGAGGGTGGACCGGTCCACGGCCAGCGTGCGGACCTCGGCGAGGTCCTCCCACATCACGTGCAGGGCCCCGCAGCCGACGACCTCGCCGTACATCTCCGCGACCAGGAACTCCTGGACGTCCTCGTACAGCGTGACGGTCGCCTTGGACAGCAGCCGGCGCTCGGGCGCGTAGTCGTCGACGAGCGAGCGGATGTCGCGTACGTCGGAGGTGCGCGCGGGGCGGAGCAGCGGGACCTCGAGGGTCACGGGCGGTGCTCCGGCTTCACCAGCGGGAACAGGATCGTCTCGCGGATGCCGAGGCCGGTCAGGGCCATCAGCAGTCGGTCGATACCCAGGCCGACTCCGCCGGACGGCGGCATGCCGTGCTCCAGCGCGCGCAGGAAGTCCTCGTCCAGACGCATCGCCTCGTGGTCGCCGCGCTCGGCCAGCTGGGACTGCGCGACCAGGCGCTCCCGCTGCACCACGGGGTCGACCAGCTCGGAGTAGCCGGTGGCCAGCTCGAAGCCGTCGACGTACAGGTCCCACTTCTCGACGGTGCCCGGGTCGGTGCGGTGGGCGCGGACCAGCGGGGAGGTGTCCTCGGGGAAGTCGCGCACGAATGTCGGTCCGGTGAACGTCGGTGCGACGTGGAACTCGAACAGCTCCTCGACGAACTTCCCCGGGATCCAGACCGGCTGCGGCTCGATGCCGACGGCGTCGCACAGCGCGTGCAGCCGCTCGACCGGCGTGCTGGGCGTGATCTCTTCGCCGACGGCCGCGGAGACCGCCGGGTACATACGGACCGTGGCCCACTCGCCGGACAGGTCGTGCACGGTGCCGTCGTGGTGCGTGACCTGCAGGCCGCCGCAGACCCGTTGCGCCGCCTCTTGAATGAGCTCCCGGGTCAGGGTCGCCATGACGTCGTAGTCGGCGTACGCCTGGTAGAACTCCAGCATCGCGAATTCCGGCGAGTGGCTGGAGTCGGCGCCTTCGTTGCGGAAGTTCCGGTTGATCTCGTAGACCCGGTCGATGCCCCCGACGACCGCGCGCTTGAGGAACAGCTCGGGGGCGATCCGCAGGTAGAGGTCGATGTCGTACGCGTTCATGTGCGTGACGAACGGGCGCGCCGCGGCACCACCGTGCAGCGTTTGCAGCATCGGGGTCTCGATCTCCAGGAAGTCGCGCTCCGCGAAGCTGCGGCGCAGGCTGGCGACCGTGGCGATGCGGGTGCGCGCGATCTCGCGGGCGTCCGGCCGGACGATCAGGTCCACGTAGCGCTGCCGGACCCGGCTCTCCTCCGACATCGGCCGGTGCGTGACGGGGAGCGGGCGCAGCGACTTCGACGCCATCAGCCAGCGGTCGGCCATCACCGACAGCTCGCCACGGCGGCTGGTGATGACCTCGCCCTCGACGAACACGTGGTCACCGATGTCGACCAAGTGCTTCCAGCGGGCCAGCGACTCCTCGCCGACGGAGGCGAGGGAGAGCATCGCCTGGATGTGCTCGCCGTCGCCGGCCTGCAGGGTCGCGAAGCACAGCTTGCCGGTGTTGCGCAGGAAGATGACTCGGCCGGTGATCCCCACGCGCTGCCCGGTCGCGTGGTCCGCCGGCAGGTCCGGGTGGGCGGCGCGGACCTCGGCGATGGTGTGCGTGACGGGGAGGTTCACCGGGTAGGGATCGTCGCCGGCGGCGAGCATCTCGTCCCGCTTCTGCCTGCGTACGCGCATCTGCTCGGGCAGGTCCTCGAAGGAGTCCTCGAGCGAGTCCTCCGGTGCGGAGGGGGCGTCGGCGGGGTGCTGCTCATCGGTCACGGTCGGCAAGGCTACCGAGGGCCGGGGCGGGCGGCCGTCCTCGGCCGGGCGCGCCCCGTACGCTGCCGACGTGGACCGCATCCCCCCGCCCGAACCGATCGACGGGGTGCTGCTGGACCTGCACTCCACGTTGGTCGACCAGGGGTCGGCGCGGGACTGGCTGGGGCTGGCGCTGGCCGCGTGCCCGCGGGAGCTGCCCGCTGACCACCGCGATGCGCTGGTCGAGTTCCTGGACCAGATCTGGGAGCACGGCAGGGTGCACGACCCGGACAGCCTGCGCGACCTCTCCCCCGCTGATCACCGTCGGGTGTTCCACCTGCTGCTGGAGGAAGGGCCGGACGTCGACGACGGGCTGGCTGACGCGCTGTACGCGACGCTGCTGGACACCTGGACGGCGTACTCGGACAGTGCCCCGGTGTTGCGCGCGCTGCGGGCCCGCGGGATCCGGACCGCGGTGCTGTCGAACGTCGGCGTCGACGTTCGTCCGGTGCTGGCCCGGGGCGGGCTGCTGGACCTGGTCGACGCGGTGGTGCTGTCCTGCGAGGTGGGCGTGGTGAAGCCGGACCCGGGGATCTTCGAGGCGGGGCTTGCAGCGCTGGGGGTGCCGGCGTCGCGCTGCCTGATGGTGGGAGATGCCGCGAAGGACGACGCGGGGGCGACGGCGCTGGGGATCCGCACCCTGTTGCTGCCGCGGACGCGCGGGCCGGTGCACGGGCTGGGCGTCGTGGTGTCTCTGTGCGACGGGGCGCGCGCGCCTCAAGCCTGACGCAGGTTTCTTGCGGCCGCGAGGCGGTCGTTGGCCTCGTCGACGAGTGCGCGGGGGTCGTCGGCGCGGACCGGACCCGCTGGATCCGCCGGCCCCTGGCCTTGCACTTGTCCACGTCGACCGGCGCGCTGAGATCGACCTCGACGTTGGTCTGGCTCATCACGACGACCGACAGGATGTCCCCCGTATCGAGTCGCTCCGGGTCGATGGGTGCGACCTGGTAGGTGGCGTCCTCGAGGTGGTTGGTCGAGTCCCAGCGGACGACGGCCACCTTCTCCCACGGCAGGAGCAGGTCGAGGCCGGTGGCGTACCGGACCCGGATTCCTCGGTCGGACACCAGGTGCGGGTGGACGCGGAGCGAACCGGCGTAGCCGACCATCCAGACCAGGGTCCACAGCCCGAGGACAAGCAGCACGATCCGGACCGTCTCCCAGGGGACCAGGAAGTGATCAGCAGGAGCTCGACGACCGCGACGCCGATGAAGCCCCAGACGGTGAACTCGTTGGCTCGGTGGTAGCTGAACGGCACAGCATCCGGCGTGAGCCCGACGGTGGTGCCGCGGATCCAGCGGTACAGGTTGCGGTAGATGTCCAGCTCGAAGCGCACCGCCCGCCGGACCCAGCCCACGCGCCTACGATTGCACGCCAGTCGAGCCGGGCGCGCCCTCGCGTGGGCCGCGGTTCCGCCGCGTGGTCGCGTCGACGGTTGGCCAGCCTCGTGCTCTCGACCGCCGGGTCGCCGAGCGACGGCGGCATGGTCCGCGAGGTCGGGGCAACGCCGCGGTCGGCCCTGGCGTGACGGCTCACGGCGCTCGGAGGCGCGCGGAGGCCCTGTCCCCCAGGGAAAGCTGTCGACCGCTACGCCGCGAGGGCGTGGGAGAGCCAGGCCTCGAGGGCGCTGCCCGTCGAGTCAGTACGGGCGGGGTGGTGCAGCTCGACCTCGTCGTGGACCCCGTCGTCGACCCCGCCGTCCGCGTCCACGGTTACGCCCGCGTCCGCGCTCGTCTCGGGCTCGATCGGAACGGGCGGGGGTCCGGTGTCCCAGATCGGGTCCGGCGGGGTGGGGTAGGTGTGTCCGGTGGGGCTGGTCCAGGTGATCTGCCCGCTGCCGGGGTCGGGTGACGCGTCCCAGGTGGTGCGGGTCTTGATCCGGTGATGCCGCCGGCAGGCCGGGTGCAGGTTCCCGGCGGTCGTGTTCGCCCCGTCGTAGGTGGCCGCGTGGTCGAGGTCGGTGTGGACCGAGGGGATGGTGCAGCCGGGGAAGGTGCAGGTGGTGTCCCTGGCGGTGACCAGCTCCCGCAGCCGGTCGGTGGGCCGGTAGCGGGTGGTGCCGGTGGCGAGCAGGCGGCCGTGGTCGGTGAGGAACGCCCGCCACGCGTCCGCGGTGGCGGCGAGCTCACGCGCGAGGGGTGCGGGGACCCAGCCGTGGCCGGGGACCCAGCCGGGGTTGTCGGCCAGCCCGAGCAGGGTGGGCGCGTCGACGATGACGACCGCGGACGACCACGACCGTCCCCGCCCCGCACCCGCGCCGGCACCGCCGCCCGCACCCGCCCCTGTGCCCGCACCAGCGCCAGCACCGGCGTTCGCCCCTGCGCCGCCGGCACCGCCCGCGGTCCCGGTGCCCGCGGCCCCGGTGGTCGAGGCCGCGGCGTTGGAGCGGTCGCTGGTGATGCCGCCGGTGGGCGGGGTGTCGCCGGTGTCCAGGCCGAGGTGTCGGGCCAGCAGGCGGGCGGCTTCGATGACGGCGTCGGCGCGTAGCGCATCCAGGGTGGTGTCGGGGTGGTGCGGGCAACCCAGCAGGTGCGTCCGCTCGGCGTCCGGCTGGGCGCTGGTACCGGTCCCTGACCCGTCGGGCTGGCGCCGGTGGTGTCCGCGCAGGGCGGCGAGGGTGCCGACCGATCCCGCGAGTGAAGTGCCGGCGGCGTCGGTGTCGCGGGGGCAGGTGCAGGGGCCGAGCAGTCCGGTCAGGTCCGCGGTGGGGTCCTTCAGGGTGGCTTGCCGGTTCCGGGCCCAGGTGTCGAACTGCCGCCACGCCCACGACGCCATCGGCTGGGAGGCCTCCAGGGTGATCCTGGCGCGGAAGTCCGGCAGCGGGCTGATCCGCAGCGAGCGTTCCCGCTTCCGCTTCTTGGCCCGCTCCGCGGCGGCGGCGGCGTCCATGCGCAGGATGGTGCGGCGGATCCGGTGCCGCAGCCGGCCCGGGGTCTCCTCCGCATACCGCGAGGGCTGCCCGTCCGCGTCGGGCAGCGTCTCGGCGACGACGACCTGCACGACCTGCAGGGTCAGGTTCGGGGCGAGTTCGGCGGTCTCGGACACGACCGCGGACAGGTGTCCGTACCCCCACGCACCGGTCTCCAGCAGCCGAGCGACCGGGGCACCGGGACCGGCGAGGAACCGGGCGGTACTGATCCGGTCCGACGCCGCGGTGGTGGACAGCCGGCAGGCGGCGGCGACCTCGGCGTGCCGGGCCTCCTCCACACACTCGAACGGACCGACGTCCACCAGGCCCGCCTCGTCCGGGTCGGGATCCCGCGCCGGCTCCGGCCCGACCACCGGGAGGATCGCGGCGAACGACCGCGCGGTCACCCACGCCGCCTGCGCCTGCCACGCGGTCAGGAACGCCACCCGGTCATGCCCGCACAGCGCCTCGGGGTCGACCTGCTCCAGCAGCCCGATCGCCACCGGCCCCGGGCCCACCGTCACCGCCTGCGCGAGCAGGGCGGCGTCCCACGCGCGGGAGGTCCGCGAACCGGGAACCACGAGATCGAACATGTGTACGAGTCTATCGGACCGGTCCGGCGCCGCGCAAGACCCCGTGCACACGAAATCCATTACGCCGCAGGCGAAATCCCCAAGGCTCGTCCGTGACCTGTCCACCCCGCGAGCGCGCGACTGACCGAGCCCCGACGGCCCGGTAGGCCCCCGCCGCACGCTGTCCCCGGATCCCCTCCGGCATGCTCCCGACCGTGGTCGTCATTGCGCACACCTTCGCCAGCCGGCCCGACCTGGCCTCGGTCGGCATCCCCTCGGCCGAGGTCTGGCCCGAGTACAACCTGCACGGCGACGTCCTCAACCGACTCTGGGGGCCACTGTGCGACGAGCTACCCGCGTTCCAGGCGGTGCTGGTGGAGAAGGTGTCCGGTCCTTCCCAGAACGTCCTGGCCGAGATCCACACGGGTCCGCTGTCCTGGGACGGACATGACGACCACCTCCCGACCGGCATCGATGACGCGCTCGAGCAGGTGGTCAGCGGCAGCCGCGCCGGTCACCCCACGGACACCCTGTGCGCCCTCGCCGCAGAGGTCTCACCACACGCGCGCGGGCGCGGGCTCGCCGAGATCGCGTTGCGCGCGATGGCCGACATCGCCCGCGAACACGGCTACCAGCGGCTCATCGCGCCCGTGCGACCCTCGCACAAGGAGCGCTACCCGTTGACCCCGATCGAGCGGTACGTCACCTGGCAGCGCGAGGACGGCTACTCCCGAGATCCGTGGATCCGCGTCCACCAACGCATCGGGGGCCGGGTCGCGACGCCACTTCCGCGTTCGCTGCGCATCTCGGGGACCGTTGCGGAGTGGGAGGACTGGACGGGCATGGCGTTCCCCGAGTCGGCCGAGTACGTGTTCCCGCACGGCCTGGCGACCGTGCGCATCGACCGCGACTCCGACGTGGGCCTCTACTACGAGCCGAACGTCTGGGTGGTGCATGACCTGGTCAACCGCTGAGGCCCTAGGCCTCTGTGGCGTTCTTGGCGTACACCAGCCGCAGGCCCACCAGCGTGAGGTCCGGCTCGTGGTCGGTGATGGTCTCCGACTCGGGCACGACGATCGGCGCGAGACCTCCGGTCGCGATCACCGCCTGCACCCCGCCGAGCTCGGCGGTGATCCGGCGCACCAGGCCGTCGACCTGACCGGCGAAGCCGTACAGCGTCCCGGACTGCAGCGCCTCCACGGTGTTCTTGCCGATGACGGAACGCGGCCGGACCAGCTCGACCTTGCGCAGCTGCGCCGCCCGCGCGGCCAGCGCATCGATGGAGATCTCGATCCCGGGCGCCAGTGCCCCGCCCAGGAACTCACCCCGCTCGGAGATCACGTCCAGGTTGGTCGAAGTCCCGAAGTCGACGACGATGCACGGCCCGCCGAACAGGTGGTGCGCCGCGATCGTGTTGACGATCCGGTCCGCACCCACCTCCTTCGGGTTGTCGGTGAGGACCGGCACGCCGGTCTTCGTACCCGGTTCGACGATCACGGTCGGGACGTCGGCGTAGTAGCGGTCGAGCATCGAGCGCATCTCGCGCAGGACGGCCGGCACCGTGGAGCACAACGCGATGCCGGTGACCTCCGGCGTCGTGGTCAGCAGCCCGCGGAACGTGAGGACCATCTCGTCCGCGGTGCTGCGCGCGTCCGTCTTGATCCGCCAGGAGTGCTCGAGCGTCTCGCCGTCGAACAGGCCCAGCACGGTGTTGGTGTTGCCGACGTCGATGGCCAGCAGCATCAGGACACCCCCGCCACCGGCCGCAGGTCCGCACCGATGTCCAGCACCGCCGCCGAGTGGGTGAGCGCCCCGACGGCCAGGTAGTCGACCCCCGTCTCCGCCACCGCCCGTGCTGACTCCAGAGTCAACCCACCGGATGACTCCAGCCGCGCCCGCCCCGCGGTGAGAGCGACCGCCGCCCGCAGTCCGTCGACGTCGAAGTTGTCCAGCAGGACCAGGTCTGCCCCTGCGTCGAGCACCTCCGCCAGCTGGTCCAGTGAGTCCACCTCGACCTCCACCGGCAGGCCCGGCCACATCCGGCGCACCGCGTCGAAGGCCTCTGCGACTCCCCCAGCGGCCAGGACGTGGTTGTCCTTCACCAGCGCAGCGTCGGACAGCGACATCCGGTGGTTCACCCCGCCACCGCAGCGCACGGCGTACTTCTCCAGCGCCCGCAGCCCGGGCGTCGTCTTGCGCGTGTCCCGTACTGCCGCGCCGGTCCCGTCCAGCGCATCGGCCCAACGGCGGGTCGCCGTCGCCACGCCGGACAGGTGGCACAGCAGGTTCAGCGCCGACCGCTCCGCCGTGAGCAGGTCCCGTGTCCGACCGGTCACCGACATGATCACGTCGCCGCGCGTCACCGGGTCCCCGTCCGCGACCGACCGGACCACCGTGACCTCCCAGCCGGCCGCCACCTCGAACACCGCCTGCGCCACCAGGATCCCCGCGACCACGCCGTCGCCGCGCGCGACCAGGTCCATCGTGGACTCCTGCTCGGCAGGCACCGTGGCGTGGGACGTGACGTCGACCCCGCCGTCCAGGTCCTCGTCGAGCGTGTCGCGCACCAGCCGCGCCACGTACGCAGGATCGAGCCCCGACCGGTGCAGCCGGTCGTTGAGATCGGGCGGCAGGCTCATGACAGTCCCTTCCCCTCGCACCGGGTGCGGTGGCCCCCGGTCATGACGATGCCGGTCGGAACTCCGCGTCGTGCGCGGCCACCGGCTCCTCGCGCGACACGACCCGGCCCTCGGGATCCAGCGAGGCGACGAGGCGCACCCGCCAGCGCTCATCGTCCTTGTCCGGGAAGTCCTCTCGCCAGTGCGACCCCCGGGTCTCCTCGCGCAGCCACGCGTGCCGCACCAGGACCGACGACAGTGCATGCAGGTTCGCCGTCTCCCAGTCCTCCGTGCACGGCTGCGAGCCGGACGCGTCGTCGAGCGCGACGAGCGCGGCCGCCGCCGCTTGCAGCGACCCGGCGCTGCGCAGGACCCCGGCGTCGAGGTCCATGACCCGCTGGATCGGTCGCCGGCATCGGTTGGCCAGCAGCCCGGCAGCGCCGGCCCCCGGCTCGACCGGCTCCCGCCGCGGCGGCACCCCCGCAGCCAGCACCGCGCCGATCCGCTCGGCGAACACCAGCCCCTCCAGCAGTGAGTTCGACGCCAGGCGGTTGGCGCCGTGCACGCCGGTGCACGCCACCTCGCCGCAGGCGAAGAGCCCGGGCACCGTGGCTCGCCCGTGCAGATCCGTACGCACGCCACCGGACGCGTAGTGCTGGGCCGGTGCCACCGGGATCAGGTCGGTCACCGGGTCCACGCCGTGGTCCCGGCACGACTGCAGGATCGTCGGGAAGCGGCGCTGCCACGTGTCCGAGCCCAGCCCGCGGCCGTCGAGCCACACGTGCGGAGCACCGGACTCGCGCATCCGTCGCATGATCGCCTTGGCAACGACGTCCCGCGGCGCCAGCTCGGCGAGCGGGTGCACCTCCGGCATGAACCGCTGGCCGTCGGCGTCGAGCAGCACCGCGCCCTCGCCGCGCACCGCCTCCGACACCAGCGGCTGCTGTCCTCGCGCGGCTGGGCCCAGCCACAGCACGGTGGGGTGGAACTGCACGAACTCCAGGTCCGCCACGTCCGCGCCCGCGCGCAGCGCCATCGCCACCCCGTCGCCGGTGGCGACGTACGGGTTCGTCGTCTGTGAGAAGACCTGCCCCAGCCCACCGGTGGCGAGCACCACCGCGGGCGCGAGCGCGGCCCCCACCCCGTCCCGCTGGCCCTGACCCATCACGTGCAGCGTGACGCCCTGCGCCGCGCCCGTGGCGTCCAGCAGCAGGTCCAGCACCAGCGCCTGCTCGACCAGCTCGATGCCGGGGTCGAGCGCCACGGCGGCGACCAGCGCGCGGGAGATCTCGGCGCCGGTCGCGTCCCCGCCGGCGTGCGCGATCCGGTCGTGCAGGTGGCCGCCCTCGCGCGTCAGCGCGAGCCCCCCGGTCGCGTCCACGTCGAAGCGCGCCCCCAGGTCGATCAGGCGCCGCACCGCATCCGGTCCCTGCGTCACCAGCGCGCGGACGGCCTCCACGTCGCACAGGCCCGCGCCGGCCACCAGCGTGTCCTGCAGGTGGGCGGCCGGCGAGTCGTCGTCCGCCAGCGCCGCGGCGATACCACCCTGGGCCCAGCGGGTTGACCCCTCGTCGACCTGCGCCTTGGTGACGAGCAGCACGGTGTGCCCGGCCTGCCGTGCCTGCAGCGCGACGCTCAGGCCGGCCACGCCGGACCCCACGACGATGACGTCGGCCTCGGCCGTCCACCCGGGTGCGGGTGCGACGAGCCGCCGTGGCAGCACCAGATCCGTCACGACGTCACCAGCTCCAGGAATGCGTTGTCCAGCAAACGGACCCCGCCGACGCGGGCCGCGACCAGGATCCGCGCCTCCCCCGACGAGGGGGCCGGGCCGAGGTCGGGATCACGCACCTCCAGGTAGTCCACCGCGTCGATCCCCGGCTGCGACTCCAGGTGCTCGCGCAGCATCGGGACGAACGTGGCCGGAGCGATCCCCTCCTCCGCGGCCTCCTGCGCGGCCGCGAGCGCGACCACGATCGCCAGCGCCTGCCGACGCTGCTCCTCGCTGAGGTACGCGTTGCGGCTGGACAGCGCCAGCCCGCTGTCGTCGCGCACCGTCGGCACCCCCACCACATCGACGGGGATGTCGAGGTCGCGCACCATCCGCCGGATCAGGGTGAGCTGCTGGTAGTCCTTCTCCCCGAAGAACGCCGCACTCGGCTCGGTCAGGTCGAGAAGCTTGGCCACGATCGTGAGCATCCCGGCGAAGTGCCCCGGCCGGAACTCGCCCTCCAGCTCCGACCCCAGCGGGCCCGGGTCGACCGTGACCACCGGGGTCCCGTCCGGGTAGACCTGCTCGACGTCGGGCGCGAAGACCAGGTCCACCCGTTCCCGACCGCACAGCGCGACGTCGGCGTCGAAGGCGCGTGGGTAGCGGTCGAAGTCCTCGCCCGGTCCGAACTGCGTGGGGTTCACGAACAGCGTCACCACCACCCTCACGTCGGACGGCTCGATGTCGTAGCGCAGCGCCGTCCAGTCCCGCGCCGCGCGCATCAGCATCGCGTGGCCCTCATGCAGCGCGCCCATCGTCATCACGACCGCACGCGGATAGCCGTCCAGGCCGCCGGAGCGCGTCCGCCCGTCCCGCGCGCTGCCGAGGACCTCTCGCAGCTCGGCGACGGAGCGCACCACCCGTGGTCCGTCGACGACGCCCAGCACCCGGCGCGCCTCGGCCAGTGCCTCCTCGTCGCTCACCGGGCACCCCCCTCGTCGACCTCGTCCGTACGCCGGGCCAGCGCGTCCAGCAGCGCCTCGGCCTTCTCCGCCCGCAGCAGCCCGGCCGCGAGCGCGCGGTCAGCGGTGAGCCGGGCGAGTGCGACGTAGGCAGCACGCGCCTCCGGCGACACCCGCCCGATCTCGTCGACGTGCGCGGTGACCGTCGCCGCGTCGCCGCGGGCCACCGGACCGGTCAGCGCCTGGTCGCCGTGCCGCAGCGCGTTGTCCAGCGCGGCCGACAGCAGCGGCGCGACCAGGCGTGCCGGCTCGTCGATCCCGGCTCGCCGCAACAGGTCCAGCGTCTGCGCGACCAGCGTGACCATGTGGTTGGCCCCGCCCGCGAGCGCGGCGTGATACAGCGCCCGGCGGTCCTCGGGAACCCATACCGGCTCCCCGCCCATCTCCACCACGAGAGCCTCGGCCACCGGGCGCAGCGGGTCCGGCGCGGTCACGCCGAACGGGCACCCGTCCAGCCTGGTCAGGTCGACGCTGGTGCCGGTGAACGTCATCACCGGGTGCAGCGCGAGAGGCAGCGCGCCGCGCGCGGTCATCGGCGCCAGCACGTGCGTGCCGTACCGGCCGGACGCGTGGGCAACGAACTGTCCTGCGCGGACGTGGCCCGCCTCGGCGAGCCCGGCGACCAGTCCGGGGAGCGCGTCGTCCGGAACGGTGAGCAGGACCAGGTCGGCGGCCGCGAGCACGTCGGGCAGCGCCACCAGCGGCACGCCGGGCAGCAGCGCCTCCGCGCGCACCCGGGACAGGTCGGACACGCCGTACGCCGCGACCACCGGGTGACCGGCTCGACGCAGCGCGGCACCGAGCACGCTGCCCGCCCGGCCGGTGCCGACGACGCCGACCGACAGCCGCGGCGGCCCGTCCGGGGCTTCGGGCGCGGGGGGCTGGGTCACGGTGGCCTTCCGGTTCGTTCCGGGCCGCGAGGGTCCCGTCGGCGTTGCGGCACGTGGTCGTGGGCGTCGCCCAGGGTAGTCCCGGGGCGGTGACCCCGACGGGGCTACCGTCGAGCGGTGCCCACCGCCTCGGTCCCCTGGCGCGAGGCGTGGGCGCGCGCGCAGCTCGGACCGGACGGCTTCTACCGCCGGGCGGACGGCACCCCGAGCCGCCACTTCGCCACGTCGGCCGGGTACGCCGACGTCCTGGCCGCGCCGCTCGTCGAACTGCTGGCGCGCACCGACCGGGCGCTGGGCCACCCGCCGCGGCTGGACCTGGTCGACGTGGGCGCCGGTGACGGGTCACTGCTCGCCGCTCTGCTCGCGCGCCTCGACCGGCACGCGCCGGTGCTGACCGGCCGCGTCATCGCGACCGCGGTCGACGTACGCCAGCGCCCGCCCGACCTCGATCCGAGGGTCCGGTGGGTGCGCGGGGCCGCGCCGCCAGCTGTGCACGCCGCCTTCCCCGACGGCGTACGCGGCCTGCTGCTCGCGCTGGAGCTCCTGGACGACATTCCCTGCGACGTGGTCGAGGTGGACCCCGACGGCCGGCTCCGCACGGTCCTCGTCGACCCCAGGACCGGGGACGAGTCGTACGGGGAACCGCCGTCCGACGCGGACCGCGCCTGGCTGGACCGGTGGTGGCCCCTGTCGTCGCCCGCGGATCGGGCGGAGGTCGGTCGCACGCGCGACCTCGCGCTCCGGGGGCTGGTGGACGCCGTGTCCGCAGGGACGGTCCTGGTCGTGGACTACGCGCACCGGCGGGAGGAGCGGATCGGCACCACCGCGGGGACCCTCACCGGGTACCGCGACGGCCACCGGGTGCCGCCGGTCCCTGACGGCGGCTGCAACGTCACGGCGCACGTGGCCCTCGACGCCTGCGCGGCTGCCCTGGAGGGCGGCTGCGGTCGTCCGGTGCGCACCGCAGTGACCGCGCAGCGAGCAGCCCTGCAGGGCCTGGGTCTCGACGCGGCGCTCCCGACGCCAGCCGTGGCCCGGTCCGACCCCACGGCGTACGCGGCGGGGCTGGCCCGAGCCTCCCGGGCCGGTCGGCTACTCGACCCGGACGGCCTCGGCGCGCACCTGTGGCTGGTGGCGGAGGTTCCAGGGCACGCGCCGGGCGCTCCTGACGCATCGGTCAGGAACTGACGGGGACCCGCTCCCAGCCGCGCAGGACGAACGTCGGCCGCTGCACCGGCTCGGCCGCTTCGTGCAGCCCGGGCATTCGCTCCACGAGCATCGGCAGCGACGTGCCGAGCTCCATCCGCGCCAGCGGCGCGCCGAGGCAGTAGTGGATGCCCACCCCGAAGGCGATGTGCGGGTTGGGCTCCCGGCCGACATCGAGCACGTCCGCCTGGTCGAAGGCCGAGGGGTCGCGGTTGGCCGAGCCCAGCAGCGCCGCGATCTTCTCCCCCTCGCGCACCACCACTCCGCCGACCTCGGTCTCCGCAGTGGCGGTGCGCTCGAACAACTGGAGTGGCGAGTCGTAGCGCAGCATCTCGTCGACCGCTGTCGGTGCCAGCCCCCACGGGTCCTCGACCAGCCGGTCCCACTGGTCACGGTGCCGCATCAGCTGCACGACGCCGTTGCCGAAGCCGTTGACCGACGCCTCGTGCCCGGCGTTGAGCAGGAGGACGCAGGTGGCGACCAGCTCACGTTCGGACAGCCGCTCCCCGGCCTGTTCCACCTGGGCCAGGTGCGTCACCAGGTCGTCACCGGGGTGCTTCACCCGGTCGGCAGCCAGTGCCCCCACGTAGTCCGCGAACTCGGCGCAGGCCTGGCGCGCCTCCGCCTCCTGCTCCTCGGTGCGCTCGTACTCGTACATCTTCACGATCGCCTGGGACCACGGCCGCAGCAGTGGCACGTCCGCCTCGGGGAAGCCGAGCAGATCGGCGATGACCAGGACGGGCAGCGGCTCGGCGTAGTCCGCGATCAGGTCGAAGGAGCCGGTGTCCTCGATCCGGTCCGTCGCATCGTCGAGCAGCGTCGCGCACAGCGACTCCACCCGGGGGCGCAGCCGCTCGATGTGGCCGCGGGTGAAGGCCTTGGACACCAACGTCTTCAGCCGGGTGTGCTTGGGCGGTTCGGAGTCCAGGATCGAGTCGGCGTGCAGCCAGTTGAACGTGTCCCAGACATCGTCCGGCTGCTTCGGCCGGAAGATGCGCCCGAGGTTCCGGTTGCGCAGCACCGCATTCGCGTCCTCGTACCGGAACGCCAGCCACAGGCCCAGCGCGTCGTTCCACACCGGGGCGCCGTGGGCCCGCATCCGGTCGAAGTACGGGTACGGGTCGCGCACGACCTCTGCCGCCCGCGGGTCGAAGCCGTCGGTCATCTCGGGTCTCCAGGGTCGGGTGGGGGCAGTGGGCTGGGCGCCGGCGGCACTGCTGGCGGGGGCGGCACTGCTGGCGGGGGCGGCACTGCCGGCGGTCGCATCCACCGGTCCGGTCCGGCGCTGGCGCGGGCGGCACGGGCGCGCTCGAGCTGCTCCTCGGCCAGTCGCCGCGCCTGGGCCGCGTCCCGGTGCAGCGCCGACACCTGCACCGGGCCGGGGGTGCTGTCGACGTGCATCGAGGCCAGGCCCAGCGCCCGCTCCCACGGACCCTGGGTCACCCGCACCGACTGCGTACGCACGTGCGGGATGACCGCGAGGTGGCGCACCACCCGGCCGCGCCGGGCGACGAACACCCGGTCGTCCCAGCCCACGCCCAGCCGGCGCCACTGGATCGGCGACCGGCGGCGAGCGGCGTCCGGGACCGGTGCCAGCGGGATCGAGGCCAGGTCGACCCCGGGCAGGATCCGCCCGACCAGCGCGGTCGCCAGCGGGAGCGGTGCAACCGGGACGAGCACGGTCTCCTGCGTCTGCCCGCTGCCGTCGGAAGACCCGCCGATGCCGGCGATGTTGAGACGTACCCGGACCCAACCGCGGCGGCGCCACAGCAGCGGCTCGACGAACTCCACGGCCTGCACCCGCCCCGGCGGGACGGTCTGCGCCTCCGTGCGCAGCAGCCCGTAGCGCAGCCGCAACCCGTCCGGGGACTCCGCGACGGTGAAGTTGAAGTACTTGGTGAACTCGCCGAACACCGCGATCAGGGGCACACCTCCGGTGAGGAGGATCAGCACCAGACCGGCCGGACCGGACGCGATGGTCGTGGCGACCACGAGCAGCACCGTGACGAGCAGCAGCATGACGGTGACCCCGCGCATGAGCAGGGACAGCACCAGGTCCCCGGTCGGCACCACGGCCAGGACCTGCTCGGGCGCCTCCCCCGCGTCGTGCCGCAGGCCGGCCGCCCGGGCCAGGATCTCGCTGCGCAGCGCGGTGGCCTCGGCGTGCGTGAGGTACGCCAGCTGCACCCGGGAGTCACCGACCCCGGCGACCTCCACCTTCACCGTGGCCATGCCGAAGATGCGCGCGACCAGTGGCTGCGCGACGTCCACGCTCTGCAGCCGGCTGAGCTGCAGCCGGCGCTGCTGCCGGGAGACGACTCCGGAGTCGACCCGCAGGTCGCCGTCGGCGTCGAACCAGTACGTCAGCCGGGTCCAGGCGAGGTACTGGAAGCCGCCCACGATCCCGGCCAGCAGCAGGGACAGCAGCACGGCTCCGGGCAGCGCCCAGCCCCCGAGCCGCGACAGACCGGCGTTGCCCCAGGCCAGCACGACGATGAAGCCGATCGGCAGCACGTTCGCCGCGTGCACCAGCGGGGTCACCGGGTGCACCCGTCGGGGCGCGGTCGCCCCCGCGACCGGCGGCGGACCACCCGAGGGCGGACCGGCCGGCGGCGGACCACCCAGGGGCGGACCGGTCGGGGGCGGACCGGTCGGGGGCGGACCGGTCGGGGGCGGACCGGTCGGTGGCGGTGGCGGTGGGACGGTCACAGCCCGGCCGACCGCTGCTCCCCGCGCGCCGCGAGCCGGTCGCGCAGCGCCGCCGCCGCGTCCGGCGGCAGGCCCGGGATGGTCGCGTCCGTCGTGGCCGCCGCAGTGTGCAGCTGCACGGTCGCGACGCCGAGGGACCGGTCGATCGGACCGGCCTTGAGGTCGACCAGTTGCATCCGCCCGTACGGGACGATGACCAGGCGGCGGAAGAGGATGCCGCTGGTCACCATGAGGTCGTCGGTGCGCTCGACATAGCCGTACGACCGCACCCGACGGCCGATGAGCCACCAGGCCCAGACGAACACGGCGAACGCCACGCCCGCGACGACCGCCGGCACCCAGGCCGGCACGCCGGGCACGACGATCAGCGCGATCAGGCCGGCCAGGACCAGTACGTACGCCAGCCCCAGCGAGATCCGCCGGGCGGTCACGAGCTTCGGGGAGACGTGGACCCAGGGTTCGCCCGGCGGGGCGAAGGCCTCGTCGACGGTGCGGGTCATGCCGCGAGCGTAGCCAGCGGGTGCCACGATGCTGACGTGGATCCGACGCCGGCCGCGCTCGCGCCCGAGGCGACGCAGCACATGGTCGTCGGGGCCGGCGCCGCGGCCGGCGATGCGGACCTGGCCCTGGAGCTCGGCGACCTGCACCCATCGGCGCACGGCGCCTTCCGACTGCACCTGAGCCTGACGGACGGTCTCGTCGTCGCGGCCGACCCGGAGGTCGGCCTGCTGCACCGGGGCGCGGAGAAGCTGTTCGAGGTCCGCGACTTCCGGCAGGGCATGGTGCTGGCCAACCGGCACGACTGGCTGTCCGCCTTCGCCGGCGAGCTGGGCCTGGCGCTGGCGGTGGAGCGACTGCTCGGCCTGCACCCGCCGGAGCGGGCCACCTGGACCCGCACGCTGCTGGCCGAGCTGACCCGGGTGCTGGCGACGCTGACGTTCGTCGGGGCGTTCCCGTACGAGGAGCCCTGGCCGGGGGCTCCCCAGGAGCCGCCGCCCGGGCTGCGCGAGCGGGAGCCGTTGCAGCGGCTGCTGGAGGATCTGTCCGGCGGCCGGGTCCACCCGATGCTGGCGCGGGTCGGTGGCCTCGCGCACGCTCCCTCACCGGAGTGGCTGCGCCAGGTCACGGACACCACGGCGCAGGTGCGCGCCGGGCTGCCCGACCTGCGCGGGCGGGTGGACGCCGAGCGCCCGCGGACCACCGGGCTGGCCGTCCTGTCCCGCGACGACGCCGTCACCGTCGCGGCCAGCGGACCCGTGGCGCGGGCCAGCGGACTGGACCTGGACCTGCGCCGCGACGACCCGTACCTGGCCTACCCCGAGCTTGCCGAGGCCGGACTGCTACGCGTGGCGGTCGCCGACGCGGGCGACACCGCCGCCCGTCTCGACCTCGCCCTGGACCAGGTCGAGGTGGCGCTGGACCTGGTGGAGGCCTGCGCGCAACGCCTCGCGTCGATGCCGGACGCCCCGGTGTCGGTACGGCTGCCGAAGGTGGTGCGCACCCCCGAGGGCGCGACGTACGTGTGGACCGAGGCCCCGACCGGGGTCGCCGGCTGGTACCTGGTGTCCCGCGGGGACAAGACCCCGTGGCGGCTCAAGCTGCGCACCCCGTCGTACGCGCACGTGCAGGCGCTGGCCCGCGCGCTGCCCGGGACGCCGCTGGAGTCACTGCCGGCCGCGGTCGCGGGGTTCTTCCTGGTCGTCGGCGACATCGACCGCTGACGCCGACGGGGAGCGGTACGGACTCCCCGGACCCCTCCGTACCAGCGATCCCGGGCGCACCTACGACTGTGACATTGTGCCGAGACACGCCGGCGAGTCTCGGCAGACCGTCACAGTCGTGGAGACGTACGTGAACCCGCGTGGCGGGGTACGGGCCGATGCGCGGCGGAGCGGGTGCGGTCAGGCGCTGCCGGCGGGCGGGAGCCGGCGCAACCGGGCCCACGGGTCCGCGGAAGGGTCCACGTCGATCTCGAGATCCCCGTCGTCGTCGTCATGGTCGGCCGGCGTCCGGACCGGGTCCCAGGGGAACCGGACCGTCCGCGGCGGCTCCTCCGCCGCGCCCCCGGACACGGCGGCGTCGGGCACCGGCTCCTCCGCCGGCGGCGGGGGCGGTGCGGACCGGTCCACGAGGGTGCGGGTCACGTGCGCCACGAGCTGCGTCGCGTCGTCGAGCCGCACCCGCAGGTCGGCCACCTGCTCGGACAGCGCGGTCACGTGCGCCTCGAGGCGGGCCGTCTCCGCCGCCGCCTCCGGCCCGGGCAGCCGCCAGCGCAGCGCGGACACCTCGGCCCGCAGCGACTCCAGCTCCCGGGCCGCCGACGAGGACTCCTCCTGCTCGGCGAGGCGCGCGCGCAGGGCGTCCGCCTCCGCCCGCAGACCCGCCACCTGGTCCCCGCGGACCCGGGACACCGCCCGCTCGCGCAGCGCCTCCTCACGGTGGCGCGTCACGTCGCCCCGCAGCCGCCCGACCTCGCGCTCGAGGCGCTCCACCTCGGCACGCAGGGCGGCCTTGCCGCGCAGCCGGCCGTGCCGTCCCCTGCTCATGGACCGAAGGGTAGGCCGGTGCGGCGCGTGATGCGACGCTCCTGCGCGGACCGGGTCAGAGCAGCCCCTGCGCCGTGAGCCACTCCACCGCCACGTCCTTCGGGTCCTTGCGGTCGATGTCGACGGCCTTGTTCAGCTCGATCAGGTCGTCGGTGGTGAGGGCCGCGGAGACCGCGTTCAGCGCGTCGGTCAGCTCCTGGGTCACGACGGCCGAGTTGACCGCGGGCACGATGTTGTCGGTCTTCTGCAGCTGCTTGTCGTCCTCGAGCACGGCCAGGTCGAGTGCGGCCACGCCGCCGTCGGAGGAGAACACCAGCCCGACGCCGATCTGCCCCTGCGACAGCGCCTGCTTGGTGAGCGGGCCGCCCGCGTCCAGCGACTTGAAGTCGGAGAAGACCATGCCGTACGTCTCCTCCAGCCCGGGCTGGCAGAAGGGGCGCTCCACGCACTCCGGGGGGCCACCGAGGACGAGGTCGTTGGACTGTGACCAGGTGGCCAGGTCCGACAGCGTGGTCAGACCGTTGGCGTCTGCGAACTCGGCGGTGACCGCGAACGCGTTCTGGTCCGCCGCGGGCGAGGCGTCCAGGACGGTCACGCCCACCGGCTCGGCCAGGGCGCGCAGCGCGGTCATCGTCGTGTCGAGGTCGCCGCTGGCCTGGGACGGGGCGTCCGGCCCGTTGGCCGCGGCGTTGAGGAAGTCGGTGAGCGTGGCCGCGTACTCCGGCACCACCTGTACCTCCCCGCCCTGCAGCGCCGGCTGGACGACCTCGCGGTTGGTGAGCTCCTTGACCTCCGGCTCGTAGCCGGCCTTCTCCAGCACGGCCGCGTACATCTGAGCCAGGATCTTGCTCTCGCCGAAGTTGAACGCCGCCACCGTGATCGGCCCGCCCGCGGGCGCCGCCTCGCTGCTGGCGGCCGCCGACTCCGAGGTCGCGGCCGCGGACGACGAGGAGCCGGAGTCGGACGAGCCGCCGCAGGCGGCCAGGGCCAGCGTCGCCACGACGCCGACGGACAACATGGACAAACGTGTGAACCTCACGACGGTCCCGCCTTCTGTGTCCCCCGCGCCGGGCGCGGGCGTGTCGGGCGCGGGACCGTGCGCCCCGCTGCGCCCCATGCGACCACGGGCGCGGGGGCCCCGCAAGGCCTATCGGTCGAAGGTGACCGGGTCGACACCTCAGGGCCGGTCAGAAGTCCCCCAGCACGTCCGCGGCGCCCGACCGCAGCGGCGGCGGGGTCACCGCGCGCTGCGCCGCGGACAGCACCAGCTCCACCACGATGCACACCACCGCGACGAGGACGACGCCGGCGAACAGCAGCGTGGTGTCCTGAAGACCGAAGCCGTCCACCACGTAGCGGCCCAGCCCGCCGCCCCCCACCAGCGCCGCCAGCGTCGCCGTCGCCACCACCTGGACGGTCGCCGTACGGATGCCGGCGGCGATCAGGGGAACCGCGAGCGGCAGCTCGACCCGGCGCAGCACCTGGCCGCCGGTCATGCCCAGGCCGCGGGCGCTGTCCAGGGCCTGCGGGTCCACGTCGCGCACGCCGACGTACGTGTTGGTGAGGACGGGCGGCACGGCGAACACGGCCAGGGCGAGGATCGCCGCGAGGTCGCTGACGCCGACGGCCTCCCAGGACGCCAGGATCACCAGCACCGCGAAGGTCGGGATCGCCCGGCCCAGGTTGCCGATGTTGGTGACCAGCGCCCCGAACCGGCGCGTGTGGCCGACCACGATCCCCGCCGGCAGGGCCACCGCGAACGCCAGCAGCAGCGCCCAGCCGGAGATGACGAAGTGCTCCAGCAGGCGCTGCGGGATCCCGTTGCTGCCGGACCAGTTCTCGCCGTCGGCGAACCACTGCCACACCCCGGTCACGACGTCCATCGCGACCTACCCGGCCGCCGCGCGCTGGACGCGCGCCCACGGGGTGAGGGCCCGTTCGAGCAGCACCAGGGCGCCCTCGAAGAGCAGTGCCAGGGCCACGCACGCGAGCGTCGCCGTCATGATCTGCGCGTGGTAGAAGTTGTTGACGAAGCCACCGAGGATCAGCGATCCGAAGCCGCCGTGCCCGACCAGCGCGCCGATCGTCACCAGCCCCACCGTGGACACCGTGGCCACGCGCACCCCCGCCAGGATGGTGGGCAGCGCGAGCGGCACCTGCACCTGCCACAGCAGCCGGCCGTTGCCGTAGCCCATCCCCCGCGCCGCGTCGACGGCGTCCCCGGGCACGCCGTCGAGGCCCACCAGGATGTTGCGCAGCACGACGAGCAGCGCGTACAGCGCCAGCGCCACGATGACCGTCATGGGGCTGAGCCCGAACACCGGCCACAGCCCGGTGATCAGCGCCAGCGACGGCACGGTGTAGAGCACCCCCGACAGGGCCAGGACGGGCGTCTCCAGCGGCCGGTAGCGTCGTACCAGCAGTGCGAGGGGCACGGACACGGCCACCGCCAGCGCGACCGCGACGACGGTGATGGTGACGTGCTCCCGACCGGCCAGCAGCAGGTCGTCGGCGTTGTCCCGGACGTAGTCCACGCTGAACCACGGGTTCGGCGGCGCCTCGGCGACGAGGAGGGACACGCGTGGACGCTACCCCGGACGCGATGATCCGGTTGGACGCTGTGAGCAAGCGGTACCCGGACGGGACGGTCGCGGTGCACGAGCTGTCGCTCGACGTCGCCGAGGGCGAGGTGTGCGTCCTGGTGGGGCCCTCGGGCTGCGGCAAGACCACGACGATGCGCATGGTCAACCGGCTGGTGGAGCCGACCGGGGGGCGGGTCGTGCTGGCCGGCCAGGACGTGTCCGGCGTCGACCCGGTGCAGCTGCGGCGGGGCATCGGCTACGTCATCCAGCAGGTCGGGCTGTTCCCGCACCAGACCGTGCGGCGCAACGTCGCCACGGTCTGCTCGCTGCTGGGCTGGGACCGGCGCCGCACGGCGGAGCGCGTGGACGAACTGCTGGACCTGGTCGGGCTGGACCCGGCGACGTACGGCGACCGCTACCCCAGCCAGCTGTCCGGCGGGCAGCGTCAGCGGGTGGGGGTCGCGCGGGCGCTCGCGGGCGACCCGCCGGTGCTGCTGATGGACGAGCCCTTCGGGGCCGTGGACCCGATCGCCCGGGACCGGCTGCAGGAGGAGTTCCTGCGCCTGCAGGACACCGTTCGCAAGACGGTGGTGTTCGTGACCCACGACATCGACGAGGCCGTGCGGCTCGGCGACCGGATCGCGGTGATGCGGCAGGGCGGCTACCTGGAGCAGTACGCGTCCCCGGCGGAGGTCCTTGCTGCCCCCGCGACGGACTTCGTCGCCGACTTCGTCGGCTCCGACCGGCTGGTCAAGCTGCTGGCGGTGACCGCGTTGGACGTCGCGGACCTCGCCCCGGCCGGGGCGGGCGCCCCGGCCGGGAGTGCCGGTCCGACCGGGAGTGCCGGTCCGACCGGGATGCCGGCGGTCGGCGCGTCGTCGACGCTGCGCGACGCGCTCGCGGTACTGCTGGCGGCACCGGACGGGCGCGCCGTCGTGCTGCCGGACGGCGGCGGGGACCCGGTGGGCGTGCTCGGCATGGATGACGTACGCCGGATGCTCCGCGACGCGGCGCCGTCGCAGCCCTGAACGCTGCGGGGCTCCGGCACACCCGCGACGGGCCCTGCAGCCCCGTTCGCCGCACCCGCCACACCCGTCACCACCGGTGGAACCTCCGACCGCTCCCGAGGCGCTCGGGGCTGGTCGTACGTGGCACCGGTGGAGAGGCGTCACCCCGCGGCGCAGGGCCGTCAGGAAGGTAGCGAGGCGGGACGCCCGGAAGGGTCAGGCGTCCTCGTGCTCGCGCAGGTAGGTCGCGAAGCGGGCCCGCAGCAGCGGCTCGAGCTCGGGGCCGACGCCCTCGTCACCCATCATCTCCCGAGCGGCCCGGATGGACTCGATGATGCTGCCGCCGATCGCGCCGAGGTCGCCGCCCTCGTCGGCCATCGCCACCATTCCCGGCATGTGGCTGTAGAGGTCGACGAAGAACCCGAGGTCGTGCCGCTTCTCGGCGAGCTTGAAGGCGCGCTCGCGCAGCTCGGGGAAGGGCAGGTCCTCGTACTCGCCGCCGGAGTCCGCAGAAACCGGCTGGTCGGAGGTCGGCTCGGCCATGGCCCGGGAGCCTAGCGGCGGCCCGCGGCGGACGGCGGACCGGCCGACCCCGGACCCGCCGACCCCGGACGGGCGGACCGGGGGGTCGCCCAGGACCCGTTGCCCCCGCCCTCGCCGGCGAGGTCGTCGGCCCGACGCCCGGCCGCGGCCTCGTCGGGGTCCTCGGGCAGCCGGCACAGCCGCTCCAACCACACCGCGACGACCGTGAGCGCGAGCGCGCCGAGGACGGCCGCGCCCGCCGACCACAGCCGCTCGCGACCGGCGGGGCTGTCGTACGGGAGCACGCCCACGAGCACTCCGGCGTAGAAGCCGCCGACCAGGGCACCGGTCCGCGACGCGGCCATCGCCAGGGCCGCGGTACGGGCCGCCACCAGCGGCGGCATCGGGCGGTGCCCCTCCTTGCGCAGCAGCCGGGGCCGGGACAGCAGCGCCCAGAAGAGCAGCGCGACGGCGAGCAGCCACAGCGTCACGGCGGCGGTCCAGGGGACCGGGAGCAGCCGGCCGACCCAGGCCTCGACCAGCTGCAGGGTGCCCCAGCCGACCGAGCCCGCCAGCACGAACAGCGCCAGCAGCATCCGGATGCTGGTCGGCCTCACCGTTCCACCCTATGCGCGCCGCCCCGGCCGCCGCCGTCCGCGCGAGTGGAGGGTTGTGGTGGAAGTCGATCGATCGACTTCCACCACAACCCTCCACTCGCCGAGGAATCCGAAGGAGAACTCGCAGCCCGGGGCGGGGGCGTGAGACGCAGGTCGGGTCGCGTGCGAACCCCGTCGGCGCCGACGGCAGCGGCGAGGTCCGCGACCCGGCCGTGACCCGGCAGGACCGCGTCGGGGTCGGCCGCGGCCCACGGCACCAGGACGAAGCCGCGCTCGTGGGCGCGCGGGTGAGGCAGTGTCAGCGCCGGGTCGTCCCGGACCTCATCGCCCACCGCGAGCACGTCCACGTCCAGGGTCCGCGGCCCCCAGCGCACCTCGCGGGTACGACCCAGTGCCCGCTCCGCCGTGTGCGCCGCCGCCAGCAGCGCGGGCGCGTCCACGGTGACGTCGGCGACGACGACCGCGTTGAGGTACGCCGGCTGCTCGGGCCCGCCGACCGGATCGGTCTCGTACACCGGGGACACCGCCACCAGGTCGACCCCCGGCGCGCCCGCCAGCGTGTCCACCGCGGCCTGCAGCGCGGCGAGCCGGTCGCCGAGGTTGGCCCCCAGCGAGAACGCGGCCCGCCGGACCGTGCCGTCGCCCGTCGTCACCGCGACCGCACCACCGTGACGGCGATGTCGTCCACGGCCACCCGGACCGGCGCCTGCGGCTTGTGCACCGTCACCTCGACGGCCGCCACCAGCGGGTCCTGCAGGCACAGCGCCGCAATGCGGTCGGCCAGGGTCTCGATCAGGTCGACCGGGTCGCGGGCCACGTCCGCGGCGACCCGCTCGGCCAGCAGCCCATAGTCGACGGTGAGCGCCAGGTCGTCCGCCGCGGCCGCGGGCCGGCTGTCGACGGACAGCACCACGTCGACCACGAACTCCTGGCCCTCACGCCGCTCGTGCTCGAAGACGCCGTGGTGGCCGTGGGCGCGGATCCCGCGCAGGACGATCCGGTCGGCGCTCACGACGATCCCTCCTCCGGCTGCCGCCCGCGGCGGAAGGCCTCGGCCACCAGGACACAGTCCAGGCTGCCGCGTACGTCGTGCACGCGCACGCACCACGCACCGGCCGCGGCGGCGAGCGCGGACACGGCGTCGGTGGCGTAGTCCCGCCGCTCCGGCGGCCGGGGCTGCCCGGACGAGTCCGCGAGCAGCGCCCCGAGGAACCGCTTGCGCGACGCCCCCACCAGCAGCGGCCGGCCCAGGGACGCCAGCGCGTCGAGGTGGCGCAACAGCGCCCAGTTGTGGTCCGCCTCCTTGGCGAACCCCAGCCCGGGGTCGAGCACCACCCGGGCCGGGTCCGCGCCGGCGGCCACGGCCGCGTCCAGGCGGGCGGCGAGCTCCGCCCGGACGTCGGCCACGACGTCGTCGTACGTCGCCAGCCGGTCCATGCCGTCGGAGTGCCCGCGCCAGTGCATCGCGACGTAGGGCACCGCCTGCCCCGCCAGCCACGGCAGCATCGCGTCGTCGGCCAGTCCGCCGCTGACGTCGTTGACCAGGCACGCGCCCTCGTCAACCGCGGCGGCGGCGACCTGCGCCCGCATGGTGTCGATGCTCACCGGCACCCCGGAGGCGACAAGACCCCGAACGACGGGCAGCACCCGGCGCAGCTCCTCGTCGACCGGGATGCGGGTGGCACCGGGCCGGGTGGACTCCCCGCCGACGTCGACGAGGTCCGCGCCGTCGCGGTGCATGCGGGCGCCGTGCGCCACGGCCGCCCCGGGGTCCAGCCAGCGGCCGCCGTCGGAGAACGAGTCCGGGGTCACGTTGAGCACCCCCATCACCAGGCAGCGGTCGTGCCGGGCCAGCTCGGACGGCAGGCCCACGGGGTGCCGGCCGGGGTTCACGACCCGAGGATCAGCGACATGGCCTCGGCGCGGGTGGCCGGGTCGCGCAGCTGCCCGCGGACCGCGCTGGTCACCGTCTTCGCACCGGGCTTGCGGATGCCGCGCATCGACATGCACAGGTGCTCGCACTCGATCACGACGATGGCGCCGCGGGGCTCCAGGATCTCCATCAGCGAGTCGGCCACCTGCGTGGTCAGGCGCTCCTGCACCTGCGGGCGGCGCGCGTAGACCTCGACCAGCCGAGCCAGCTTCGACAGGCCGGTGATCCGCCCGGACTCGTTCGGGATGTAGCCCACGTGCGCGACGCCGTGGAACGGCACCAGGTGGTGCTCGCAGGTGCTGTAGACCTCGATGTCCTTGACCAGGACCATCTCGTCGTGGCCGATGTCGAACGTCGTGGTGAGCACGTCCTCGGCGGACATCCGCAGGCCGGAGAAGATCTCGGCGTACGCCCGGGCCACCCGCGCCGGGGTGTCCCTCAGCCCTTCGCGGTCGGGGTCCTCGCCGATGGCGTGCAGCAACTCGCGCACGGCCGCCTCGGCACGGACGACGTCGAACTCGCCCGCGACAGCGCCGTCGCCGATCGTGACCGGGTCGACGCCGCCGGACAGGGTCACTCGACCATCCCCTCGTCCAGCGGGGCGAGCGGCTCGCTGCCCTCCCCCGCCGGCGTCCCCTCGGGGCCGAGGGTCCCGGCGGCGGGTCGGCCGCCGTTGCCGTTGGGGTGCGCCGGGTCGCCGACCGAGGACCGCTCCGCCGGGGTGAGCACCGGGCCCACGTCGGACGGCTGCCGGCGCGCGGACCCGGTCCACGCCGGCCGCGTGGGCCGGCGCCGGAGGCCGGCGAACACGTCCGCCACCTCGTCCTTGTCCAGCGTCTCCTTCTCCAGCAGCCTCAGCACCAGCTCGTCGAGGATGTCGCGGTTGTCGACCAGGACCTCGTACGCCTCCTGGTGCGCGGTCTCGATCAGCTTGCGCACCTCCTCGTCGATCGCCGCGGCGACCTCCTCGGAGTAGTCGCGGATGTGGCCCATGTCGCGGCCGAGGAAGACCTCGCCCTGCTCCTGGCCGTAGCGGATGGCGCCGAGGCGCTCGGTCATGCCGTACTGGGTGACCATCGCCCGCGCGACCGCGGTCGCCTTCTCGATGTCGTTGGCGGCGCCGGTGGTCGGGTCGTGGAACACCAGCTCCTCCGCCGCGCGGCCGCCCAGCATGTACGCCAGCTGGCCGAGCATCTCGTTGCGCGTGGTGGAGTACTTGTCCTCGTCCGGCAGCACCATCGTGTAGCCGAGCGCCCGGCCCCGCGGCAGGATCGTGATCTTGTGCACCGGGTCGGCGTTGGGCAGCGCCGCGGCCACCAGGGCGTGGCCGCCCTCGTGGTAGGCGGTGATCTTCTTCTCCTGGTCGTTCATGACCCGGGTGCGCTTCTGCGGGCCGGCGATGACGCGGTCGATGGCCTCGTCCATCGACCGCGGGTCGACCAGCTGGCCGCCGGACCGTGCGGTCAGCAGCGCGGCCTCGTTGAGGACGTTGGCCAGGTCCGCACCGGTGAACCCCGGCGTGCGCCGGGCCACCGCCATCAGGTCCACCTCGGGGCTGATCGGCTTCCCGCGGGCGTGCACCTTGAGGATCTCGAAGCGGCCGTTGAGGTCGGGGCGCTCGACCGAGATCTGCCGGTCGAAGCGGCCCGGGCGCAGCAGCGCCGGGTCCAGGATGTCGGGCCGGTTGGTGGCGGCGATGAGGATGACGCCACCGGACACGTCGAAGCCGTCCATCTCGACCAGCAGCTGGTTGAGGGTCTGCTCGCGCTCGTCGTGCCCGCCGCCGAGGCCCGCGCCGCGGTGCCGGCCGACGGCGTCGATCTCGTCGACGAACACGATCGCCGGCGCGTTGGTCTTGGCCTGCTCGAACAGGTCGCGGACCCGGCTGGCGCCGACGCCGACGAACATCTCGACGAAGTCGGACCCGGAGATGGAGAAGAACGGCACGCCGGCCTCTCCGGCGACCGCGCGGGCCAGCAGCGTCTTGCCGGTTCCGGGCGGGCCGTACAGCAGCACGCCCTTGGGGATCTTCGCGCCGACGGCGTGGAACTTGGCCGGCTCCTGCAGGAACTCCTTGATCTCCTGCAGCTCCTCGACGGCCTCGTCCGCGCCGGCCACGTCCGAGAAGGTCGTCTTGGGCATGTCCTTGCTGACGACCTTGGCCTTGGACTTGCCGAAGTTCATGATCCGCGAGCCGCCGCCCTGCATCTGGCTCATGAAGAAGAACAGCAGGCCGACCACGATCGCGATCGGCAGCAGGGAGAGCAGCAGGCCCACCAGGATGCTGTCCTGCGGGACCTCGACGTCGTAGCCGTCGGGGAGCTGACCCTCGTCGACCTTGGCCTGCAGCTGCTCCTGCAGCTTCACGCCCTGGCCGTCGATGTACTCCGACCGGGTCTTGGTGCCGTCCTTGAGGGTGAGCTCGAGGATCTGCTCGCGGTCGATCAGCTTGGCGGACTGGACCTGGTTGTCGTCGAGGGACTGCAGCGCCTGGCTGGTCTCGACCTGCTGGGGCGCGCCGATGCCCGACACGAGGCTGCTGCCGAGCAGCACCAGCAGCACGGCGAGCAGGATCCAGAACACGGGTCCGCGGAAGAGGCGCTTGGCGTCCATCGTGGCGGGGCCGGCGGGCCCCGAACCTCCTGACTGTCGGGCCTGTCGGGGCGGGTGCCCGGGGATACGACGGTACACCGCGCCCCACGGTGCCGCCCCCGGCGCAAGGGCCGCTGGTCCTCAGCCCAGCGCGAACAACGGCGGCGGGCGCCCGGGGATTCCCGGGGCAGCGGCCGGAGGCCGCCGGCCGGGGGCGTCGCCGGGCGGAACGCACGGCGGGACGCAGGGCGGGGTCGCGCCGGTCAGCCGCCGTACACGTGCGGCGCCAGGGTGCCGACCACCCGCAGGTTGCGGTAGCGCTCGGCGTAGTCCAGGCCGTACCCGATCACGAACTCGTTGGGGATGTCGAAGCCGACGTACTTCGGCTCGATGTTGACCTTGACCGCCTCGGGCTTGCGCAGCAGGGTGCACACCTCGACCGACGCGGGCCCGCGCGAGCCGAGGTTGCGGACCAGCCACGACAAGGTGAGCCCGGAGTCGAGGATGTCCTCGACCACCAGCACGTCCCGGCCGCCGATGTCCCGGTCGAGGTCCTTGAGGATCCGCACCACGCCGGAGGACTTGGTGCCCGAGCCGTACGAGGACACCGCCATCCAGTCCATCTCGATCGGCGAGCGCAGCGCCCGGGCGAGGTCGGCCATCACCATGACCGCGCCCTTGAGCACACCGACCAGCAGCAGCGGCCGACCCGCGTAGTCCGCGTCGATCTGCGCCGCGAGCTCGCGGATCTTGTTCTGCAGGGTCTCCTCGTCGAGCAGCACCCGCTCGAGCTCGTCACCCAGGTCGCTGGCATCCACCGCTGGTCTCCTCGCGGTCCGCTCGGGGGGCCCGACGCGGGACGGTCAGGGAGCCGTCCCGCGGAGCGTCAGCCTGCCACACGCGCGGGCGGCGCGGACACCGCCCGGCAGGGCCGCTTCGCCCTGGCCGTGCCAGGACTCGACCAGCGCGCGCAGGCCGGTCACGTGGTCCGCGGTCAGCCGGCCCGCCGGGCACCCGGCGGCGCGGGCGGCCCGAAGCAGGACCCGCGCGCGCACGGCGGCCGGCAGCGCCGCCAGGCCGTCGACCGGGAGGGACACGACCGGGAGGGACAACGTGGCGTCGCCCCGGTCGCGCCCCGACCCGGCCGGCGCCTCGACGGTGGCCAGCCGCTCGTACGCCTCGTCGGCGTAGCCGTCGAGGGCGTCGGCGTCCTCGCGCAGCAGCGCGGCGGTACGGGCCAGGGCCTCGGGCACCCCGGGACCCAGCGCGCCCGTCAGCGCGGGCAGCGCCTCGGACCGGACCCGGACCCGGGCATAGCGCGGGTCCTCGTTGTGCGGGTCCTGCCAGGGACGCAGCCCCTGCTCGGCGGCCGCGGCGCGGACCAGGTCACGGGGGAGCCGCAGAAGGGGGCGGCGCCACCGCCCGTCCCGCTCGGCCATCCCGGCCAGCGACCGGGCGCCGGAGCCGCGGGCCAGGCGCAGCAGCACCGTCTCCGCCTGGTCGTCACGGGTGTGCGCCAGCAGGACGGCCGCGGCGCCGAGGTCGTCCGCGGCGCGGTCCAGCGCCTGCCGACGCGCGTCCCGGGCCGCGGCCTCCGGTCCCCCGCTACCGGGGCGGACGTCGACGGCGACCGCCTCGACGCGCACCGGATCGAGGCCGAGATCCCGGCAGGCCGCGGCCGCACCGGCGGCGACCTGCGCCGAGTCCGGCTGCAGGCCGTGGTCGACGACGACGGCACCCGCACGAAGGCCCGCCCGCGGTGCCACCCGGGCGGTCGCCGCCGCGAGGGCCAGGGAGTCCGCCCCGCCCGAGCAGGCCACCAGGACCAGCGACCCGGGAGGCAGGTCGGCGAGCGCGGCGCGGAGGGCGGTCCGCACCGCCAGCACCTCGCTGCCGGCCCGGTCGGACGCCGGCCGCTCGGCCGCGTCGGGGTCGGCGCCGCCGGTCACGCCGCCGGTCACGTCACGCCGCCGGTCACGTCACGCTGCCGGTCACGCCGGGGGCGCGACCGCGGGCGGGGCGGTCGGGCCGGTCGCCCGCATCCGCCGGATCCAGGCGGGCGGGTCGGCGATCTCGGCCCGGGTGGGGAGGGTCTGCGGCGACTCCCATACCCGGTTGAAGCTCGTCACGCCGACCTTGTCGACGACGGCCCGCACGAAGGCGGCGCCGTCGGAGTACTGCCGCAGCTTGGCGTCCATCCCGAGCAGGCGGCGGGCCAGTCCGTCGACGGCACCGGGGTGGGACCGGCGGTGCTCGAAGCGGCGCCGGATCTCCGCGACGCTGGGCACGATGTCCGGCCCGACGTCGTCCATGACGTGGTCCGCGTGCCCCTCCAGCAGGGACATCAGCGCGGTGAGGCGGTCGAACACCACCCGCTGAGCCGGGGTCTGGATCTCCTCGATGAGCGACACCTGCTCGTCACCCCCGACGATCCGGGTGCCGGCCCGCAGCACCGCGACCAGCCGCCCGAGCAGCTCGGAGGCGTCGAGGTCCGAGGCCACCAGGAACTCGTGCACCTCGGCAGCGAAGTGGTCGGCCAGCCAGGGCACCGCCCCGAACTGCACCCGGTGCGTCTCCTCGTGCAGGCACACCCACAGCCGGAAGTCGCGCGGGTCCACCTCGAGGGCGCGTTCGGCGGTCACGATGTTCGGTGCGACGAGCAGCAGCCGGGGCTGAGCGCCGGGGGCCACCAGCGCCTCGTACTGGCCCAGCACCTTGCCGGACAGCCAGGCCAGCGCCCCGCCCATCTGCAGCGCAGTGGCGCGCGACCCCAGCTCGGAGACCAGCGCGGGCGACTCGGCCCGGCGCTCCCGCATCCGGTCCAGCAGGGGCCGCAGCGCGACCCGGAACCCGTCGATGTTGGAGCGGGTCCAGGTGGGCCGGTCCACGACCTCGGTCGCGTGCGGGACGAACTCGGCCACCAGCCCGGTGCGCTCACGGACCGGCGCGACCGCCTCCGCGGCCAGCGTGCGCAGCTCGCGCACCGCGGCCCGCGCCTCCGCGGCGGGCAGCTCCGGCCCGCGCGGGGCGAACCGGGTCGCCGTGGCGACCGCGAGGTCCCAGTCCACGACGTCCGGCATGCATCGACCCTACGTGGTCCGTCGCGACCGTCCGGTGCGCGGCGGTACGGCTACCGGCAGCCGCAGCCGGCCAGTCGGGCGGAGATCCGGTCCTGCACCTCGCGGGCGCCGAGCACCGAGGTGACCTCGTCGGCGAGGACCGCGTACAGCAGCACCCGGCCGTCGACGTCGCGGACGCTGCCGGCCAGCGCGCTGACGCCGGTGAGGGTGCCCGTCTTGGCCCGCACCACACCGGCGGCGGCTGCGGTAGCCGTCGACACGAACCGGTTGTCGAGGGTCCCGGTCAGGCCGGCGACCGGGAGGCCGGGCGCGACGGGCCAGGCCCAGTCCGGCTGCCGGTCGGCGACCACGGCCAGAGCGCGCACCAGGACTCCCGCGGGCACGGCGTCGGCACGGGACAGCCCGCTGCCGTCGACCAGGTCGACCGCGGCGGTCGGGATGCCGAGGTCCGTCAGGGTGGCCAGGGTCGCCCGCGCCCCACCCGCGTACGAGGCCTCCCCGCCGTTCACGCCGCCGGCGAGGTGGGCCAGCGCCTCGGCGAGGGTGTTGTCGGACTCGGTCAGCATCCGCTCGACCAGGTCGGCGACCGTCGGCGACTCCACCCGGGCCAGCTCGGTCGCGCCGGTGCCGGCCGGTCCCTGGCGCACGTCGGTCACGGTCACCCCGCGGGCCGTCAGCAGGTCCGCGAACCGGTCCGCCGCGGCGCGGGCGGGGTCGGCGACCCGGGCCACGCCCCCGGGAGCGGCCCGGCCGCCGTCCACCATCAGGGCGCTCACCGGGGCCACCACGCCCAGGGCGGGGTAGGAGTCCGACCAGCCCGGCGCGAGCAGCGGGCCGACGAACGCGGACGCGTCGTAGTCCAGCCGGACCCGGCTCACGCCCTGCCGGTCCAGCGCCCGGGCGGTGGTCTCGGCCAGCCGCTCCAGCGACGCCGGCCGCGGGACGACCCCGTCGGTCGGCCCGCTGGCCAGGGTGGCGTCACCCCCGCCGACGAGGACCAGGCGTCCGGGTCCGGAGCGGGCCGCGGTCTGCGACGCAGACGCCGACGACGACGCGGACGCGGACCCGGCGGCTGCGCCGGATGCCGCCGGGGCCAGGACGGCGGTCGTCGCCAGCCGGGCATCCGGCCCGAGCGCGTCCAGGACCGCCAGGGCGGTGAGCAGCTTCGCCGTGGAGGCCGGGGTCGTCGCGGCGCCCGCGCGCCGGTCCAACAGCAGCGTCCCCGTGGCAGGGTCCAGCACCGCGGCGGACACGCTCGGACCGAGGGATGTGTCGGACAGCAGCGGCCCCAGGGCCGCCTTGAGCCCGGCCTTCGTGGGCGCGGGGGCGGTCGACCCCGCGACGGCGGTGGGAACCAGGACCGGCCCGGCCGGGGCGGCGGGCGGGCGCGACCCGGGCGTCGCGGCGGGCACGCCGTCGTCCACCGCGGACCCGCTGGCCGGGGGTGGCGTGCTGTCGCCCCGGACCGAGGCCAGCGCCGGCAGCGGGACGGCGACCACGGCCGCCACGAGGACGGCCATCGCGCGCACTCGCGACCGGTCGCGCCGTCTCACGCCCACGCCGAACCGCCGTCCCTGATCAAGTGGCCCCCGTCCAGGCGATCCGCCTGGGAGACTGCGCCCAGCACCCTAGGTGATGCCCCACCCGGGTCCGGCCCGCGGACCTGACCCGCCGCGCCGCGAGGAGGTCCGTCGCGTGGAACCCCTGGAGTTCGACGTCACCATCGAGATCCCGTCCGGGAGCCGGAACAAGTACGAGATGGACCACGTCTCGCACCGGATCCGGCTGGACCGGATGCTGTTCACCTCGACCCGCTACCCGCACGACTACGGGTTCATCGACGACACGCTCGGCCTGGACGGCGACCCGCTCGACGCCCTGGTGCTGGTGGACGAGCCGACCTTCCCCGGCGTCGTGATCCGCTGCCGCACGGTCGGGATGTTCCGGATGAGCGACGAGGCAGGCGGGGACGACAAGGTCCTCTGCGTCCCGTCCGGCGACCCGCGCAAGGAGCACATCCGCGACATCCACCACGTGCCCGAGTTCGACCGGCTGGAGATCCAGCACTTCTTCGAGGTCTACAAGGACCTCGAGCCGGGCAAGTCGGTCGAGGGGGCGACCTGGGTCGGCCGGACCGACGCGGAGAAGGAGATCCGCGAGTCCTGGCTCCGCTTCGACCAGGCCGACTCGCCCCGGCTGGGCACCCACTAGCCGGGGTCGGGGCCTTTCGGATCCCGGCTCGGCGCGAACCCCCGCGATGACCGGCACCTCCCCGCCCCGCGACCCCGGCACCCCTGGGGGCCCGCGGGCCGCGGTCGTGGCCCTGCTGCGCCAGGTCCTGCACGACCTGGCCGGGCCGTTGGGCGGCGCAGCCACGGTGTGGGTGCTCGACGACGACGGCCGCACGCTGGTCCCGCTGGCCTCGGCCGCCGCGGACCCGGAGGTCGAACGTGCGCTGGAGTCCCTGCACGACCGGCTGCGACCCCAGGTGGGCGAGGGCCTCGCGGGCGGGGCGGTGGCCGCCGGCGCCCCGCTGCTGATCCCGCGGCTGGACCTGGAGGCGATCGGCCGGGCCGTCCCCGCCTACGCGCAGTTCATGCGTGACTGGGGCGTCGAGGGCATGACCGTGCACCCCCTGACGGTGCTGGACGAGTCCGTGGGCGCCGTGGGGCTGGTCTGGCCCGGACGCTCCGCGGCCGCGGCGCTGGACCTGGTGCAGCAGCTGCCGGAGGTGGTCGCGCGGATCGCGCCCGCGGTCGAGACCTACCGGCTGATCGGCCGACTGGAGTACCTGGACTCCCTCGTCGACCAGGTGTCGGACGCCATCGTGGCGACCGACGCGGAGTTCCGTGTCACCTCCTGGAACCGGGCCGCCGAGCTGTTGTACGGGGTGCCCGAGGCCGAGGCGCTCGGCCGGCCGCTGGCCGAGCTCGCCGCGCCCCTGGAGTACCTCGAGGAGAGCGAGCCCGGCGAGTTCCACCTGACCGACACCGCCCAGGCCATTGACGCGCTGCGGGCACACGGCGAGTGGAGCGGTCGGGTCCGGCAGCGCCGGCCCGACGGTCGGGCCGTCCTGGTCGAGGCGCACGTCCGGCAGCTGTACGACGCCCGCGGGAGGGCGACCGGCGCGGCGTCCGTCAACCGCGACATCACCGAGACCGCCGCCGCGGAGGAGGAGCAGGAGGCCCGGCACCGGCTCACCCAGGCGGTGCTGGACGCCTCCCCCGCCTACACCCTGCTGGTCACGCCGGACGGGACGGTGTCCGCGGTCAGCGAGGACAGCCGCGGGGCGGCCGCCGCCCTCGGGATGGACCTGTCGCCCGGGCGGACGCTGCGGGAGGCACTGGCGGACCTCGAGCAGCTGCCCACCGGGACGCAGCAGGTGCTGGACCTGCTGGCCGACGTCCGGTCCGGCCGGGTCGAGCGCGGCGACGTCGACATCGACCTGATCGATCCCAGCGGTGCCCCGCGGTCCTTCCACGTCCAGGTCGCTCCCCTGGCGGAGGAGCCGTACGGCGTCGTCCTGGCGATCCTCGACATCACCCACCGAAGGGCACTGGAGCGCCAGCTGGCGCACCGGGCACAGCACGACGCGCTCACCGGGCTGCCCAACCGGGCGCACCTGGAGCTCGAGGTGGGCCGGGCCCTGAGCCGGGCCGCACGCCGGGGCACCCGGGTCGCGGTCCTGTTCTGCGACCTGGACCGATTCAAGGACATCAACGACTCGTACGGCCACGAACGGGGCGACTCGGTGCTGCGCGAGGTGGCCGGCCGGATCCGGTCCGCCTGCCGGGACCACGACCTGGTGGCGCGCTTCGGGGGCGACGAGTTCGTCGTGGTCGCCGAGGACGTCGACGACGAGGCGGGGGCACTGGCCCTGGGGCAGCGCGTGCTCGGGGCGCTGCGGGACCCGGTCCGGATCGGGCCCGTCGACGCCGTGCTGGGGCTGAGCGTCGGGGCCGCCCTGTCGGAGGGCGGGAGCGGTCCGGAGGCGGTCGACGAGCTGCTGAGCGAGGCCGACGCGGCGATGTACCGGGCGAAGGACGAGGGCCGCAACCGGGTCACGGTGTTCCGGGCCGAGATGCGGGAGCGGGTGCGCGCCCGGCTGGCCCTCGCCTCGGCGCTGCGGCGGGCGGTGGAGGGCGACGAGCTCGAGCTGGTCTACCAGCCGGTCGTCGCGATGGACGGTCGGGTGCTGCAGTGGGAGGCGTTCGTGCGCTGGCGGGCGCCGGGGCAGGGACTGCTGCGGCCGGACGCCTTCCTGGACGCCGCGGAGGAGAGCGGGGCGATCGTGGGGGTCGGCGCCTGGGTGCTGGACCACGCGGTGACGCAGACCGTCGCCTGGGGCGCGGCGCTGGAGGGACGGCCGGTGGCGGTGAACCTGTCCCCACGGCAGCTGGCCGACCCCGGCCTGGTGGACCTGGTGAGCGACGCGCTGGACCGGTCCGGGCTGGAGCCGGAGCGGCTGCACCTGGAGATCACCGAGGATGCCCTGCTCGACGACCCGGAGCAGGCCTTCGCCGCCCTCAGCCGGCTGGCCGCGATGGGCGTGGGCCTGGTCGTGGACGACTTCGGCACCGGGCTGTCGTCGCTGGCGCACCTGGAGGAGCTGCCGGTGCGGATGGTGAAGGTCGACCGGCGGCTGACCGCCCGGGTGGACCGCCGGCCCCGTGCCGCGGCCCTGGTCCGGGCGGTCGTCGCCCTCGGGCACGCGCTGCAGATCCCGGTGGTGGCGGAGGGGGTCGAGACCCGGGAGCAGCTCGACGCGGTCGCGGCCGCCGGCTGCGACGGGTTCCAGGGCTATCTGGCCACCCGGCCGCGGGCCGCCGAGGAGCTGCCGCTGCCGTGGCGGTCACCGGTCGGCGCCGACGGCTGACTCGCCCGCCTCGGGCGTGACGGGGGTCACCCGCGGGCGCCGGCGGATGCCGGGATCGGGACCTTGGACCCGGGTCGCGACGGCCCACATCCCGTCCGAGGGCCCGGAGAATCGGGTCATTCGGATCGGCATGAGCCGCAGGAGCAGGCATAGGCTGCATGACATGCAGGAACGGCAGTCCCCCGAGGTCGGCACCGCCCGGCTGCTGACCTCGCAGCAGGTCCAGGACCTGCTCGGCGTGGACGCCTCCACCGTCTACCGGATGGCCGCCGACGGCCGGCTGCCCGCGGTCAAGATCGGCCGCCAGTGGCGCTTCCGGGCCGACCGGATCTCCGCCCTGCTCGACGGCGACACCGGCCCCATTCCGACCGTGCCGGGGCCGGACGCGGCCCCCCACAGCGCCATTCCCGGGCCCAGCCCGACGCCCGGCCGCGGGCCCGCCCCGGCCGCCGTCGGCGCACCGACCCAGCCGCGGCTGCGCACCGAGATCGCGCAGCCCGTCGTCGACGCCGCCGCCGACCTGCTCGGCGTGATGATGGTGGTCACGGACATGGCCGGTCGTCCCGTCACGCACGTGGCCAACCCGTGCCCCCGCTTCGCCGAGCACGCCGCCGACCCGGACGTGATCACCGCGTGCGCCGAGGAGTGGCGGGAGCTGGCCGAGGACCTCGACTTCGAGCCGCGGTTCGCCGCCGGGCACCTCGGCTTCGAGTGCGCCCGTGCCTTCGTCCGCAGCGGCAGCGAGCTGGTCGGGATGGTGCTCGTCGGCGGCATCGCGCCGGAGCCCGAGCTCGCCGGCGACGACCTGTACCACCTGACCTCCGACCGGCGCACCGAGGTGCTCGCCTCGCTGCGCAAGGTCGCGGTGACCCTGTCGCGGGTCGCCACCATCGACTCCCGGGACGACGCATCCGTCGCGAGCCCGGCCAGCTGAAGGAGATCGACTAGATGAAGCGACTGCTCGTGCTCGGTGGCGGTACTGCCGGGACGATGGCCGTGAACAAGCTGCGTCCGCGGCTGCCGCGTGACGAGTGGAAGATCACCGTCGTCGACCAGAGCGACACCCACTTCTACCAGCCCGGCTACCTGTTCATCCCGTTCGGGATCTACCGGCCCGACGAGGTGACCAAGCCCCGCAAGCGGTACATCCCCAGCGGCGTCGACCTGGTCGAGGCCGAGATCGACCGCGTCCTCCCCGAGGAGAACAAGGTCGTGCTGGCGGACGGCAAGGAGTTGCCGTACGACTACCTGGTGATCGCCACCGGCACCTCGCCGCGGCCGGACCAGACCCCCGGGATGGACGGCGGCGAGTGGCGCCAGAGCGTGCACGAGTTCTACACGTACGACGGCGCCGTGGCCCTGGCCGAGAAGCTCAAGGAGTGGGACGGCGGCAAGCTGGTCGTGCACGTCACCGAGATGCCGATCAAGTGCCCGGTGGCGCCGCTGGAGTTCACCTTCCTCGCGGACGCGTTCTTCGAGGAGCAGGGCATCCGCGACAAGGTCGAGATGACCTACGTGACCCCGCTGCCCGGCGCGTTCACCAAGCCGGTGGCGTCGAAGTACCTCGGCTCGATGCTCGAGGACCGCGAGATCGCGCTCGAGTCGGACTTCATGATCATGGAGGTCGACGACGAGAACAAGAAGATCGTGTCGTACGACGAGCGCGAGGTCCCGTTCGACCTGCTGGTGACCGTGCCGCTCAACATGGGCGCGGAGTACATCGCCCGCTCCGGCCTCGGCGACGAGCTGAACTACGTGCCGGTCGACAAGGAGACACTGCTGTCGACCAAGTACGACAACATCTTCGCCATCGGCGACGCGTCCAACATCCCCGCCTCGAAGGCCGGTTCGGTCGCCCACTTCGCGATGGACCTGTTCCCCGACAACTTCATGAACCACATCGCCGGTCGGCAGATGACGGAGAAGTTCGACGGGCACGCCAACTGCTTCATCGAGACCGGCCACGGCAAGGGCCTGCTCATCGACTTCAACTACGAGACCGAGCCCCTGCCCGGCAAGTACCCGCTGCCCGGGATCGGCCCCTTCAGCCTGCTGAAGGAGACCGAGATGAACCACTGGGGCAAGGTCATGTTCCGCTGGATGTACTGGAACCTGCTGCTGCCTGGCAAGGAGCTCCCGCTCCCGGCGCTGATGTCGATGGCGGGCAAGGACACGGAGGACCTCGGATGACCGCCGTCGTTCCGGAGGCGAACCTCGAGCAGCGTCTGGACCGCCTGACGCTGCTGGTCGAGGACATGTACGCCGAGCTGCAGGCGCAGCGCGAGGCACGCGAGCGCTGGGCGGAGCTCAACGAGGTCATGGTTCCCGTCACCCGGGCCGCCTTCGACTCCGTCTCCCGGGAGATGGAGGACCTCAGCGAGGACGTCACGATCGAGGACGCCATCCGCTTCGCCCGGACCGCGGCGCGGGCGCTGCCCCAGATGGAGCGGCTGCTGGCGCAGCTGGAGACCATGACCGAGCTCGGCTCGGAGGCCACCAAGCTGTCCGGCGCGATGATGGCGAAGGTGTCCGACGCCCTCGACCAGGCGGAGAAGAAGGGCTACTTCACCTTCGCCCAGGGCGGGATGGCGATCGCCGACAAGGTCGTCACCTCGTTCGACGAGGACGACATCGAGGCCCTCGGCGACAACGTCGTCCTCATCCTCAACACGGTCAAGCAGATGACGCAGCCGGAGATCATGACCATGCTGCGCCGCACCATGGTGACGGTCCAGGAGGACCAGCTCACCGACGTCAAGCCGCCCGGCACCTTCGCGCTGCTGCGCGAGATGCGGGACCCGGACGTGCGCCGCGGGCTCGCGCGTACGCTCCACATGCTCAGGTCCATCGGCCTCGAGAGCCGGCCGGATCAGATCACCCAGAAGTAGGAAGGAACACCGCAATGCCCGTGACCACGATCAACGGCCGCGAGGTCCACGTCGACGACGAGGGCTTCCTCACCGAGTACGACGAGTGGGACCAGGACCTGGCCAAGACCCTCGCCGCCAACATCGGCATCGACCTCACCGACGACCACTGGAAGATGATCAACTTCCTGCGTGAGGACTTCAAGGCCAACGGCGAGACCCCGACCACGCGGCGCGTGGACACCGCCGGCGGGATCCCCACCAAGCTGCAGTTCCAGCTCTTCCCCAAGAAGCCGGCCAAGAAGAGCGCCTACATCGCGGGCGTGCCGAAGCCCCACGGTTGCGTCTGAGACGCGGGACGGAAACGACTGACATGAGCGACGCACCGATCGTCCCCAACTTCGGCGACGACGAGGAGTCCGACCGCAAGATCGCCTTCATCTGCTCCAAGGGCAACCTGGACATGGCCTACCCGGCCCTGATCCTGGCCAACGCCGCCCTGGGCGAGGGCGTCCAGTGCGACATCTTCTTCACCTTCTGGGGCTTCGACATGATCATGAAGTCCCGGATGAACGACCTGAAGTTCACCCCTACCGGCAACACCGCGATGCACATGCCGATCGGTGACGTGCGCATCCCGCAGGCGCTCGCGCCGATGCCGGGCATGCAGCCGATGGCGACCAAGATGCTGAAGAAGCAGATCGCCGACCTCGGCGTCCCGGAGGTCCCGGACTTCCTGGACCAGATCGTCGCCGCCGGCGGCAAGCTGTGGGCCTGCCGGCTGTCCGCCGACATGAACCACGTCGACGAGAGCGACCTGCGCGACGACCTCGAGGGCATCATCAATGCCTCGGACTTCATCGAGATGACCGACGGGGCCCAGGTCATCTTCATCTGAGCACCGTCCCCGAGCCTCGGCCGGTCACCCGTCATCCGGGTGGCCGGCCGTCGCGTGTCCCGGGTCCGCGGGGGAGGATGCCGGGGTGAGGGGCAACGGCGACGGGTGGGTGCGCGCCGACGACGGCCGGTCGTTCTGGGGCGTGTACGGCGCCGCCGGCCTGCTGCTGCGGCACCGGCCCGACACCGGGCCGTCCCGGTTCCTGCTCGCGCAGCGGGCCGCGTGGGTGCACCGCGGCCACGGGCAGTGGGCGATCCCGGGCGGCGCGCGGGACCGGCACGAGTCGGCCTGGGACGCGGCGCTGCGGGAGTTCGACGAGGAGATCGGGCGGCTGCCGGACGGACTGGTGCGCGTGGGCGACTTCGTCGACGACGCGCTGCCGGGGCGCTGGTCCTACACCACCTGCTGCGCCGACGTCGCCGAGGCGCCGGCGTACCACCGCACCCTGTCGGTGGAGAACGACGCGGCCGACTGGTTCACCGTCGCCGACCTGGCCCGGGTGCCGCTGTTCGGCCCGGTCGCGGTCGCGCTGCCGCATCTGCTCGCCCTGTTCGACGAGCCGACCCCTCGCTGACCCCGCGCACTGCCCCCGCACCGCATCCCCCGCACCCACCCCTTGGCGACGGAATGAGTCCCGGCGTTGCTTGACGCCCCGGAATCGGCCCGCAAGCGACGTGGGGACTCATTCCGTCGAGAGAGAAGCGGGGGTGGAGCCAGGGCGTGCGGGGGGAGGTCGGGGCGCTGGCGTGGCGGGCGTCAGCCGACGGGGACCCAGACCAGCCGGAGGTCGGCGACCCGCACGTCGGTCCGCTCCAGCGGGACGGCAACGGTGCTGACGGCCGCGGCGCGCTCCGTCCACTCCCGGTCGATGCCCGCCACCTCGTCGGCGAGCTCGGCGTCCAGCTGCGCCAGCCCGGCGGCGAGGGAGTCCACCTTCGCGCGCGCCTGGTCGACGCGGGCGGCGGCGCCGGAGATGCGCCGCGCCTGCGCCGACACCGAGGCCCGCGACCGGCGTCCGCCGAAGAGGCCACCGAGCACCGACGACGCGACCGAGGTGGCGGCATCGGCGTAGGCGGCCTGCTGCGACGCCTCCTGCCGCTGCACCGCCGCCACCGCGGTGTCGATGCGGTCCTGCAGCGCCCGGACCTTGGCCTCGTACTTGGTCCGCAGCGCGGCCGTCGCCGCGTCGGCACGGGAGTCGGCCTCCGCGGCGCACCGCCCGGCGAACTGCTCGGCGGTCTCCCCCACCCGTCCGTACAGCTTCAGCTCGCGGTTGACCGGGACCTCCAGCACGCGGGACCGGACCAGGTGGTCGGTCAGCGCCGCCCGCAGCCCCGACCACCAGGTCTTCGAGGACACCGCGGCGGCGACGAACTCGTACGTCACGGCGCCGACGGGCTGGGGCAGCAGGTCACGGTCGTCGTAGTCCACGGCGACGAACCCGACCGCGTCCGGCACGTCAGGCAGCGGGCACAGCACCGCCTCGTACTCCTCGTCGTGGACCAGGTCGGCCCGGGTCTCGTCGTAGCGCAGCCGGACCCGCGCCACCGCGGCCGCGCGAAGCCGCGTCCCCGGCACGGCGCCGACCACCCCCGCCCAGGCTGCGGCCGGGTCGAGGTACGACACCGGGATGCCCGCAGCCACTGCCGGCATCACCGGCGTCACGTCCGCAGTGCTCGACACGGGCGCCCCCGCAGCGGCCGGCCCGGGATCGCCGGAGGGTGGCGGCATGGGGACCGGGGCGCCGTCGGGGGCGGCCGGCATCGACGGAGGCGCCAGCTCCGCGGGTGGCGCCGCCGCGGCCGGCTGGTCCGCGGCCAGTCGCGCGATCTGCTCGCGGGTCAGCGGGCCGCGCAGGTAGCTCATCGCCCAGCGCGTCGTCATGGTCTCCGGCCGGTCGGAGCCGGCGCGCCGCAGCACGAACTCCCGCTTCGCCAGCCCCGACACGGTGTCGCCCAGCGCAGCCACGTCGACGGTCCCGGCCGCGCTGGTCAGCCCGTCCAGCAGCCGGGCCTTGTCCCGCTCGGTCTGCAGCCGGCCGATCAGCCAGGTGCCCGCGTTGGACAGCGCCTTGTAGTCGACGTCGACCGGGTTCTGGGTCGCCAGGACGACACCGACGCCGTACGCCCGGGCCTGCTTCATCAGGGTGAGCAGCGGCGGCTTGGTGGGCGGGTTGGCGGTGGGCGGGACCAGGCCGGCGACCTCGTCCAGGTACAGCAGCAGCCGCAGGTCCGCGGTGCCGGGCTGACGCCGCATCCAGGCCACGACCTCGGCCAGGACGAGGGCGGTCACCGCCTGCCGCTCGCTGTCGTCGAGATGCGAGGTCGTCACGATCGCGCAGCGCGGACCGCCGTCCGCGCCCCGGACCAGTGCGTCCACGTCGATCGGCGGCCCCTGCAACCAGGCCGCGAACCCCGGCGAGGCCAGCAGGTTGTTCAGCCGCAGCACGAAGGCCTGCCGGTCCGCCGGCGGGAAGAACTGGTCCAGCTCCAGCACCCCGACCTTGCGGATCGGGGGCTGCGCGACCCACGCGACCAGCGTGGGCAGGTCCAGGTCCTGGCCGCCGGACCAGGCGTGCCAGACCAGGTTCGCTAGCAGCACGTGTTCGCGGGACGTCAGCGGGTCGGCGTCGACGCCCAGCAGGCCGAGCAGCGAGGAGACGTACGCGGCGATCTCGTCCTGCACCGCTTCCTCGTCGGAGCGGTCCGCGGGGGCCACCAGCGAGCCGACCACGTTGAGCGGCACCCCGGCGGTCGACCCGGGCGTGTAGACGGTGCGCGGCACCGTCTCCGACAGCCGGGCGACGTCGGCGCGGCCGAGGTCCCAGCCGGCCAGGCCCTCCCGCCAGCGCGTGGCCTGGTCCTCGGCGTACGCGTCGGGGGTCATCCCGGTGGCGACTGCCGCGCCCTCGTCGACCCAGGGCCGGAACTGCGCCGCGCTGAGCTCGGGGAACAGCAGGCACAGGTTCGTCAGGTCGCCCTTCGGGTCGACCACGATCGCCGGGACGCCGGCGGCAAGACACTCCTCGACCAGGACGACCCCGAGGCCGGTCTTGCCCGACCCGGTCATCCCGACGATCACGCCGTGCGTCGTCAGGTCGGCGGAACGCAGGACGGCGTCGGTGCCGGTCCGCTGGTGGGCGGCCGGGTCGACGAGGCCGCCGAGGCGCAGGTCGGGCATGCGGCCGACTGTAGGGGCCGAGGACGCCGCACGGGACGCGGACGGCAACGGGCCCGGACACGCCTCGGGGGCCGGGTGTGACCCGGCCCCCGAGGGCGTCGCGCGTGACGGGTTCGGCTACTCCACCGGACCCTTGCCCTGCAGGTGCGGGTGCACCGGCACGTGCTCGTCGAGCTTCTCCTCGGACGGGATCTCGGCCTCGACGTCGGCCGCGTGGATCGTGTGCCGCATCGCCCAGCCGGCCCAGATACCGAAGGCCAGCACGACCGAGCCCACCGTGATGATGGCGAAGGCGGTCGGCAACTGGGTGAACCGGAACATGATGAACGAGACGATGGCCGCCGCCGGGATGGTGATGGCCCAGGCCACCACCATCTCCCCGATGACCTTCCAGTTGGCTCCCCGGCCGGAGCCGACACCCGCGCCCACGATCGACGAGGCGGCGGCGTGCGTGGTGGAGATCGGCATGCCGATGCTGGTGGCACCGAAGATCGCGGTCGTCGCACCGATGTTGGCCGCGACCCCGGAGCTGGCGTGCAGTGTCGTGAGCCTCAGGCCCATGGTCTCGATGATCTTCCAGCCGCCCCACAGGGTGCCCAGCGCGATGGCGGCGTAGGCCGACAGCGCCACCCACTCCGGAACCACGATCGTCTTGCCGTCCTCGGCCATCGTCGTGTAGCCGGCGCCCAGCATCAGCGCGGCGATGACGCCCATCGTCTTCTGCGCGTCGTTGGCACCGTGGCCGAAGGACACCCCGGCCGCGGACACCAGCTGCAGGCCCTTGAAGACGGGGTGCTCGTCGCGCATCTTGAACAGCTTCTGAAGGCCGCCGACGACGAACATCGCGGCGAACGCGATGCTGAACGCCACCGCGGGTGAGGCGAGGATGCCGATCAGGGCCTTCTCGACGCTCTCCCACGAGATCGCGGCGAAGCCGCCCGCGGCGATACCGGCACCGACCAGACCGCCGATGATGGCGTGGCTGGACGACGAGGGCATGCCGACGAACCAGGTGACGTAGTTCCAGGCGATCGCCGCGAACAGCGCGGCGAACGCCACCGCGACCCCGGCGTACTCCACCTTCACCGTCTTCGCCACCGTGTTGGCCACGGCCGTGCCCACCACGAAGTAGGCCACGAAGTTGAAGAACGCGGAGAAGCCGGGCGCCCACTTGGCCGGCAGCGCGCGGGTGGCCACGACGGTGGCGACCGAGTTCGCCGCGTCGTGGAACCCGTTCGTGAAGTCGAACAGCAGCGCGAGCGCCACCACGGCGATAACCGTGAGAAGTAGTAGATCCACCCCAGACCTCCCTCAACTGCGCACGGATAGTGACACGTCCATGACGCCGTCGCTACGGGTCTGTGGACCTGAGGTGAACAGGACCTTCACCACGTGAACGTGGGGTCCGGCGACAGATGAACCGCAGATGAACTCGACACGACATCTTCGCGTCGGGTTCACGCAGCGCAACCGGGACGCCCCGGAGCGACCCTCTACGCCGCGCTACTTCTCGTTGTGGTGCCGGTTGCGCGAGCTGTAACTCGCGCAACCGGCACCACAAGGAGAGACCGGTACGCGCGGGACCGGTGCGGGGCCGGGTCGACCCGACCCCGGACCGGGTCCGTGCTGAGGGTCAGGCCGCGACGAAGGTGATGCGGAACTTGTTCGACTTCAGCTCACCCTGGCCGGAGCCGGCCAGGATGCGCAGCCGGTAGTACCAGAACCCGTCGCAGTAGCCCGCCCCGGTGCAGTTGTACGGGTCGAAGCGCACCGTCGCGATGCCCTTGCCGTTCGTCCACTGCGAGGACTCGCGCTCCCACCGATTGTCCGAGTTGTCCCAGTACTCCAGGACCACCTTGCGGGCGGGGTACGACGACGACATCTTCACGTACAGCTTGGGCAGGCTCGCGCGCGTCGGGTACTTCCACTCCCGGAACGTCCGGGTGAGGTAGCGGTAGCCGTCCGACCAGTACCACTTGGCGCTCTGCCGGGTGGCGGCGGGCGCCGCCGCGGGTGCCGCCGCGGCCACGGTCACGGCCCGCTCGGGAGCGGGCGCCGCCACCGCCCCGCCGCCGGACACCACCGCCGTCCCGATCAGGAGGGCCGCCGTCGCCAGGACGGCAGGGAGTCGGGTTCGGTTCATGACGACCTCCCTACGAGGCCACGGGGCCGCGGTGCAGCCCGGATCCCCCCACTATGGCGCGGACGCGGGGGGCGTTGCAGGGCCAAGGGTCCGCCGGGCCAGTTGTCCCGCCAGCACCCGTGGCGCCTCGGCCAGGGACGGCCCGTACCAGGTCAGGTGTCGGCCCGACACCAGGGCGCAGGGGACCCCGGGGAACGCCTCGGGACCGTCATCGGGGGTGAACACGTACGGCTCGTCCGGCAGGACCACGAGCGCCGCGTCGCGGGACCGCAGCTCGGCCAGCGACGGCCGCGGGTACCGCTCGGCGGCGTCGTCATACAGGTTGCGCACCCCCAGGCGCAGCAGCACGTCGCCGGCGAACGTGTCGGACCCGACGACGACCCACGGCCGTCGCCACACCGGCACGACCGCCGGCTCCAGCGCCGCGACCGCGTCCGGTCCGGCCGGGACGGGCCGCGGCACCCACGCGGCCCGGGCCGCCGTCAGCCACCCCGGCTCGGTGGCCACCCCGAGCGCGCCGCGGACCAGCCGACTCAGCGAGTCCAGCGCCGCGGCGACCGTCCGCGGCCCGGTGACCCAGCAGGCGACCCCGGCCGCACGCAGGGCCTCGACGTCCTCGCGCCGGTTCTCCTCGTCGTTGACGAGCACGACGTCCGGGGCCAGCGCCACGACGGCGGCCACGTCCGGGTTCTTGGTCCCCCCGACCCGAGCCACGTCCAGGCCCGCGGGGTGGGTGCACCAGCGGGTCGCGCCGACCAGGAGGTCCGGCCGGGTCAGCGCCACCGTCTCGGTGAGGGACGGCACCAGGGACACCACGCGCCGCACCGGCCGGTCCACCGCCAGCGGCAGACCCCGGTCGTCGCGGACGACGTCACCAACGTCGCCGCCGTCGCCCGTCACGGGTCCACCAGCACGCCCGGGTTGAGCAGCGCACCGGGGTCCACCGCCGCCTTCGCGGCCCGCAACGCGGCCGCGAACGGGTCGGGCCGCTGGCCGTCGTACCACCGCCGGTGGTCCCGGCCGACCGCGTGGTGGTGCGTGATGGTCCCGCCCGCCGCGGCGATGGCGTCCCCTGCCGCCGTCTTCATCGCCGACCACCGGGCGATCTCCTCGCCCGGCACCGTGGGCGCCAGCACCGTGACGTACGGCGCGGGGCCGTCGGGGTAGACGTGGGTGAAGCGCACCGACACCCGGCACGGCGCGCCCAGCGCGTCGCGGACCGCCGCGGTCACCCGCTCGTGCAGGTCGGGGAAGGCGTCCCACGTGACCGCGGTCTCGAAGGTGTCCGCCAGCACGCCGAGCCGGATCAGGCCGTCGCGCAGGTACGGCATCCGCAAGAACGCGTCCCGCCAGGTGCCGGCCGCGTCGGCGCCCCCGTCACCCGAGGGCTTCGCATCGTCGGACCACCGGCCGCCGTACGACGCGCACAGGTCCAGCGCCTGGCGCAGCTCCGCGTCGACCGGCCGCTCAGGCGCCTCGAAACCGAGGACCAGCACCGCGTCCCGACCGTCACCGGCACCCGACTGCGCCGCCTCCAGCGGGTCCAGCAGCCGGCAGTTCGCCGGCTGCAGGCCGCTCTGGGCGATGGCGCGCACCGCGTCCACGGCCGCCGGCCAGGACGCGAAGCGGATCGACCGCCCGGCCCGCGCGCCCGGCCGGGGGCGGACCCGCACCCACGCCTCGGTCACGACGCCGAGGGCCCCTTCGGAGCCCAGCAGCAGCCGGTCCGGGCTGGGCCCGGCGCCGGAGCCGGGCAGCCGCCGCGACTCCCACACCCCGACCGGGGTCAGCGCCCGCACGCTCTCGACCAGGTCGTCGATGTGGGTGGGACCGGTCGCGAAGTGCCCGCCGGCGCGGGTCGCCACCCACCCGCCGAGGGTGGACAGCTCGAACGACTGGGGGAAGAACCGGAGCGTCAGCCCGTGCTCGGCGAGCTGCCGCTCCAGCACCGGCCCGGTGGCACCTGCCTGGATCCGCGCGGCGCGCGAGACCGGGTCCACCTCCAGCACCCGGTCCATCCCGGTCAGGTCCACGGTGACGACCCCGGCGTAGCCGTCCGGCACCACCGGGCGCACGCCGCCGACGACGCTGGTGCCACCGCCGTACGGGACCACCGCCGCGCCGACATCGCCCGCCCAGGCCAGCAGCTCCGCCAGGTCGGTCTCGTCGGCCGGCCGCGCGACCACGTCGGGGGCGTACGGGAACTCTCCGTGCAGCGCGCGCACGAGGTCCGGGTAGGCCTGGCCGCCCGCGTGTGCCACCCGGTCGGCGGTGCCGGTGGAGCAGACCCGTTCCAGCCGGTCACCGGCCGGGAGCGGGAGGCGCGGCGGGTCGAGGACGACGTCCTCCGGCGGGACCGGGTCCACCGGGTCCCGCCCCTCGAACCCGAGCAGCTGCGGCAGGCCCGGGGCCAGCGCCCGGATCTGCTCGGTCGTCAGCGCCTCGTCGGCGAAGCCCCAGCCCCACGCGGCCCGGCGACGTACGTCCGACACCCGTGCCCACCTCCCACCCTCGCCCACTGGTCCGCCGCCTCGACGCTAGTGCCCCCGCGCCCGCCCCGGCCTTTGGTTGACTGCCCCGATGGGCACGGGTCCGGGACGGCGACGGTTCCCGGAGCGACCCTTCCCCGGCGACCCCGTCCCCGGCCCGGCCGGCCTCACCGACCCGGGGATCACCACGCGCGCGCTCCTGCTGCTCGGCGCGGTCGCCATCGTCGGCGGCGTCCTCACCGGGCTGGTGGGCACCGCCTTCCAGATCACCCTGGCGGCCGCCGACGACGCGCGGGTGGCCATGGTCGACTGGGCCCGGCACTGGCCGTGGGTGGGCTGGGTCGTCCCGGTGCTGGCGTGCGGCGCCGGGGTGGCCCTGGCGCGCCTGGTGGTGAGGTTCGCCCCGATCGCGTCCGGGAGCGGCGTGCAGCGGGTCGAGGCGGTGATGCGCGGCGAGGTCGGGCCGGCCCCGCTGTCGGTGGTCCCGGCCAAGTTCGTCGGCGGTGTCCTGGCGATCGGGTCCGGGCTGGCCCTGGGCCGCGAGGGGCCCAGCGTGCAGATGGGCGCGGTCATCGGCGACGAGCTGGCCCGCCGGACCCGGATGGACCACCCCGACCTGCGCAGCATGCAGGCAGCGATGGCCGGTGCCGGGCTGGCGGTCGCCTTCAACGCCCCACTGGGCGGCGCGGTCTTCGTGTTCGAGGAGGTGTCGCGCAGCTTCCGGCTGCGGCTGGCCGTCGCCACCCTCGTCGGCACCGCGTGCGCGATCGCCACGTACCGCGCGATCCTCGGCGACTTCGTCCTCTTCGACGTGCCCGAGCTGCCCGAGGCGCCACTGGCGACCCTGCCGCTGTTCGCGCTGCTGGGCGTTCTCCTCGGTGTGGCCGGGGTCGCGTACAACCGGTTCGTGGTGACGTCGATCGACGTCTTCGCCCGGTCCCGGATCGTGCCGGTGGAGCTGAGGGCCGGCATCGTCGGCGCCGCGGTCGGGCTGCTGGCCTGGCTCTCCCCGGAGCTCGTCGGCGGTGGCGACGCGCTGAACCAGCGCATCCTCGACGGGCGGATCCCGCTGCTGGTGCTGGGCGGCATCCTGGCCGTGCGCTGGGTGCTGGGACCGGTGTCGTACGCGCTGGGAACGGTCGGCGGACTGTTCGCGCCGCTACTCGTGGTCGGTGCCGCGGGCGGGGCGCTCCTCGGCGGACTCGTGACGGCCGTAGCACCCGGGCAGCAGGACGCCACGGTGGCCTTCGCCGTCGTCGGGATGGCCGCGTTCTTCACCGCCGTGGTGCGCGCACCCTTCACCGGGATCGTGCTGATCGCCGAGATGACCGGCTCCACCAGCCAGGTGGTGCCGCTGCTATTGGCGTGCGGCGCCGCGATGCTCACGGCGACCCTGCTGCGGGGCGAGCCGATCTACGACACCCTGCGGTCACGGATGCTCGCCACGGAGCGGACGCGAGGGGGTGGCTGATGGTGCTCGACCCGGCGCTGGACATCTTCTGGCTCGGCAAGGCGGTCTCGGTCGCGACCCGCACCCGCAACGCCCTGACCGACCTGCGCCGAGACCTGGCCTACCTGGACTCCGCCCGGCGTGCGGTCCTGCCGCTGCCCACCGACCCGCGGCCGGTGGGCGGGTCGCCGTTCCCGGTGGACGTGTCCACCTCGCTGCCCGCACTGGCCGGTCGCCGGGTCTCCGTCTCGGCCACCGGCGGCAGCGGCGCGATGGCCAGCCTGCTGGGCGTGCTGCGCGCCTTCGAGGAGGCCGGTCTGCGGCCCGCGGCGCTGTCGGTGTGCTCCGGCTCGGCCCTCTTCGGCTTCCCGTGGGCGGCCGGGGTGCCCGCCGACGAGGTCGCCGACTTCCTGCTCCGCCTGCACCCCGGCGACTACGTGGACCCCGACTGGCGCCGGCTGGCGACGCTGGTGCCCACGCTCGGGCGCGGCTTCGGCGGGATCGTGCGCGGCGAGGCGATCGAGGCGGCGCTGCTGGACTGGCTCGGCGACATCACGCTGGGCGACCTCGAGGTGCCCTGCTACTCCCCCGCGTGGCAGGTCGAGGAGAACCGGCTGGTGTTCCTCGGTCCGCGAACCTTCCCGGAGCTCACGGTGGCGCGGGCGATCCGGGTGTCCATCGCGCTGCCGCTGTTCTTCGCGCCGGTGCCGCTGGACGACGGCTGGTACTGCGACGGCGGCGTCGTCGACGTGTTCCCGGTACGCCCGCTGCTGGAGCTGGAGCCGCCGCCGGACGCCGCGCTCGCGGTGAACTGCTTCTGGCCCACCGGGCTCACCGGCGAGGAGCGGCACGGCTGGCAGGACGAGGCGTTCAGCCTGCTCGGCATCGAGTCGCAGGTGCGCACCGCCAACCACCTGCAGCACTCGCGCGACAACCTGGACCGGCTGCACCGCAACTGCCCGACCGTGCTCCTGGAGCCGGTGCCGTACGCGACCGTGCACGGCTCCGGACTGACGCGGCACTTCGTCGACAGCTCGCGCTGGCCGCAGTTCATGATGGCGGGGCTCGTCGACGGCCGACAGGGCCTGCGCACGCTGGCCGAACTGCTGTCGTCCTGACCGGGGAGTCAGGGAGCACAGCACCGCCACACCTCGGTCTCCGTCCGCAACCCTTACGGACCGCTGACGGGGCCGCGCTCGGCCTGGTGCCGGGCCCACTCGCCCGCCCAGACTGCCCGGGTGCCCATCCTCCGCAGTGCCCTTGTCCTCGGCGGCGCAACCGCCCTCACCCTCGGCCTCGCCACCCCCGGGACGGCCGCGCCCGTCCCCGACGGCCACCGGCCCGCCACGGTCGCGGTCGCGTCCACGGCGCGGACCGCCGTGCCCGCAGCGACCCGGGGCATCGTCATCCGCGCGACCAGGGTCGGCTCGTACGGCACCGTTCTCACCGACGGCCGCGGGATGCCGCTGTACCTGTTCACCCGCGACCGCGGCAGTACCTCGCGCTGCTACGGCGACTGCGCGCAGGCCTGGCCCGTGACGTACGCGAAGGGCAAGCCGCGGGCGGGGACCGGCGTCAGCGCCCGGCTGCTCGGCACGACCAAGCGGTCCGACGGCCGCCTGCAGGTCACCTACCGCGGGCACCCGCTCTACTACTACGAGCACGACCGCCCGCGGGTCGCCCTGTGCCACGACGTCCGCGAGTTCGGCGGCCTGTGGCTGCTGGTGAAGCCGAACGGCCGCCCGCTCCCCTGACGCGCGGCCGGCCGTCCGGGCGCACCGGCCCCGGCTACGCAGCCGGGAAGGAGCCCACCATCACGGCGGCACCGGTCGGGTCCGTCAGGCCCGCGAACGTGCCGGGGCCCATCTGCATCGGCGGCAGGAACACCTGCGCGCCCAGGCCCTCCGCCGTCGCCACCGACGTCGCGCAGTCCTCGACCGCGAAGTACGCCAGCCACAGGCTGGGCACCTCCGCGGGGACGTTGGGTGGCGTCGCCATCGCGCCGCAGTTGCTGGTGTCGTCGCCCTCCTTCGCGTCGACGTGGCCGACCAGGTAGCCGTCGCCCATCGAGTCGTCCCACCGCCAGCCGAAGGTGGCGGCGTAGAACGGGGTCGCGGCGGCCAGGTCGCGGGACTGCAGCTCGTTCCACGTCAGCGAGCCCGGCTTGTTGAACAGGTCCGCGCCCTGGTGGTCCTGTGGCTCCCACACTCCGACGGCCGCGCCGCTGGGGTCGGCCACCATCGCCATCCGGCCCTGCGTCATGACCTGCATCGCCGGCATCACGACCGCGCCCCCCGCGTCCCCGGCCCGCGCGAGGGTCGCGTCGAGGTCGGACACCAGGACGTAGGAGTTCCACATCGAGGGGACGCCCGACGCCGCCATGTCCGGAGGCAGCGGCCCGATGCCGGCGACCGTGTCCTCGCCCTTGAGGCACATCGTGTAGACCGGGCCCATCGGGGTCGGGATGTCGTCGTAGACCCAGCCGAACAGCCCCCCGTAGAACTCCTTCGCCGCGGCCACATCGGTCGTGACCAGGTCGACCCAGCCGAACAGGCCGTCGGGATAGCGCATGGGTGAGCCCCTTTCCGGGGAACGGGTGCGGTTCCCCGGGACGCTACGCCGCCGTCAGCCCGTGGGGAAGCGGTCGTACCACTGCCGCCAGATCTCGTACAGCCGCGCGTGCACTGCGGGGATGTCCCGCATCAGGTGGCCGGCCCAGCCGCGGTCGCCCAGGCCCCAGTGCGACCAGTCGGTGCCGCCGCGACTCATCACGTATGCCGCGCGCGCGTTGGCCAGCGGGTCGTTGACGGCCGCCGGGTCGATGTAGCGGCCGAGGTGGATGTCGTTGAGCTGGAACAGGCCGTGGTCGCGCGAGCCGTTGGTGTTGTAGGGCCCGATGGCGCCGGGGTAGCCGCCGGACTCCCGCATGACCACCGCCCACGCCACCCGCAGCGCCTCACCGGCGAAGCCGGCCCGCTGCAGCACGTTGACCAGCTCCAGGCCGGAGAGCTTGGGACCGCCCAGGTAGCGGCCGTTCGGCGCGGACTCGGCTGCGCGCGCCGCCGCCTCCCACGCGGCCCGCTGCTCGGCCTCGCGCCGCGCCGCCTCCTCCGCGAGCAGCCGCTGGACGGTGGCGTCGGCGCCGGCCAGCTTGGCCTCGAGCTCGGTCTCCAGGGCCTGGGCCTCGGCCGCGGCCGCCTGCGCCTCGGCAGCGACCCGGGCACGCGTCTGCGAGGTCAGCGCCGTGCCGTCGAGCCGGTCGCGGGCCTCGTCCGCCTCCGCGGCCAGGTCGTCGGCGGCACGCGACGCGGTCAGGGAGCCCTGCACGAAGGCGGAGACGGCGGCCACCCCGTCCAGCAGGGAGGACAGGGACCGGCTGTCCAGGACGGCGGCGTAGAGGCCGCCGGGGCCGCCGATCATGTACAGCGAGCGGACCGCCCGGACCGAGCGGGCCCGCTCGGCGGCCACCGCCCGGTCCAGCGCGTCGATGCGCCGGGCCTCCATCAGCTCGGCCTGGACCGAGCCGTCGAGGGCCTCGCGCGCCGCCGCGTAGCGGCCCACCGCGAGCTCGACCCGCGCCTGCAGCGACTCGATCTCCAGCCGCAGCGCCTGCGCGTTCGCCATCGCGGTGGCGCTGTCCTGGGGCTGGCCCTCGTCGGCCGCCACCACCGTGGCGCCGGCAGGCAGCCCGGTCGCGACCAGCGCGAGCAGTGCCGTCGCCGCCCGGGCAGCGCGTCTCATCGACACGCCTCCTTCATCGGCACGACCCGGTCACGACTCCAGTGAACCACCCGGCGCCGCGTCCGCCGGCACACGAACGGGGAGGATCACCTCGTTGCGGCGCAGGAACCACGGCGTCCACGGCGGGTCGAACCGGGCCCACCGGGCCGGTCCGGCGACCGTCAGCCCCCGCCTGTCGGCGGCCGCCCGCAGCGCCTCCTCGTGCCGCTCGTAGGACCCCCGGGACCAGCGACCGGAGTACCGCGCGACCAGCGCCCACTCCTCGCCCACCTCGCGGACCCGCACCCGGGGGTCGGTCGGCTGCGGTGCGCCCGCCTGCGCCGTCGACGCCGGCAGCACGAACGCCACCGTGTACGCCGGACCGGACGGGGCCGGCTCCTGCAGGACCGGGGCGGTCATCGCCAACCGGTCGCCGGTGGCGTTGCCCCCACCGAGGTAGCCCACCAGGGCGCGGAACGCCCGCGTCCCCGCGGACTCGAAGGACGCGTCGATCCCGGTCTCGGCGACCAGGTGCCGCGGGTAGCGGCGCAACTCGTACCCGCCGACGGCCTCGACCACGTCGTAGGCCTGCTGCTCGGTCACCCAGCAACGCTACGCCCGCCCGGCACGCCCCACCCGGAACGCCCCCGCCGGGCCGCCCCGCCCGGGGCGGGTTGCCGAGTGGCGAGGGCGTCTCGCCGCGGGGCCTTCGGCAGGGGCAGACTGTGCGCATGACGCAGGAGGACACCGGTACCGGGCGGTCGGCCGCCCTCGAGGAGCGCCTGGACCAGGTGCGGCAGTGGGAGGAGAGCATCCGCCCCGGGCCGCTCACCCGGCTGGTCCGCAGGCTGGGCCGCACCCGTGGCTTCGCCGCCGTCTACCGCCGGGTCGGGCCGATCGTCGACCCCAAGATCGCGCACATCGCCGACGGCGGCGTGATCGCCAAGGTGTACGGCCTGCCGTTCCTGCTGCTGCACACCACCGGTGCGAAGTCCGGGCAGCCGCGCACCTCGCCGCTGGTGTTCCTCCGCGACGGCGACGACTTCCTGCTGGTGGGCACCAACTTCGGGCAGCCCAAGCACCCCGGCTGGACCGCGAACCTGCGGGCCCACCCGGAGGCCGCGCTGGAGGTCGGGCCGGTCCGTCTCGACGTCACCGCGCTCCAGATCGAGGACCCCGACGAGTGGGCGCACCACTGGGAGTCGTTCAAGGCGGTCTATCCCGGCTACGCGAACTACCTCGATCGCCGCGGCACGCTGACGCCGCGGATGTTCCGGCTCACCCCGCACGGATGACGCGACCGGGGTCACCGTGCTCGCCGGGGCGGAGGTGCTCGAGGGGTACGACCCCCCGCCACCCTCACCCGGCCGCCGTCGGCTGACCCGGGCCGCGGTCGCCCTCGCGGTCCTCGCCGCTGCCGCCGTCCTCGGTGCCCGCGCCCTCACCGACCGGCCGCCCCCCGACGGAGATGGCGCGCCGGCACGCGTCCCCCTGGTGGAACTGGACAAGGCTCCCGCCGGGCCCGCCGACGCCGCACGGCTGCTGCTGGCCGACGGCCGCGGCGCGACCTGGGCGGTGACCCCGCAGGGCTGGGTGGTGCGGCTGGACGCGACCACACCGCCCGTCCCCTCGGCCGGCCCGCCGGCCGACCCGTCGACCGACCGGCCGGCCTACCTGCCCGCGGCCCTGTCGGCAGCGCTGTCCGCCGACGGCCGCCTGCTGGCGTCGGCCGGGTCGAGCGGGGTGGAGCTCGCCCGTACCGACGGCGGGGAACGGGCCCTGCCCCTCCCGGGCGAGCCCGACCGGGAGCGGACCGTCGCCGTCTCCGCCGACGGCGGACTCGTCGCGGTTGTCACCGTGGCCACCGCGACCCGCGCCGACCTCACCGTGCTGGACCGGGACGGGCAGGTGCGACGAGCGGTGGCCCTCACCGGATTCGGCTCGCCGGTCGGCGCGTCGTTCTCCGACGACGGACGACGGATCGTCGTCGCCGGCGACGGCGGCGTGGGCACGGTGGACCTGAATACGGGCGAGGTCACCGGGCCGCTGGCGGTCTCCAGCCCCTGGCACCGCATGCGGTGGTCCTGGGACCGGGGGTGGGCGGCGTCCCCGGACGGCTCCCGCGTGGTGCTCCCCGGGGAGCGGGTCGTGTGGCACGAGCTCGACGCGACCACCGGGCGCATCCTCAGCCGGTTCACCCGGCCGCCCGTCGACGTCCTGCTCGGGTGGACCGTCGACGGCCTGCTGGTGTGGTGGCGCCCCGGCCCGATCGGGTGCGCGGGCCGGGTGCTGGCCCGCGCACCGGACGGGTCCCGCGAGCGGGTGGTGCTGGAGGTCGCGGACGGCGCGACCTGCGTGCGCCGGGCCCTGTACGCGACCGGGGTGCCGGCCCTGGCCGGATAGGTCCGGCGCGGCCGAGTCCGGCGCGGTCCGATCGAGCGCCCGGCCTCAGCCGCTGACCGCGGCGAGGCGGTGCTTCAGCACCGTCAGCGCGATGGGATCGCCGCCCTCGACCACGGCACCGTCGGGCACCGGCCGGCCCCACAGGTGCAGCAGCAGGTCCGCCGGCGCTCCGCGGACGTACGCGTCGTCGGCCTCGTCCGGGCGATTCGAGCCCACGCCGCCGGCCGCCGCCGCGACCCCCACGCCGACCACGGTCACGGACGTGTCCTCCAGCAGCACCCGCCAGGCGTGCAGCCGGCCGTCGACCCGCACGGTCCGCCCGGCGGCCTCCGGCCGCGGGTCCTCGTCCCAGGGCCAGGCCAGCCAGCCCAGCACCTCGTCGACGCCGTCCGCGGCCAGCCGAGGACCGATCGGCGCCGGCGGCGGCCCGCCCGCCGCCTCGCGGGCCAGCTCGGCATCAACCCGGTGCACGACGGTCTCCTGCGCCATCCGGCGCTGCCAGAACCCCACGGTCTGCTCCGCCGGCCAGAACGTCCAGGCCGGCGCCGAACTGTCGCCGCCGTACACCGCTGCGGCCATGCCCGCGCGCATCCGGTCGCACCAGTCCAGCACCGGCTCGCCCTCGGCCGGACCGCGCTGCCACTCGCCGTCCTCCGGCCGCCGACCCAGCTCGACCGCGGCCCGCTTGTGGTCGTACACCGCTCCCACGTGCGCGACGAGGTCGGCCATCGACCACCCCGGGCAGGTGGGCACCGGCAGCTCGAGGTGGCCCTCCGCGGCGTCCCGCAGCCGCTGCGCGTCGACCTCGACCGAGGCGCGGTAGTCGGCCAGCGTCAGTCGGGTGGCATCCAGAGACATGGCCGCAGTCTGCCGCGCACGGCAGACTGGTGCGGTGAAGCCGCCGCACTGGCACTCCTCCGGAGGTGACGCGACGCCGCCCGGATGGGACTGGCTCGGCCCGCTGGAGCGACGCCGGGCGCAGACCATGCGGTTCGCCAAGCGGCGGGACGAGTTCCTGATGGCGCGCTGGGCCGCGAAGACCGCCGTGGCCGGATCCCTGGCCGACGGCACCCGCCCGGACGAGGTGGAGATCCGGCACGCCGCCGACGGCGCCCCGCACGCGTACGTGCGCGACGAGCCGTGGGACCGCCGGCTCTCGCTGACCGACCGGGCCGACTGGGCGGTGTGCCTGGTCTCGCCGTCGCAGGTCGAGGTGGGCTGCGACCTGGAGCTGGTCGAGGCGCGCAGCGAGGGGTTCGTCCGCGACTGGCTCACGCCGGCCGAGCAGGACCTGGTCTCCGGGGCGTCCGGCCCCGAGGAGCACGCGCTGCGCGCGAACCTGGTCTGGTCGGCGAAGGAGAGCGCGCTGAAGGTGCTGCGGACGGGGCTGCGCCGGTCCACCCACTCCGTCGAGGTGACGCTGGACCCGGCGTCGGCCGCGGACGCGGACGGCTGGCGGCCGCTGTCGGTGCGCGACCGCGACGGCGGCGCGGACTTTCCCGGGTGGTGGTGCCGCCACGGCGACTTCCTGCTCACCACCTGCGCCCAGGAGCCGATGCCGGCACCGGTCGCCCTGGTGGCCCCTCCACCACTGGCCGGGGCCGTGCCCACGCACCGGTGGATGGCCGAGCCGCTGGGGGGTCCGCGGCCGTGAGCGCACCCTCTCCGGACCCGCTCGCGCTCGGGCCGCGCGAGGTGCCGCTCGGCGGCCCGCGCGGGATGCTGGTCCGCCGCACCCTGCCGCACCGGGACGTGCGGACCGTCGGGCCCTGGTGCTTCTGCGACCACTTCGGGCCGCTGGGCTCCGTCGAGTGGTCGGCAGCTGGCCCCGGGCCGGAGCCGGTGATGAAGGTCCCCCCGCACCCGCACACCGGGCTGCAGACGGTCACCTGGCTGCTCGAGGGAGAGGTGGACCACCGCGACACCGTCGGATCGGTGCAGCGGGTCCGCCCCCGCGAGCTCAACCTGATGACGGCCGGCGCGGGGATCGCGCACTCGGAGTACTCGGTCGACCCCGGCACCCTCGACCCCGACGGCTCCCCCGGTCGGCTGTTCGGGGTCCAGCTGTGGGTCGCGCTGCCGGACTCCAGCCGGCACACCGACCCGCACTTCGAGCACCACGCCGACCTGCCGCGGCTGACCCTGGGTGCGTTCGAGGCCACCGTGGTCATGGGTGAGGTGGACTCGGTCCGGTCCCCGGCGCGGACGTACTCGCCGATGCTGGCCGTCGAGGTACGCCTGCCCGCCGGTGCCGCAGGCCGGCTGCCGCTGGATCCCGCGTACGAGCACGCCGTGCTCGCGGCCGACGGGTCGGTGCGGGTCGATGACGTCGAGGTGGGGTTCGGCGCGCTGCTGGTGCTCGACCCGGGCCGGCGCGAGGTGTCGCTGGCCTCGGCCCGCGGGGCGACGCTGCTGCTGTTCGGGGGTGAGCCGCTGGGCGAGGAGCTGCTGATGTGGTGGAACTTCGTCGGCCGCAGCCACGACGAGATCGTCACGTTCCGCGACGACTGGCACGCCGGGCGGTTCGGCACGGTCGTCGGCGACCCGGAGCCCCCGCTGCCCGCACCGGAGCTGCCGCGCACCGTGCTGCGCGCCCGGCCCGGACGTCGCTGAGACCCGACGTGTCCGGGGGCGGCCGGGACGGCCTGGGTGAGGTCCTGGAGGGCCTGCGCGCTGCGCCGCCGTACGCGGGGCTCGACGACGCGGAGCTGCGACGGCTGGCCGCGCGGACCGAGGTCGCGTACTTCGCCGACGGCGCCGTCGTGCTGCCCGCCCCGATGGACCCGACCGGCCCGGTGCTGGTCGTGCGCAGCGGGGTGCTCGCCGTACGCGACGACGGGCGCACGCTGGACCTGCTGTCCGCCGGCGAGGTGCTCGAGGCCGCCGACGTGGTGGCTGGCCTGGGCCCGCGCGCGGAGGCGGTGGCCGCGGAGGACCTGCTGGTCTACCTGGTCCACCCGGCCCGCGCGCCGGAGGGGTCGGCTGCGGGATCCGGCGACCCGGGCACGCTCCGCTCGCCACGCGTGACGGGACCTGCCCCCCGGCGCGTCCCGGCGTCCCGACCGGTCCTGGCGGCACTGGCCCGGCCGGTGCCGGTGGTCGCGCCCGACACCCCGCTCGTCGACGCGGTCCGCCGGATGCGCGACGCGGACGCGTCCGCCGCCGTGGTCACGGACGGGACCGGGCCGGCGGGGATCCTCACCGACCACGACCTGCGAGTACGGGTGGTCGCCGCCGACCGCGACCCGCTGGAGCCGGTCGCCGTGGCGATGTCCGCCCCTCTGCACGTCGTGCACGAGACCGCGGACCCCGACGACGCCCTGCTGGTCATGCTCGACCACGGGGTCCGGCACCTCCCCGTGCTGGGCCCGGCGGGAGCCGTGCTCGGGGTCGTCGAGGACGTGGACCTGCTCGCGGCGCGGGCCAGCGAGCCGCTGCGGCTGCGGCGCGCGCTTGCGCGAGCCACCGGGTCAGGCCAGGTGCTCGCGCTGGCGGGGCGGGTGCTGGACGTGGCGGCCATGGCCCACGAGGAGGGCCTGTCCGCGGTACGGGTCAGCCATACCTACGCGGTGCTCGTCGAGACGCTGGTGCGGCGTCTGCTGCAGCTGGACCTGCGTGAGCGGGGGCCGGCGCCGGCTCCGGTGACCTGGCTGCTGTGCGGGAGCATCGGCCGGCGGGAGCCGGCACCGGACTCCGATCTGGACAGCGCCCTGGTCTGGTGGGCGCCGGTGGACGATGACCGCGTCGCCCGATGGATGCACGACCTGGCGGCACGCATCCTGGATCCGCTGCGGGAGAACGGCTTCCGAGTCGATCGACACGGCGTCGCGGCGGACGACCAGCGGTTCGCCCACCCGGCCGACGCCTGGTCCGACGCGCTGTCCGGCTGGGCGGCGGACCCCGCCCTCGACGGCGGCGACATCTACCTCGCCGCGCTCACCGACGCGCGCCCGGTGTGGGGCGACGGCCCGTGGGAGGCGCTGCGGGCAGACCTCGACGCCGCCCTCGCCCGGCCGCTCGTCCAGCACTCCATGCTGCGGGCCGCTGTCGCCGCGCACCCGCCCGCCGGGTTCGGACGCGGGCTGGTCGTGGACCACGCCGGCGCCCACCGCGGCACGCTGGATCTCAAGCGGGACGGGCTGGTGCCGGTCGTCGGGCTGGCCCGCGCGCTCGGCGCGGCCGCCGGGTCGGATCGGCTCGGCACCGCGGAGCGGCTCGCCGCGGCGGGGCGGGCCGGCCTGCTGGAGCCCGACGAGGAGCGCAGCCTGCTCGATGCGGTGGACTTCCTCACCGACCTGCGCTGGGACCACCAGCTGGCCCGGCGGCGCGACGGCGCCACCCCGGACGACCACCTCGACCCGGACACGCTGAGCACCCTGACCCGCCGCTACCTGCGGGACACCTTCCGCGGGGTCCGGCGGGTGCAGCGCGGCGTCGAGAACCGCCTGGGCGGGCGGTGGCGGTGAGCCGCCCGACCCCTGGCGGGAGGCCGCGTACGCGGTGGTGGACGTCGAGACGACCGGCCTGGACCCGCGCCGGCACGAGGTGCTCTCGGTCGGGGTGGTCCCCGTCGACGGCGCGCGGATCCGGCTGGCGGGCGCGACCTACGAGTCCGTCCGGCCGGTCAGGGACCCCGAGCCCGCCTCGGTCGTCGTGCACGGGATCCGGCCGGTGGAGGCGCGGTCCGGCCTGGACCCCGCGGAGGCGGCGCGGCGGGTGGGCGCGGCGATCGGGGGCGCGTCCTGGTCGCGCACGTCGCCTGGGTGGAGCGTTCCTTCCTGCTGGGCTGGCTGCGCCAGAACGGGATCCGGGCACCGCGGCAGGTCGTCGACACCGACCTGCTCACCCGCTGGTGCATGGCGGCGGCGGGGCAGCCGGTGCGCGCGGACTACGTACCGCTGGAGGAGGCGGTCGCCTGGTTCGGCCTGCCACCGCATCGGGCCCACCACGCGCTGGGCGACGCCCTGGCCACCGCCCAGCTGCTGCTCGCCGCCGCCACCAAGCTGTCCGCCGGGTCCCCCGGGGAGCCGCCCCGGCCGCTCTCGCTGTCCGACCTGCTCGGGGCCGACCGGGCGCTGGCCCGCCTGCGCCACGAGCGCGACCCGAACCCCAGTGGCGGGCGCTGGCGGCGGGACTGACAGCGGGTCCCGTGCGCCTCCGACGGTCCCGCGGTGGCACAGTGTGGAATGGCGTCCGGCGGGCGTAGGGGGACGTTCCGGCGATCGACTGTGCGGAGGTGGTGAGGTGCCGAAACCGACCGCGCTGCTGGTCGAGGACTCCCCCGAGTTCGTCGCGATGGTGCAGCGGCTGCTGGAGCGCGAGGGCTTCGCGGTGCTGGTCGCGGCGACCGGCGAGCGCGGCGTCTCGCTGGCCCGCAGCCAGCGGCCGGAGCTGGTGATCCTCGACGTGTCGCTGCCCGACATCGACGGCTTCGAGGTGTGCCGGTCGATCCGCGAGTTCAGCGACACGTACGTACTCATGCTGACCGCGCGCGACGAGGAGATCGACAAGGTGCTCGGCCTGACGGTCGGGGCCGACGACTACGTGACCAAGCCGTTCAGCCCGCGCGAGTTCGCCGCCCGGATCAAGGCCCTGCGCCGCCGGCCCCGGGTCGCGGCCGCCCCGGACCTACGCGACTTCGGCGACGTCGTGGTCGACCCCAACGCCCGCGAGGTGACCCTCGACGGCGCGGTGGTGGAACTGACCCGGATCGAGTTCGACATCCTCGACCTGCTCACCGGCGCGCCGCGGCAGACGTTCACCCGCGAGCAGCTGCTGGAACGGGTCTGGGGTGACTCCTGGTTCGGTGACGACCACGTCATCGACGTCCACGTCGGCAACCTGCGCCGCAAGCTGGGTGAGAAGGCGTCCTCGCCCCGCCACCTGAAGACGATCCGCGGCGTGGGCTACCGGTTCGACCCGTCGTAGGGCGGATCCCGAAGCGGCGCGCGAGCGGGCTCAGGCCGGCGGACCGGCCTCGAGGTCCGCGGACACCAGGTCGAGCTCGGCCAGCGCCTGGCTGCCGTAGTCACGCGCGGCCTCGAGGTCCCCGGAGACGACCAGGGCCTCGGACTGCCGGCACAGCTCCCCCAGCCGAAGCGCGCCGACGGTGAGGCTGGAGGCCTTCAGCGCGTGGACCGCGTCGCGCAGCTCCTCCGGCGTGGACGTCAGGGCCGACTCCAGCGCCGCGCGGCGGCCGGGGATCTCGCCGCGGTAGGCGTCGAGCACCATGGCGGCGATGTCCTCGTCGCCCATCTGCTCGGTCAGGTCGCGCAGCACGCTCCAGTCGACAGCTCCCGTCACGGTGCTCATCGTTCCGTACGGACCCGGCGCGGGGACAGCCGGGACACCAGCCACGAGCCGGCCAGCCCGATCGCGACGGCGGCGGCGACCCACGGCACCAGGTCCACCGGGCCCACGCCGGCCGGGCGGGGCGGGATGGAGCCGACCAGGGTCATCGAGGTGCCGGACGGGGACCGACCGGTCGCGACCACGCTGGTCCCGGACTTCGCGGTCTCCGACTGGGAGAGGGGGACGCCGACGTCGAGCGTGCCGCTGTCGTCGACCCGCGTGGTGAAGGGCTCGTCGCTCCCGACGCGCACCGAGACCTCCGACAGGCCGCGGAACCCGACCCCGTCCACGACCAGCGCCAGGCCCTCGTCCGTCCGGGTGGGGACGCCCGCGGCGGCGGCGCCGTTGGCCGCCCCCTTGGCCGCGCCCCCGCCCGTGCTCGGGAGGGCCGGGGTGCTCGAGCCGGCAGCGCTGCCGCTGTCGGCGGCGCCCGCCTCCCAGGAGACGTTCAGCTTGTCCGCGCCCCCGCCGTAGCCGGGGCCCTCCGCGTTGGCGGCGGGGACCGCGACCAGGACCACGCCCACGGCCGCGACCGGGAGGGCCACCTGGACGATGCGGCGGGTCCACGTCCCGACGACGGAGCGCCGCTGGGGGGCGGCCTGCGGCGCCGCGGCAGGGGCCACGGAGCCGTCGGCGGCATGGCGTCCGGTCGTCCGGCGAGCGCGCTTCATCGAGGTCACACTGCGAGTATTGGCCCGCGACGGCCGCGAACCCAGCCCGGAGGCGGCGCCTTGGCCACATCAGGACGAGGACTTGAGCCGGGCTTGAGGTTGTCCCCGCTCAATGGCACCGTGCCCGCCACCCTCACGGCCCCGTCGCCGGACCAGGCCGCTCCCGTGGACACCCACGCCGCCGCTGCGCAGACGTCGGGGTTGGCGCCCGCGAGCGGCCCGGCGCAAGCGCCGGGCCGCGACAGGGTCCCGAGCGCCGAGGAGAACACCACTCCGCCCCGCAGGGCCGGGCTGGCCGGGCGGATCTGGGCGGCGCTGGCGGCCCCGCTGCTGCTGTCGGTGGTGGTGCAGAACGCAGCCAACTTCGGCTTCCACGCGGTGGTCGGTCGGATCCTCCCGCCGGGCGACTACGGCGCGCTCGGCGCCGTGCTGGCGATCATGGTGCTGCTGTCCGTGCCGCTGACGGCGCTGCAGGCGGCCGCCAGCTCGCTGGTGTCCTCGCACGGCTGGGACGACGACTCGGTGCGCCGGACCCTGCGCGGGACGGCGCTGTGGTCGGTGCTGGCCGGCTTCGCGGTGCTGGCGGCGACTCCGCTGATCCAGGACTACTTCCGGCTGGCCAGCGCGGTCGACGCCGCGGTGCTGGCGCCGTTCGTCGCCGTCTCCGTCGCGCTGGCCGTCGCCCGTGGCCTGCTGCTCGGCGACCGCCAGGTGACCCCGGTCGCCTGGACCTTCCTGCTCGGGACCGCCGGTCGCCTGGCCTTCGGCCTGGCCCTGGTCATCCCGTTCGGCGTCACCGGTGCGCTGGTCGGCACGCTGGCCGGCGAGGTCGTCGCCCTGGTGGTCGCCCTCGTCCCGATCCACCGCCGCTCCGGCCTGGTGCCCGGCGCCGCCGCGCTGGACCTGCGGACCGTGGCCGCCGCCGGGTTCGCGGTGACCGGCCTGTTCCTGTTCTCCACCGTGGACCTGCTGCTGGCCCGGCACTACCTGCCGGACGCCGAGACGGGGGCGTACGTCGCCGCCGCCACCATCGGCAAGGTGGTGCTCGCGCTGCCGGCCGCGGCGATGAGCGTCTACTACCCGCGGCTGGTCTCCGGCTGGCGGCTGGAGCGCAATGCCGGCGCCCTGCGCACCGCCTTCGTCGTGGTCAGCGGGCTGGCCATCCTCGGCGGCCTGGTCGTCGCCGCCGTGCCCGGCCTGCTGCTGAAGCTGCTGTACGGCGGCAACTTCGCCGACGCGGCCGGCCTGGTGCGGCTGCTGGCCGTGATCGCCGCGCTGACGTCGATCGTCTCGGTGCTGACGTACGCCTCCCTCGCCCGCAAGTCGCTCGCGGTGGTCGTGCCCTGGCTCGGGGCCGCGCTGGAGATCGCCCTGATCGCCCGGTCGCACGGCGACGCGTCGGCGGTGGCCCGCGGCTCGCTGATGGCGCTGGTCCCCACGCTGCTGGTCATGGTGGTGTGGGAGGGCGGCGCCTGGTGGCGGGCGATGCGCCGCGGCGTGCCCCTCCCCCGCGGACGGCACGCCGCCCCGCGCGCAGCCCGGTCCTCGCGCGCCGGCAGCACCCGTCGCCGGGCCCGCTGACTACCCCGCACACGCGCGACACCCACGACACCCCTGGTGGAACGTCTGACCACGTCCGGACGCAGTCCGGACGGTCAGACGTTCCACCCGCAGGGACGGACGAGGCGGGCGGGCCCGGTGATGCCGGTGGCGCGAGTGCGGTCGGGACCGAGCACCACCCGCACCTGCCGAACCTGAGCCCGGCACCACCAGCACCTCCCCAACCTGAGCCGGGCGCCAGCTGCCCTTGATCCCGGCTTGAGCCCGAGGCCCGAGGCTGCTCAGCGCGGGGCGGACGCACCTTCTCCTGCCGCCCCGCCCGCGACCTCCCCGGCGCGGCCCCGTCGGGGACCGCCGGACGCCGATGCCGTCGCGTCGTCGCCCGGCCCGCAGGCCCGGAGCAGCATCTCCCGCCGCTCCGGGCCTGCACCCGTTCCCGGCCGGACGACCGGCCCGACCCACGCCGGGTCTTGCCGCCGGCTTGAGCAGGACTTGAGGTCGCGCGGCGAGCATCATGGAGTCGCGATCGGAACCGATCGACCCTGGGCCGGGGAGTCCGACCGCGATGCGACGGACATCCTCGATCGAAGGCGGGACTGCCATGCGCATCTGCATGATCAACTGGAGGGACCTGGCGCACCCCGCGTCGGGCGGCGCGGAGGTCTACACCGAGCAGGTGCTCGCGCGCTGGGCCGCCCAGGGCCACGACGTCACGCTGGTCGCCGCCGCGGTCGAGGGTGCGCCCGCCGACGAGGACGTCAACGGCTACCACGTCGTACGCCGCGGCAGCCGCCTGGGCGTCTACGGCGAGGCCCGCAAGTGGTGGCAGCGCCACGGCCGCGGCAGGTTCGACGTGGTCATCGACACCACCAACACCGTGCCGTTCTTCGCCCACGAGTGGGTCGACGACGGCGCGCGCGTCATCGGCTTCTTCCACCAGACCGCCGAGGAGATCTGGCGCTACAACGCGCCGTTCCCCGTCTCGGTCGCCGGTCGCTACTGGTTCGAGCCCCGCTGGGTCGGGCGCTACGCCGGCTCCCCGGTCATCGCGGTCTCCGACTCCACCAAGGCCGCCCTCAACCGGTTCGGCGTCGAGGACGTCACCGTCGTCCCCGAGGGCTTCGAGCCCCCGGCCGTGCCCCCGAACGTCGTCAAGGAGTCCACCCCCACCCTGGTGTTCTGCGCGCGGATGGTCCCGTACAAGCGCCCACAGGACGTCGCGGAGGCCGTGAGCATCGCCCGCCAGCAGATGCCCGACCTCAAGGTCTGGATGATCGGCGGCGGCCCTGACCTGGAGAAGCTGCGCGCGAACGCCCCCGACGGCGTGGAGTACCTCGGCCGGGTGGACGAGGAGACCAAGATCGAGCTCATGGCCCGGGCCCACGCCCACGTGGCCACCAGCATCCGCGAGGGCTGGGGGCTGGTCGTCAGCGAGGCCGCCGCGGTCGGCACCCCGACGATCTCGTACGACGCCCCCGGGCTGCGCGACTCCACCCGGGCTGCGAACGGCGTGCTCGTCCCGCAGGACCCGCTGGCGCTCGCCCACTGGATCCCCGCCGTCCTCCCGGAGTGGATGAAGAACCCGCCGGCGCCGATGCCGTACGGCGGCGCCCACTCGTGGGACGTGGTGGCCGCCGAGGTGCTCGAGGCCGTGGACCAGCACGCGGTGGTCCCGACCCCGCGGCGGCACCGGGGAGTGCTCCGTGGGCCGGCATAGGGCCGAGCGCACGCCGATCCGCTCGGCCGTGGACCGGGTGCGCGGCGTCGTACGCAGCGTCCTGCGGATCGTGACGAAGCCGCTGGACTGGGCCGGCCACGTCGGCTCGGTGGTCTGGCGGTCCCTGTTCGTCACCGCCGCGTTCCTGGCCTTCGCCGCCGGGATCCTGCACGCCCTCGGCCGGGTGGGCGACGCCTACTCGGCCATCCTGGTTGCCGGTGCCCTCGGCGCCGCCGCCACCTTCTTCGGTCTGCTCGCCCTGCGCGTCGAGCCGGACACCACCACCACCGACGCGGAGACCCAGCCATGAAGATCAGCTTCGTCGTACCCACCAAGAACTCGGCCCGCACGCTGGCCTCGTGCCTGGCGTCGCTTCGGGGGCAGACCCACGAGGACGTGGAGGTCATCGTCGTCGACAACAAGTCCGACGACGACACCCTGGAGATCGCGCAGCAGTACGCACACGTGGTCGAGACCTTCGGGCCCGAGCGCAGCGCCCAGCGCAACCGCGGCACGGCGCTGTCGACCGGCGACGTCGTCGTGTTCGTCGACTCCGACATGACCTTCGAGCCCACGGTCGCCCGCGACATCGTCGAGGTCTTCGCCGCCCGGCCCGAGGTGGGCGCGATCATCATCCCGGAGCGGTCCTTCGGCGAGGGCTTCTTCGCCCAGTGCCGGGTCCTGGAGAAGAGCCTGTACGTGGGCGACGACGCGGTGGAGGCGCCACGGGCGTTCCGGCGCGAGCTGATCGAGCAGGTCGGCGGCTGGGACGAGACCCTCACCGCGGCCGAGGACTGGGACCTGTCCGACCGGACCCGCGCGACCGGCACCTCGATCGCGCGGGTGCCGTCGTACATCTGGCACGACGAAGGCACCATCAAGCTGCGCAACACCTTCGCCAAGAAGCGCTACTACGGCCGCTGGATCGGCGAGTACCTGCGCACCCACCAAGGTGCGGGCCAGCGCAAGCTCGCCCGCACCGCGCTGTTCAGTGAGCCCAAGGCACTCCTCCGCGACCCGATGCACGCCGGCGGGATGTTCGTGCTCAAGGGCGTCGAGGGTGCGGGGCTGGTCATGGGCATGCGCGACGAGCGCAAGCGGGTCAAGGCAGGCAGCTGACCCATGAGTCAGTCCCACCCGGGTCGGGATCGCGTCGTCGCTCACGTCATCGCCGAGTTCTCCGCCAAGGAGGCGATGGGCCGGACCGTCACCGAGGCGGCACGCCGGATCCCCGGGCGGCACGTCCTGGTGACGTCGCGGGCCCACGACGGCGCCGAGCCCTTCGACGAGGTCGTCGAGCTCGGCGGTCCGATGGGCACCTTCCCGCTGCAGGTGCGTGAGCCGCTCGCTACTGCGCTGCAACGGATCCGACCCGACGTGGTGCACCTGCACGCCGGCGCGCTGGGCCCGTTCCTCGCGCTGGCGACCGACCTGCGCCGGCACCCGCTGGTGACGACGCTGTACGCCTGGCCGACCCTGCCTGCCCCGTTGGCGTGGAAGCGCTCGGGGATCGCGGAGATGCGCGCGTCCAACGTGCTGCAGCCGCGGGTCGTCGCAACCACGGTGCTGACCCCGGGGATGGTGCGGTCCGCGCTGCGCCGCGCCGGGGCGAGCACCGTACTGAGTCCTGACCCGCGGGTGCTCGAGCGGCTCGGCCCGGCGCTGGGGCGCGGTGCGGGTGCCGCTCCGGTGCTGCGGCTGCCCTCCGGCGCGCCGCAGGACGACCGCCGGGCCCACTTCGACGCAGACCACCCGGTGGTCGTGTTCGGCGGCCGGGCCGAGACGGTCCGCGGCGTGGACACCCTGCTGTCGGCCTTCCCCCAGGTGCTGCGGCAGGTGCCGAGCGTCCGGCTGCGGCTGCTGCTCATCCCCCGGCCGGAGCTGCCCAGCATCCTCGAGCGCAGCGGGGCCAGCGGCCTGGGTGACGCCCTGGAGGTCGTCACCGAGCCGGTGCCCGACCTGCTCGCGGAGCTCGCCGCCGCGCAGGTCGGCGCATGGCCGTTCAAGTTCGACTACGTCACCTCGCCCCCCGCGATGGCGGTGGCCGAGGCGATGAGCGTCGGGCTCCCGGTCGTGTCGACACCGGTCGCCTGCGTGCGCGCGGTCATGCGGCCCGGCGTGGACGGGCTGGCCGTGCCCCCGGCCGACGCGACGGCGCTAGCGGCCGCCATCACCCGGCTGCTCACCGACCGGGACGAGTGGGATCGGTTCGCGGAGGCCGGGCCGGCGGCCACGCGGGAGCGGTTCGGCTGGGACCGCGCCGCGGAGGTGACCGCGGCCGCCTACGACCGCGCGACCATGTCGACGTCGTCGGGGGTGTCCCCCGGCGCGCGAGCGTGACGTCGCCGCAGCAGCACCCGCACCTCGGAGCGGTGCTCCAGCAGACCCACCACGACCAGCACGACCAGCGTCAGCAGCGACACGGCGGCGCCCAGCCGCATCCAGCGCCAGGGCGCGTACTCCACGACGGTCTCGTCGCCGCCCGCGCGGACCGCCACCGTGCCCGCGACGGTGGGGACGCCGGACGACCCGTCCACCTGCCAGCCGGGGGACCACTCCTCCGGCACCACGACCCAGCCCGCAGTGCCGGGCCGCACGATCCACCGGGTCGCGGCGTCACGCACCAGCTCCCCGGACGCCGAGGACGGCAGCGTCCCGTCGTCCGTCCCCTCGGTGACCACCGCCTCAGTACCGAGCTCGTCCTCCGCGGCCAGCACGAGTGCGCGGTCGACCCCGGGCACGGTCCGCGAGGAGACCACCCGGCCGGTGCCGGAGGGCAGGACCTCGTACAGCCGCATCGAGTCGGACTCGAACACCAGCTCCAGGTCGGACTGGTCGTCGAGCCAGGTGTAGCGGTCGGCCTCCCGCTGGGTCGACAGCGCGACGTAGCGGACGCCCAGCGGTGCGACCATCCGGCCGAACGACGTGCCCCCGCCGCCCTCCGCGACGAGCCGGTCGAGGTACGCCATCCGCAGCGACACCGAGTCGGTGCGCAGCCCCTTCAGCTCCACCGAGTCGCTGGTGATGACCGGGCGCCGGAAGAACGCCTCCGCGGGGGTCGCGACGCTGCGGCCGTCGGTGAAGTCGAACGGCTGGTAGCCGTGCCAGGGCAGGAAGATCACGAGCTCGTCCCCGTTGCCCATCCGCGCGTCGGACTCGTACCAGCCGAACGGGTACGTGCTCACCGCGATCGTCCCGCCCAGCCCCCACAGCAGCGCCGGGGCGCTCGCGGCGGGAACGAGCAGCGCGACCCCGGCCAGCAGCGCGGCGAGGGCGCGCTCGGCCCCGGTCGGTGCGGGGTCGCGGGCGACCCGGCGGCGCTGCTTGCGCAGCCGGGTGACCAGCGTCGGGGTGAGCGCGGCCAGCCACTCCACCGCGACGCCGAACCCGACCGCGAAGGCGATGACCGTGAGCGACAGCCACTTCTGCTGCTCGCGCATGGCCTCGAAGAGCGGGACGTGCTCGAAGGCCCACCGGTAGGCCGGGGCCAGCGGCCCGGCCACCCCGGAGGCCAGCACGATCCCCAGCAGGGCCAGCGCGACGAGGGGGAGCCCGACGACGGACTGGACCGCAACCAGCCGGGCCAGGCCGACCGCGACCAGGACCAGCAGGGCGACCAGCGCCACCAGCAGCACCAGGCCGGGCAGCGCGGTGCGGGCCTGGTCGTCGAAGTCGCGCCAGAAGCCGTGCAGCGACAGCAGTGTGGTGAGCAGGCCACCGGGCCCGCTGACCGTGGCGTACGCGTCGAGGTCGGCCTGCGTCACCCGGATGGTCCGGATGCCGGCGAGCCAGACGGCGGCGCCGTACGCGTAGACCAGGCCGGCGGCCAGCCCGACCTGCATGGTGCGGACGAGGTCGCGCCAGGTGGGTCGCGGCAGCAGGGCGACGGCCAGCAGGACGGCGCCCCCGAGCCAGAAGACGTGCGCGTCCAGCGCCATCCCGAGCGCGTACCAGCCTGCCGGGCGCACGGCGACCCAGCGCTCCTGCTGGCGGGCGTGCACCGCCGATCGCATCAGCCACGGCAGCAGTGCCACGCCGAGCAGGAACGCCACGTGGCCGGCGTGCACCCGGTCCACGACGAACGGGTTGCACACCATGAGCAGGGCGGCCGAGTGCCGGCGCCAGCGCCCGCCCCCGGCCAGCTGCGACGCTCCCGCGGCCGCGAGCGGGAAGAACGCGAGCACGACGAGCCACGCGGTCGCCGCCGTGCCCACGACGGCGCGCAGCACCTGGACGCCGATGCGCCAGGGCAGCACGTCCAGCGCGCCGCCCTCGAGCCCGTAGACGCCGGGGTTGAGCGTCTGGCTCGGCCCGCTGACCCAGTCCAGCAGCAGCAGGTAGCCACCCCGGGTCCACGGCGCCACGACCAGCAGGCCGACGACCAGGCCGAGCAGCGCCGACTCGGCGGCCAGCCGGACCGACGGCCGCAGCCGCAGTCGCACCACCCCGCCTCCCGACCCGGGTCAGGCCCGGCCCGCGCGGCGCGGTCGGTGCGCCGCGGTGACGACCGCGGTGACCAGGTCGGCGACACCGTCGTCGTCGGCGCCGGAGGTGTCCACGACCACCTCGGCGACCCGGGCCGGCCGGGATGCGAGCAGGGCGCGGAACCGGCCCTGCTGCGCGGCCTGCTCGGCCAGCGGCCGCTCCGGCTTGCGGGCGTGGATCTGCTCGATCGGGGCGTCCGGGAGCACCAGCACGTCCGGGGCCGGGACGACGGCCTCGACCACCACCGAGGCGGGCGACCCCGGCCACGGGGACTCGCGCAGGTCGTACACGTACCGGTCGCAGATCACGACCGCGCGCCGGCGGACTCCCGGTGCCACGGTCCGGGCGTACCGCCAGGCGTACTCGGCCGCGTAGTACCACGCCGCCAGCCGGCGGATCCCCGGGTGGGCCAGCCCGGCCCGCGGGTCCCTGGGGTCACTCGTGGGGTCGACCGGGTTGCTCGGCTCGGCCGCGACCGGCGCGACCGGTTCGACCGGCTCGACCCGCGCGACGGGCGCCGACTCCGGCTGCTCCGCGGCGACGTCCTCGGCGCCGTCGCCGGCCGCGGCGATGCCGAGCAGCTTGCGGGCCAGGCCAACGCCGGGCAGGTTGCCGCGGGCCATGCCGAAGTAGGCCGTCCGGACCTCGAAGCCGCACGCGCGCAGCCGGTCCGCCAGCCCGTCGGCGACGGTGGACTTGCCGGCCCCGTCGGTGCCGACCAGGACCACCACGACGCCGCGAGTGCGCAGCCCGAGCGGTCCCGCGGCACGGCCGGCGGGGAGCACCGAGTGCCGCTGCACCCAGGCCGCCCGCAGGCCCGACGGGGCCACGGTGCGACGCAGCAGGTGCTTGCGGGCGGACGAGGCCAGGCCGCCGGGGGGCGGGGCGCCGTCGAGAACCGACACGACCTGCGTCGACAGGCCGACCCCCAGCTCGCGCGCCCACAGCGCCGTGGCGTCGGCCCGCGCCCCGGCGGGCGCGTCGGCCCAGGCCCGACGGGCCTCGTCGACCCGCGACTCCTCCGGGATGCGGCCGCGCAGCAGCGGCCGGACCAGCAGGTCGGCGGCGGCGGCGACACCGGTGAGCACCGGAGCGGGGCCCTCGGTCGCCCGTACCTCGTCGCCGGGCAGCAGCAGCACCGGCCCCACGCGCAGGTCGCCGAACGTGGTGTCCACCACCGCAAGCCCGTGCTCGGTCTCCACGGCGCGGCTGACGTGCTGCAGCCGTCGGGGATCGCGCGCGTCGGCCACCCGGGCGGACGGCCAGGCGTCGAGCGCGGCGTCGACAGCGACCCGCGAGGTCGCGTCACACCAGACGTCGAGGTCGCTGGCGTCGGTCGCGTCCAGCCAGCGGTCCCGCGCACCCGAGGCGCCCTGCCAGCCCCATCTCGCCCGGGCCCCGTCCAGCGCGGTCGTCAACGCGTCGAGGACCTGCGCGCGCGTGGCCGACCTTCCGGCCACCCGGCGCCGTACTGTCGTGGTGGACACAGCCGCACGCTACGCCGGACAGCACCGTGAACGCTTCCGCAACGACCGCGGGCCGCGCACTGGTGCGGCCCGGTCTGCTGGCGCGGGCCTGGCGGGGCGTCCTGGGCTGGGCCCGCGTCAACCGGCCGTACCTGATCGTGCTCGTCATCTCCTCGTTCGTGGTCAGCACGTGGTTCCGCACCGGGACCTTCATCTCCACCGGTGACATGGGCCCGTTCATCCGACGCGGGTGGGCGCCCGAGGCGGTGTGGTCGTGGAACCACTCGGTCACCGGCGCCGGCTCGGCGGCGTACAACGTCGCGCGCGGCGCGGAGTTCTGGCTGATCGACTTCTGGAAGGCGCTCGGATTCGACGAGTACGTCGCTCAGTGGTCCTGGTACACCATCATCTACGGCCTGGTCGGCTTCGGGACCGCGTTCACCGCCGGCGCCTTCGTCCGGTCCGAGCTCGGCATCATCGCCGCCGGCACGTTCGGCGTCCTCAACGGGTTCTTCCTCACCCGGCTGCCCAACCCGCTGAACATCATCAGCGTCGGCACGATCGCGCTGATGACCGGCGTGGCCATCCGCGTGGCCCAGGGCCGGCGGATCCCCGCGCCGGTCGCCGGCTTCGTCCTCATACCCACGTCGTTCCTCGGCTTCAACCCGCCGATGCTGGTGTTGGCGTACGCCTGGGCCGTCGGGGGCACCACCGTCCTCACCCTGCTCGCCCTCGGCTGGCGGCCGCTGGGACGGCTGCTGTGGTGGTTCGTCAAGGCCACGCCGTGGGTGCTGCTGCTCAACGTGTGGTGGCTGCTCCCGCTGGCGCAGGGGTTCACCGGCGGCGGCGGCGCGGTCGCCAACGCCGACTTCACCGACCCGACCAACTGGACCTGGGCGCAGATCAACAACATCGTCCCCAACATCCTGACGATGGTCGCGAACTGGGCCTGGTTCCGACCGCAGTACCTGCCGTTCGCGGAATCTCTCGACCAGCCGTACTGGATCTGGATCCGCTACCTGCTGCCGACCGTCGTGCTGCTGGCACCCGTGCTGGCGCTGCGCCGCAACCGTCGGGTGGCGCTGGTGCTCGCCGCCATGGCCAGCGTGTTCGTGTTCCTGGCGAAGGGCCTGATGCCGCCGCTGGAGCAGATCAACCTCTGGCTGTACCTGCACGCACCCGGGTTCTGGCTGTTCCGCGAGCCGATGAGCAAGCTCGGCCAGCTGCTGATCCTGTTCTTCGCCGTGCTCATCGGCATGTTCGTGGAGGGGCTCGTCGCGCGGGCCCGGGAGCGGCGCACGCTGTGGTCGCGGATCTCCCTGGGCGCCGGGCTGGCCGCGGTCGTCGGCGTGGTGGCGTACCCGTTCCCCCTCTACAACGGCACCGTCATGCCCGACGAGCGCCCGCAGCAGCCGTCCGCACACGTACGGGTGCCGGACTTCTGGTGGGAGATGGCGGAGCGGATCGACAGCGACCCGCGCCCCGGCAAGGTCCTGGTCCTGCCGCTCGACGACTACTACCAGATGCCCACGACCTGGGGCTTCTTCGGCGTCGACAGCATCGCCAACCTGCTGCTGCGACATCCGGTCGTGCAGCCCAAGCCGGACGGCTACTTCGGCGACGTCCCCGGCTTCAACTCCAACGTGCGCGCGGTCGAGGCCGCGCTGCTGTCCGGCGACTTCGCGCCAGTGCCGAGGCTGCTCGACGCGATGCAGGTGTCCCGCGTCATCGTGCGGCACGACCTCGTCCGCGGGCTGCCCGGCCGGTCCTTCGCCGACGACCGGATCCTCGGCGCCGCGCTGAGCCAGGTCCCGGGCATGACGCAGGAGTACTCCGGCAGCCTCGACCTCTGGTACGTCGGCGACGGCTCCAGCCCGACGGTGCGCACGTACGGCCGTCTGGTGGACACGCCCTACCAGCCGGACGCCGGGGCCGGCGTCATCGGCACCATGCCCACCGACGAGGCGATCCTGGCCCAGGACGCGCCCAAGCCGGTCGCCGGACCGCGCATCGTCGACGACTCGCCCAAGGTGTCCTCGGATGTCGTGTTCTGGCCGGTTCCCGCTGTGGCGGAGGGGGATCCGGTCGAGGAGGTCTCCCTCGAGGGTGGCACGTACCGGCTGGGCCAGCGGTCCCGGACCGCGCCGCCGCTGGTCCCCACCGTGGACGAGGCCACCTCGTCGCTGGTGCTCAGCGACCCGACCCGGGTGCGCATCGACGGTGACGTCGTGTCGAAGCGACCGCCGCTGGAGCTGCCCGTCCCGACCACCGACGTGGTGGCCGTGACCGCCGGCACCCGCACGGCGTCGCTGGACGGCTGGGGGCGCGACACCCCGCCGAGCCTGGTGATCGGCTCGGCCACGCCGCTGACGGCGTGGGCCCCGTCGGACCAGCCGGCGGACCCCACGGAGTTCTCGGAGGTCTACGACTGCAACAACTACGAGCCGCGGCCGGCCAGCGAGCTGCAGCTGCGCCGCGACCTGACGCAGACCCTCGAGGGCATCGTCGTGACGCTGTCCGCCAAGGACCATGCCGCCTGCACGCGCGTGGTCCTGCGCGACGCGGCGCCGGGCCGCACGTACCGGATCCGGCTGGAGTACCGCTCGCTGGAGGGCAAGCGGCCGCAGATCTGCGTGTGGCAGGTCGGCACCGACGGGTGCGAGCTCGCGGCGCGGCCGGTGCTCAGCGACGAGTGGACCCCGTACGAGATGGTGGTGACCCTCGACGACGTCGCCGAGGGCATGCAGGTCATCCTGCACTCCGACGTCGGGCAGCGGCTGCTGCCGCGGACGGTGACGGAGTACCGCGACCTGCGCATCGAGGCGCTGGACCCGGTGCTGGAGACCACGGTCTACCCGCCGGAGGTGCCGGAGACCCGGGTGACGCTGGATGCCGGGACGCACACGCTGTCGGTCACCGGCGGTCTGAGCGGCAGCATCCTCGCGCCGTTCGAGGACCTGCAGGACTGCTTCCGCTACGACGACCTGACACCGGAACAGGCGGGGCTGTTCGCGGAGGTGCTGGAGGACGAGCCCCAGCCGGCGTACCGGATGGGCGCTCGGGTGCACATGGCGTGCGTCGGGGCGACCGCGCCGAAGATGGGCGACACCTCGCTGTACGAGATGTCGTACGAGGCGCGCAGCGAGGCGCTGCGCAACCCCAAGGTGTGCCTGTTCCTGCGCGGCCCGGACCGCTGCCAGTCCATCCCGGCGCAGGTGTGGACCGAGGAATGGCAGCCGTACCAGCTGCTGGTGCAGCCGAACCCGGACGCGGTGGAGACCCGGCTGTACCTCTACGGGCTGCGCGACCTGGAGGAGAAGGAGCAGTCGGTCGTCGAGTACCGCGACGTGCGGCTCACTCCCGTCGCGTCGACGAGCAATGTGGTCCTGATCCGCGAGGGACCGGTCGACTCCGCGCCCACGGTGGAGTGGCGCAAGGAGAACCCGACCCGCTACCCGGTCCAGGTGGACGGCCCGGACCCGTCGGTGCTGACGCTGGCCGAGACGTACGCGCCCGGCTGGCAGCTGCAGGGGCTGCCCGCGGGCGCGGAGAAGCCCGAACACCTCATGGTGCAGGGCTGGGCCAACGGCTGGACGCTGCCGGCGGGGGCCACCGACGGGTCGATGGTGTACGCCCCGGCCCGGCTGGCGCGCTACGCGCTGCTGCTGCTGCCGGTCGCGGTGTTCCTGGCCTGCGCGTGGATGCTGTTCGCGGCCTGGTGGCGCCGCCGCCGCGCCCGTCGCCGCGCCCGCGGACTCCCCACCGGCACGGACAGAGTCAGAAGGTCGCTATCTCGGCTGATTCCCGGCCGGAAACGACCATCTCGCTCTGCACGTCGAAGCGGGCAGGAGGTGGCCTCGTGACCGACCCGAGCCCGGGCGCGGCCCCGGCGGCCCCGGCGCAGAGCGCCGGGCGGCATGCGGCGCCGCCGTCGCGACGGGGCCGCACCGTCGTCGCCATCGTCCTCGGCGTCCTGCTGGTGCTCGCCGCGCTGCTGCTCCTGCGCTCTTGCCGCAGCGAGGAGCCCGCCGAGATCCGCGTCGTCGCGGTCGGCGACATGGCCTGCGACCCCACCGACCCGGAGTACAACGACGGCCGGGGCACCGAGGACTGGTGCCGGCAGGCCGACGTGTCCGACCTCGCCGTGTCGCTGGAGCCGGACCTGTTCCTCGGGCTCGGCGACTACCAGTACGAGCTGCCGACCACCGCCGGCTACGACGAGGTGTACGGGCCGACCTGGGGCCGGCTGCGGGAGATCACCAGGCCGGCGCTGGGCAACCAGGAGTACAAGGTCTACCAGGCCAACACGTTCCGGTCGTACTTCGGCGACTACGCCGGTGAGGAGCGCGGGTACTGGTCGTACGACAAGGGCCCCTGGCACTTCGTCGTGCTCAACTCCAACTGCACCACGGTCGTCGGCGGCTGCGGCGAGGGGTCACCGCAGCAGCAGTGGCTGGCCGAGGACCTGGCCGCGCACGAGGGCATGTGCACCGTGGCGTACTGGCACCACCCCCGGTTCTCCAACGGGATCATGGGTCCGGACCAGCGCACGCTCGCGCTGTGGAGGACGCTGATGGGACATCGAGTGGCGGCGGTGCTGTCGGGCCACGAGGCCGACTACGAGCGGTTCCCGCGGCTGGACGAGAAGGGCCGCAACGACCTCACCGGGCCGCGCCAGTTCGTCGTGGGGACCGGGGGCCAGATCCACTACCACCCGCAGGTCGGCGACGCCCCGTGGCGGCAGAAGCTCACCCCGGTCGACAGCGACTACGTCAACTTCGACACCCACGGCGTGCTCCAGCTGACGCTCAAGGACGGCTCGTACGACTGGGAGTACGTCTCGATCGACGGCGAGGTGCTCGACTCCGGCAGCGACACCTGCTGACCCCCCGCTACTGCTGAGGGACCGAGGTGTCCTCGGGGATCACCGGCGTCGGCCCCGCCGGCGGCGTCGTGGCCACCGGGGTGCGGCGGACGCCATCGGGCTCGACCACCTGCTCGGGGTCGGCGCCCGCGGGGTCGTTGCCGTCGACGAACGAGCCGTCACCGGGCCGGACGAGGGGGAACACGACCAGGACCAGCAGGGCGATCGCGGCGAGGGCGATCAGCCCGGCGAGCGCGGCGCGCACGGGGGTCGAGCCCGGTAGCCGCTCCCAGATCCAGGTGTACACGTGCGCTCCCCGCTCGTCGTCGCCGCCAGTGTCCCCCGCGCGGCACCACCGACGGAAACGCAGGGACGCCGGACCCTGTGCTGACCGCGGGCGGCCACGCACGATGGTGGGGTGCGCCGTCGGGTGAGGCTCCCGTACGCGGCAGCCGTCCTGCTCGCCGCGGCGGTGCTGGCCGCGTGCACGACGGCCCCCGCGGTGGACGTCGACGCCGCGGCGACCGCGCGGGCCTCGGCCGTCACCCGGTCCCTCCCGGGCCCCGACGTCGACGGCGACGTCCCCCTGACCGACGCGCTCACCGAGCGTCGCTCGGTCCGGTCGTACGCGGACACCCCGCTGACGGGCGCCCAGGTGGCGCAGCTGCTCTGGGCGGCGCAGGGCATCACCGCGGACTGGGGCGGCCGTACCGCGCCCTCGGCCGGCGGCATCTATCCGCTGGAGGCGTACGTGGTCGCCGGTGACGAGGTACTGCACTACCTCCCCGATGGGCACCGGGCGCAGGCCTGGCGCCTGTCCGGCGCTCAGCAGGCGCTCGCGAGGGCGGTGGGCCAGGACGCGGTCGCGGACGCCCCAGCCGCGTTCGTGCTGACCGGAGTCGTCGCGCGGACCGCGGAGAAGTACGGTGAACGGGCCGAGCGCTACGTCCTGCTCGAGGTCGGCCACGCGGCGCAGAACCTGCTGCTGCAGGCCACCGGGCTCGGGCTCGGCGCGGTGACGATCGGGGCCTTCGACGACGACGCGCTGGCCGCCGTCCTGGCGCTGGGCGAGGGCGAACGGCCGTACTACGTCATCCCGGTCGGCGTTCCGGACCCGGACGCGGGCTGACCTTGCCAGGATCGGACGTCGACGGGGACCGCGCCCCGCGAGGAGGTCGACCGTGAGCTGGATGGACGCCGGGGAGTGGCTGAACCCGCCCGTCGACGCGCGCGCCGACGGGGACGAGCTGCGGGTGACCACGGTGCGCGGCAGCGACTTCTGGCGCGACACCTACTACGGCTTCACCCGGGACACCGGGCACGCACTGCTGACCGGGATCGCCGGGTCAGGGTCCCTGGAGGTGGACCTGCGGGTCGACTTCGCGCACCTGTACGACCAGGCCGGGCTGATGCTGCGGACCGACGCGCAGACGTGGCTGAAGGCGGGGGTCGAGATCACCGACGGGGTCCCCCATGTCGGGGCGGTCGTCACCCACGGGGAGTCGGACTGGTCGCTCGCCCCGGTGCCGGAGTGGTCCGGCCGCGTCGTCACGGTCCGGGCCTCGTGGGCGCAGGGTGCGGTGACCCTGCGGGCGCGGGCGGCCGGGGACCCGTGGCGGACGATCCGGCTCGCGCCGTTCCGGGTGGAGGGGTCGACCCGGGCGGGGGTCTACGCGTGCTCGCCGGAGCGGGACCGCCTGGTGGTGACGTTCACCGGGGCCCGCAGCGGTCCCCCGGACCCCGGCCTGCACTCCGACCCGCCACCCCCCACCTCGGCCGAATGAGTCCCGGCGTCGCTTACCGGGCCAGTTCCGGGCCGTAAGCAACGCCCGGACTCATTCCGTCGCGGGGGGCGGGGGAGGACGGGATCCGGGCGCGGGGGCTGCAGGGCCCGGGGAGGCGTCAGTGGATGCCGGACATCAGGCGGCGGATGGGCCGGATCAGCGCGAACATCACCAGCGACACCAGCACCGCCGCGATCCCGAAGACCGCGAAGATCGTCGTGTACGCCGCATCGTCCAGCGCCCGCAGCACCTGTCCGGCGATCGAGTCACCGACCGCCACCGCGAGGAACCACAGCGCCAGCATCTGGCTGCCGTACCCGGCGGGCGCCAGCTCGGTGGTGGCCGACAGCCCGGTCGGCGACAGCAGCAGCTCGGCCCAGGTCTGGATGAGGTAGACGGTCACGATCCACAGCGCGGAGGACTGCTGCCCGTTGTCGGCGGCGGCCGCCGGCGGCAGCATGATGAGGAACGACAGCCCGATGCCGACCATCGCGATCGCGAACTTCAGCGGCAGCGACGGCGCCCGGTTCGCCAGCTTCATCCAGATCCACGCGAAGACCGGCGCGAACATGATGATGAAGATCGGGTTGATCGACTGGAACCAGGCGGTCGGCACCTCGAACCCGAACACGTCCCGGTCGATCCACTGCTGGGTGAACACCGACAGCGTGCTGCCGGCCTGGTCGTAGATTCCCCAGAACACCACCGCGGCGAGGAACAGGGCCGCGAAAGCCTTCACCCGCGAACGCTCCACCGGCGTCATCGGGGCCCGCATCAGCCGGACGAAGTAGATCACCGGCAGCACCAGGATGATGACCGTCAGCATCGTCGTGACGTCGGCCGCGTCCCAGCCGAAGAGGACCGCGTCGACGACCGCCACGGCGGCGACGACCGCGGTGGAGATGAGAGCGATCCGGCCTGCCTTGCGCAGCTCGGCCGGCGTGGCCTTCGCCGACGGCTTCATCCCGGCATCACCGAGGTTCTTCCGGCCGAGGACGTACTGGACCAGGCCCAGGCACATCCCGATGCCGGCCGCCGCGAAGCCCCAGTGCCACCCGTAGTTGATCTGCAGGTACCCGGTCACGAGCGGGGCGAGGAAGGCCCCGAGGTTGATGCCCATGTAGAAGATCGAGAAGCCGGCGTCGCGGCGGGTGTCGTCGGGGGTGTAGAGGTGCCCGACAATGGCGGAGATGTTCGGCTTGAGCAGCCCCGTCCCGCCGGCGATGAGCAGCAGGCCCAGCCAGAACATCGTCTCCGCGGGCAGCGCCATGCTGAAGTGCCCGGCCGCGATGATGATGCCGCCGGCCAGGACCGAACGGCGGGCCCCCCAGATCTTGTCCGCCAGCCAGCCGCCGGCGAGCGGGAGGACGTAGACCAGGGCGTTGTACGAGCCGTAGATGGCCGCGGCGTCACCGTCGCTGAAGCCCAGGCCCGGGCCGGGCGGGTAGCCCTGGGTCTGCGGCGCGGTGAGGTAGAGGACGAGCAGGGCGCGCATCCCGTAGAAGGAGAAGCGCTCCCACATCTCGGTCATGAACAGCGTGGCCAGGCCGCGCGGCTGCCCGAAGAACGTCTTGGCGGAGTCCGGGGTCCCCGCGAACGCGTCGGCGGTCACCGGCGCATCCTCGCGCAGTCACGAGCCGAGCAGGCCCGGTACGCGTACGCGATCTCCCGGCTCATCGGAGCAGGTTGAGGGCGGCCAGGACGGTGAAGCCGAGGACCAGCCATTCGAACGTCGTCGCGTCGAGGTGGCGGACCACCCGCCGGCCGACGAAGGCGCCCACTAGGACGGCGGGGGCCATCAGCACGAGCAGGACCAGGGTCTGGGACGAGATGAGGCCCAGCGCGATGCTGAACGGCACCTTGGTGAGGTTCACGACGAAGAAGAACCAGGCCACCGTGCCGAGGAACGCCATCACGCGCAGCCCGGCGCCGAGCAGGTACACGGTCATCACGCCGCCGCCGGCGTTGGCCACCATGCTGGTGAAGCCGGCCAGGACACCCGCGCCGGCCGTGACGACGCGGCGGGGCGCGCCGGGCTCGACCGGCTCCTCCTCGGGCGCCGGCCCTCCTGCGCCCGCCGACGCGGCCTCCCGACGGGTCCGGCGCCGGGCCAGCCACTTGCGCACCAGGTGCACGGCGACGAGCAGCAGGAGCACCCCGCCGATGGTGCGTCGCATCAGCGTGTCGTCGACCCGGCCGACGAACACGACCCCGACGACGATCCCCACCGCGACGGAGGGGATCAGCCGGATCAGGATGGCCCAGTCGACGTGCCGTCGGTACGCCCGGATCGCCACCAGGTCGCCCACCAGGAGCAGGAGCAGCAGGACGCCGGTCGACTCGCGGGCCGGCAGGACGGTGGCGTACGTGGCCACGGCCAGCAGTCCGACGCCGGCGACCGCGGTCTTGGAGAACCCGACCAGCACCGCACCCAGGGCCAGCGCGACCCAGCCGGCCGCCGACACCGTGGCCAGGTCCATCCGCCCGCGGCCCCCTCACGACGAGACCGGCCCCGCGCCGGGTGGCGCGGGGCCGGTCGTGAGCCTAGCGAGGGTGGATCAGGGGACCTGGCGGGAGAAGACCGCGTCGATCTCCTCGCGCTCGGCCTGCGTCGTCGCACCGGCCCGCAGGTCGTCCCACATCCGCAGCGTGGCCTCGAACGGGTCCGGGCTCTCGGTGCGGGGGTGCGGGAGGCGGCTCCTCAGCCGTTCGCCGATCACGGTGACCAGCTCCTTCTCGTCGGTGGACCGCTGCTCACGCGGGTCGCGTGGCGGTCACCGTGGTTGTCACCGCTTCAACCACCCGCCAAACCGAGTGTGTCCGTCGTCACGCGCGGCCGGGAGGAACCGTCAGGCGCGGGCGGCCCGATCCACGACCTGGTCCACCAGCAGGGCGGCCGCGGCGAAGCGGCGCCCCAGGTTCCGGTCGGGTGAGCACGCCGCAGCGTCGGCGAACGTGACCTGCAGCTGCCGCAGGAGCGTCAGCGGTACCACCGCGCGGTCGTCCAGCAGCGGCAGGCCCAGCAGCTCGTGGACGGCCTCGGTGTCCCGGCGGCAGCAGCTCGTGCCGTAGGTCGACACAACCTCCGCCCCCGCGGTCTCGGCCAGCCTGACGAGCGAGGAGACGTTCGCCACAGCCACCAGGGTCCCCCCAGGGTGATGCCGCACCGCCGTGCAGGTGAAGCTGGGCTCGCTGGTCGAGATCCGGTCGTCCATGCCCGCCTCCGAGAGACGTTCCCGTACGGGTGCCGCAGGGACGTCATCGGCAGGACCGCGACGCGGACTTGAGCCAGCCCGGATGTGAGCCGGACGACCGCGGGGTCAGGCCAGCCCGCGCAGCGCCCGGGCGGCCTGGTCGGCGTGCTCGACCGGGTGCGCGGCGTAGATGCGCAGCCAGTCGTCGACCGTGTAGCGACCGGACTCCGTGTGCATCCCGTACCGGGACAGGTCCTCCGGGGACAACCGGCGCAGCAGCGCCAGCGACGACGCCCGGACGGCCGCGAGCACCGCGAGCGGCTCCGCCACCGGCAGGTCCGCGTACCCGAGCAGCGGGCTGCGCGCCCACGCGGCCTCGTCGTACCCCTGGATGACCGACCCCGGCGGCTCGGCCAGCAGGCGGCGCAGCCGCGTGTGCGACTGGGTCTCGCTGTCCGCGAGGTGGTGCGCGACCTGCCGGGCCGACCAGCCGTCCGGGTGCCGCCGGTCCAGGTCGTCGGGTGCGACTCCTCCGAGCACCTCCAGCGCGTGCCGCGTCGCGGCCTCGTAGTCGTCGACGCGGGCAGCCAGGTCGTCCGTCATGTTCGGCAGCGTACGGACCGCGCTGTCAGCCAGCGCGTTGCTGGCGGTAGTAGTTCCTCCAGATCAGCCGGTGCACGGGGATCCACCGAGGGATCGAGCGCAGGCCGGGAATGAACGGCAGGAACATCAGCCCGAGCGAGAGCGCCGCCATGATGGAGAAGATGATCGCGTCGGCGTTGGTGGTGAGGAAGTCGTCGGGGTTGTCGGAGTTGAACTGCGGCAGCTGGTACCACAGCGAGTACCCCCACAGCCACGCCTGGCCGGGGAAGCTGCCGGTCTCGTTCATCATCCCCCAGGTGTTGCCCTGCAGGTTCGCCGCCGTCGCGGCGTCATCCAGGTACGACCCGTCGCCGAGGAACAAGATCGGCACGGTGTAGTCGGTCTGGTACGCCCCGCCGCGGGCCATGAGGACGCCGTCCAGAGCGCCCGACGAGGCCATGTCCGTCAGGCCCTTGGCCAGCGCGGGAACCGGTCCGTAGTCCCCGGCGGGTACCGCGTTCGGGTCGACGGCGCCGGAGTCGTCCGCGGTGGACTGCAGCGCGTCGTCGTAGGCCGTGGCCCACGCCGCCTGCTGGTCCGGGCCGGCGGACTGCCACGCGCTCAGCGCCGAGGCCACCGCGTCCGGCTGCTGCTGGCTGCTGAGCGGGGTGATGACGAAGTCGTTCGCGGGGTCCACCGGGTGGGTGACTCCGAACCACCGCTGCGGAGCCAGTGGCCCGAGGGCGATCCCGTCGCCGTTGGTGTTGTACGGCGGCCCGTAGCCGGCGGACTCGCTGGTGCCCGCGAGCTCGGACACCGTCGTGGCGTAGAAGTTGGTCGGGTTGCTGGTCGCCCAGCCCCGGAAGGTCAGGGCCGGGGGGTCCGGGGAGGAGAACAGTCCCGCGAGGACCACCGTCAGCACGCTGACGATGACCACCGCGACGACGCCCTCCTTGACGATGTCGTACCGCCGCCAGGGACCGCGCCACTCCTGCGCGGCGACATCGACCTGGTCGTGTGCCAGCGCGCTCATGCCACCTCCTCCCGGTCACTCGGTCCGTCGGTGCCGCTACGTGGGGGGACCGCCTCGAGGGGAGGGACCACGCCGCGACGTCGGACCAGCAGGACGTGCCACACCGCGATCGCCCCGACGACGAACGGCAGCAGGCAGGCATGGATCAGCAGCATCTGGCCGAGGTTGGTGACGTTGAAGAACGCCCCGATCCCGACGGCGTTCAGACCGTCCTTGCCCTCGAAGGAGATCCACTGGGAGTCGAAGTTGGTCTGGATGAGATAGCCGGTGAAGGCGGTCGCGATCGACACGAGGAACGCCACGACACCGGTGATCCAGGTCAGCGCGCGACGCCCGCGCCATGCGGCCATCCAGAACTTGCCCCAGAGGTGGACGACCATGAAGGCGAAGAACAGCTGCACGCTCCAGAAGTGCACGCTGTTGGTGAACAGCCCGAGGGACGACGTGTGGTACCAGGCCGGACCGGCGAAGGCCAGCACGAGCCCGGACACCAGGATCACCAGGAGCGCCGCGATCGTGGCGACGCCGAAGACGTAGATCCACGAGGCGACGTAGGACGGCTGGCGGTCCGGCAGCAGCCGGTCGGGGGGCAGCGTCGCCATCCACCTCCGACGCACCCGGCCGGTCCACGTCGGGGTCGGCGGGGCGTCGTCGGGGGCGGCGTCCGCGGCGCGCGGGCGGGGGTCGGTGGTGGTCATCGCTGCCCCCTGTCCTGGGGGAACGGCAGGAGGACCGCGAGGGCGAACAGCAGCAGCATCACGAGGATGACGACCAGGTTGGGCACCGAGATCTGCACCCAGCCCCAGTGCAGGTAGGTGGCGGGCTGCTCCAACGACACGGCGAGCACGGACGGGTCCATTCCGGCCTCCTCCCGAGAGTCCGAGGGCGAGGTCCCTCCCGTCGAGTCTCCGCCGGTCCGGGCGCCCCGGGGCCGCTCGGCGGCTGTGAAGTCGCTGTGGATCTGCTGGGCGTTCGCTGTGCCCGCGGGATCGCCGTCAGCGCACGGACCGCGCGGCGGCGAGACGGCGCGCGTACGAGGTGTGGTCGAACGTCACCGGCATGACGCCGATGAACCGGGGGTAGATCAGGCCCAGGTCGAGCCGTGGCAGCAGGTGCGCGTGCGGGTGCGGTTCGGGGTGCCACACGATCTGGTACGGCCAGTGGTAGCCCAACGACTCCAGCCGCACCAGTGCATCGACGAGGGCCGCGGCGAACAGCGGCCCCATCTCCTCGGGGCTGGGCTCCCACGGTCGGGCCTGGCACCCCGGCTCCCCCGGCGCCGGGTGCAGCGCCACCCGCAGCTCGCCGCTGGTCGCCGGCCCCCACGGCACGTACAGCGTCCAGCCGTCCCGCTCGTCCACGATCCGGTCGGCCTCGCGGGCTCGCCGCAGGTCGCGGCAGACCGGGCAGTCCGGCTGGTCCGGCTCGCCGGTGGGCGGCTGCCAGGAGAAGCCGGCAACCTGGCCGTGCAGGTGCGGCAGCGAGGAGCCGGCCTGGACTCCGACGCTGAGGAACGCCAGCGCCGAGCCGTACTGCTCGGACAGGTCCGCCTGCCGCCGCAGCAGCAGCGTCACCAGCGCGGTCGCGTCGGCGGGGTCGAGCCCGTCCAGCGAGGTGGCGTGCTCGGGGGTCAGCACGAGCTCCACGGTGCCGGCGCCGTCGGCCTCCTCGCCGCGCGCGGCGGGCAGGGCGCCGCGTCCGTCCGGCGGCGCGTCGAGCAGCTTCCAGCGGTTGTCGACGGCGTACGCCCGTCCGGGCGGCCCCAGCTCGGCCCGCAGCACGTCGCCAGCGGCCGAAGGATTCTCGCCGGCGAGGTCACGCCGGGCGATGCCGCACAGCGGGCAGGCGGCGGGGCCCTCCGGCAGCTGCCGGACGACCGTGGGCACCGGCTTGCCGGTCTGGTCGACCTCGATCGCCACGGTCCCGGTGAGCAGGTCGCAGCGCAGCACGGGTCCCATGCTGCCGTACGGGCGCGCCGTCGCGGGCGCGGTCGGCTGGGCTCAGACGCTGCTGCGCCTGCCGAACACCGCGGCGGTGCCGCCCACTGCGACAACCGCAACCACGATCTGGAGGGCGTGCCTGATCCAGTCGAACCCGGCCGTCTCCTGGACGCCGAGCAGGCCGGCCAGCCAGTCGCCGACGAGCATCCCGACGATCCCGGCGATGACGACGGCCCACCAGCGCAGGTTCTGCTTGCCGGGCACGATCAGGACCGCGAGGACGCCGATCAGCGCACCACCGAGGACGATCCAGATCAGGTTGCCGATGCTCCAGTCCATGGGCCCTCCTCGGTGCGCGGGTCACCGTGAGCCGCGTGGCCGGAGTCAACCGGACTGGTTCGACGCCCGCAACCGGGATCCACCCGCGACCGCGACCGCAGGATCAGGCCGCCGGAGCGGTGTTCTGCGCGGCACCTGCCCCCGCTCGATCCCGTTCGAGCCGCTGCACGAGCCATTCCGAGGCGACCGCAGCCGCGAGTCCGACACCGGCACCGACGAGGAACTCGACCAGCCGTAGCCCCAGGGCCCCCGAGCCGGGTCCCTCGGCGGCGCGAGCCGCGAAGACCACGGGCAGCGGCGTGAGCAGCGCCTTGGACAGCATGCCGTTGCGCAGCAGCACCAGCGCCCCTGCCACCGCCAGCGCGAGGACGCACGCGACAGGCCGCCCAGCAGCAGCGGGAACGTCCAGTCCCGCCAGTGCGGCCGCATCACCATCCGCCGGAGCCGGGGGGTGTCCACCGCGAGCGCCCCCTCGGGGAGGGCGAGCCGCGGGACCCGCACCACCCGGGGCACCAGGAGCACGAGCAGCCCGGCCCAGGCCGCGCCGGCGGCCGCAGCCGCCGCCACGGCGAGCAGGCTGGCGCGACCCGGGGACAGCGCCGCCGCCACCAGGCCCGCGGACGAGACGGGGAACCAGGCGAGCTGGCCGACGAGACCCGCCTGCGTCAGCGCCCCTTGGACCACGAAGAGCAGGAGCACCAGCAGCACTCCGCCGCCCGCCGTCGGGGCCAGCCACGCTCCCAGCGTCACGGCCACCGGGGTGGCGACGACCGCCAGCGCGGTCCACCGCGGCTGTCCCAGATCGGGCCCCAGGCTGGACAGCGACACCAGCGCGGCGACCACCGCGGCGAGGACCGCCGCGTGCGTGAGCCACGGCACCGCCAGGCCGATGAGGGCCGGCAGTAGGACGGCGAGCAGTGCCCGTACCGCCAGGTCCCAGCGCAGCACCGCGACCAGCGGCAGCGCCGAGAGGTCCACGGCGGCGACGGTAGTCCGCGCGATGGCCCACCTGCCGCACTCCCGGTAGGTTCGGGACTCCGGATGACCGCACCTCAGGAGAGCACCCATGGGCCTGCGCCTCGGGGACATCGTCCCCAACTTCACCGCCGAGACGACCGACGGCGAGATCGACTTCCACCAGTGGAAGGACGGCTCCTGGGCCGTCCTGTTCAGCCATCCCGCGGACTACACGCCGGTGTGCACCACCGAGCTGGGCCGGACCGCGGCGCTCAAGAGCGAGTTCGACGCCCGCGGGGTCAAGGCGATCGCGGTCTCGGTCGACCCGATCGAGGACCACCGCGGCTGGGCTCCCGACATCGGCGAGGTCGGCGGAACCGACCTGAACTTCCCGATCATCGCCGACCCCGACCGGGTCGTCTCGAGCCTCTACGACATGATCCACCCGGAGGAGGGCGACACCGACACGGTGCGCTCGGTCTTCATCATCGACCCGGCGAACAAGGTCCGGCTCACGCTGACCTACCCCAAGTCGGTCGGGCGCAACTTCGACGAGATCGTCCGCGTCATCGACGCCCTCCAGCTCACCGACCGGTTCCCGATCTCGACGCCGGTGGACTGGACCCCCGGTGATCGCGTGATCGTCTCGCCGAAGATGTCGACCGACGAGGCCCGCGAGACCTTCGGCGAGGTCGAGGAGATCAAGTCCTACCTGCGCTGGACGGCACAGCCGGAGTGATACCGACGGCACGGTGATCGGCGGCGCGCTCGCCCCGGACTCACGGACGGCCCGATCCCGCCCCGCCACGGGCGACGGATCGGGCCGTTCGGTCTCCCGGAAGGGGCCTCGGACCCGATCCCGGGCGTCCGGCCCGCCGCTACCGTGTCCGACGTCGACGTCCACCACGGCCGGCGGCGCCTCCCGTCGTGCACTGCGGGTCGCCACCGGCCGTCGAGCACGGGAAGGCGATGCGCGTGCCCACGCTGCTGATGACGGGGTTCCCCGGGTTCCTCGGCTCCGCCCTGCTGCCGCGCCTGCTGGCCCGGCGCGAGGGCGTGGACGCGGTCTGCGTCGTGCAGGACCGCTACCTCCCCGCGGCCGAGCAGCGGCTGCGGGAGATCGAGGCGGAGCACCCGCACGTGCGCGGCCGGGTGGCGCTGCTGGTCGGGGACATCACCGTCCCGGGCCTGGGCCTGGGCAGCGACGGCGAGGAGCTCGCGGCCGACGTCACCGAGGTGTGGCACCTCGCCGCGGTCTACGACCTGTCCGTCCCCGCGGAGATCGCGCAGCGGGTCAACGTCGACGGCACCGCCGTGGTCCTGGACTACTGCGCCACCTGCCCGGGGCTGGAGCGGCTGCAGTACGTGAGCACCTGCTACGTCAGCGGCCGCTACGAGGGCGAGTTCGGCGAGGACGACCTGGCGGAGGGGCAGGAGTTCCTCAACCACTACGAGTCGACCAAGTACGAGGCCGAGGTGCTGGTGCGGGCCGCGATGGCGGAGGGCTTGCCCGCCACGGTCTACCGCCCCGGCATCGTGGTCGGCGACTCCGAGACCGGGGAGACGCAGAAGTACGACGGCCCGTACTTCCTGGCGGCGTTCCTGCGCCGGCAGAAGGGCCCGGTGGCGCTGGTGCCGGCGGTGGGCGGCATCGACGAGGTGCGGGTGTCGGTGGTCCCGCGCGACTTCGTCATCCGGGCGATGGACGAGTTGTCGGTCCTGGACCGCTCGCTGGGCCGCACCTACGCGCTGACCGACCCCAACCCGCCGACCGTGCGCCACCTCGTCGACACGTTCGCGCGCCACCTGGGGAAGCGGGTCGTGTGGGCGCCGCTGCCACTGGGACTGACCCGGACCGTGGTCGACTCGGTCCCCGGCCTGGAGTGGCTGCTGGGGATCCCCGCGGAGTCGCTGGACTACTTCGCCTCCCCCACGACGTACGGCACCGAGCACACCACCGCGGACCTCGAGGGCACCGGCCTGAGCTGCCCGCCGTTCGAGTCGTACGCGGGGACGCTGCTGGACTTCATGATCGAGCACCCGGAGATCGACTCGGCCGCCATGGCCTAGCCGGGACCCAAGGAACGACGCATCCGTACGACGCAGAGAAGTGACTCAGGGAGAGCCGATGTCGCGCAGCAAGCCCTCGACCGTGGTGAACGTCAGCCTGGCCGGGTCGGACCGGGACTACGACGCCCGGGTGCGGTTCCTGGAGAACGACTTCCGGATCATCCGACTGGGCACCGACGGTGACGTGGACGCGGCCACCGAGCTGGTCCGGGAGTGGGACGGCCGTGCGGACGCGATCGCCGTCACCGGTATCCGAGAGGCCCGCGCGGCCGGGCTGTACGACGGTGAGCTGGCCGCCATCGAGCACGTGATGGCCGCGGCCCGGGTCAGCCCGGTCACCGACGGGCACACCCTGCACGACGTCCTGCAGGAGTGGGCGATCCGGCACGTGCAGACGGAGCTGCCCGGGTTCTTCAACAACGCGCGCACCGTCGTCCTCGGCGGCCTGAACCACGACCGCACCACCCGACTGCTGCGCGACTACACCCCCAACCTGGAGTTCGCGGACCCGCTGCTGCGGTTCGACGTCCCCGCCAAGCTGGAGTGGAACCCGATCCTGGGCCTGGGCGCTCAAGCCGCGCTGTGGCCCGTGCGCCGCCTGCCCGGCGTGGTGCAGGAGAAGGTCAAGGCACCCGGTACCCGGCTCAGCAACGCGATGGCGCGCCGGGCCGCGCGGGACGCGGACGTCGTGGTGGCCACGTACGACGAGCTCATCGGCTTCGGCCTGGAGGACCTGGCGGGGAAGACGCTGGTGTCGTCGGCGATCTCCGACGAGCGGCTGGCCGAGCTGGGCAGCCGGGGCGTCGACATGGTGCTGGACACCACGCCGCAGCCCTTTGACGGCGTCACGGTCGGGTCGGCTGTGCTCGAGGCGATGATGATGGCGCTGGCCTCGCACGGCGGGAAGCTCACCAACGACGACCTGCTCGACATGATCGTGGCGGCCGGGCTCGAGCCACGGCTGCTCTACCCCAACGGACCCAAGCGCAAGAGCCGGTTCGCCTTCGTCATCCACCCGCTCTCGCAGAAGTTCTTCGCCCAGGTCGAGCCGCTCGGCACGATCTCGAAGGTGGCGCCGTCGCCGGTGATGGACGCGGTGGAGAAGGCGATGGCGTACGCGCCGCCCTTCGTCTACAGCCACGTGACCGGGATCAAGTCGCCGACCGGCGCGGAGGCCGAGGGCTGGCTGATCACGGTGGGCGGGACGCCGAAGGAGCTGATGGCGCACAGCCCGGAGTTCACCTACGCCCGGCTGCTGCAGGCCGCCGACACCGCCCGCAAGCTCGGCGCCCAGGTGATGGGGCTCGGCGCGTTCACCAAGGTGGTCGGTGACGCGGGGGTGACGGTGGCGAAGCAGGCACCGCTGCCGATCACGACCGGCAACTCCTACAGCGCGTCGGGTGCCCTGTGGGCCGCGCACGACGCGCTGGAGCGCCTCGGTATCGCCGACATCGACGATCGCGGCCGGATCCGCGGCACCGCGATGGTGGTGGGCGCCACGGGCGCGATCGGGTCGGTGTGCGCCCGGCTGCTGGCACTGGCCAGCGACGAGCTGTGGCTGGTGTCACCGGAGACGGCGAAGCTGTTGGCGCTCAAGCACGACATCGAGCGGGAGAACCCCCGGGCCGAGATCCACATCGCGGCCACGCCGAACGGTCATCTGCGCCACATGGACCTGATCGTGACCGCGACCTCCGGGGCCGGGAAGCGGGTCCTGGACATCATGGAGGTCAAGCCCGGCTGCGTGATCACCGACGTGGCGCGGCCGCTGGACCTGTCCGCGGAGGACGTGGCGAAGCGGCCCGACGTGCTCGTCATCGAGTCCGGCGAGATCGAGCTGCCGGGCGAGGTGCACATGCGCAACATCGGGCTGCCGAAGGGCGTGGCCTACGCGTGCCTGGCCGAGACGGTCGTGCTCGCGCTGGAGGGCCGCTACGAGACCTTCACCGTGGGCCGCAACATCGAGTGGGAGAAGGTCAAGGAGATCTACCGCCTCGGCCTCAAGCACGGCATGAAGCTGGCCGCGATCTCCGGGGTCAACGGCGTCTACAGCGACGAGGACATCGCCCGGGTGCGCGAGCTGGCACTCGCCGCGCGGGCGGGCGGGTCGGCCCGGCGCGGGCGGAAGACGACGTCGACCGCGTAGCCGGCGACACCGATCGGCGTCGTGCCGTGCCGGGCCGTCGGACGTGACGGTGGCCGGCCAGCGCACCCTGGCTGACCGTGCCGGACGGCGCTCCGGGTTCGGTTCAGCGAGTGACGGCGAACCAGCGGCCTTCGTTGTCCGCGAATGCGAAGCTGGGACGGCCTGAGTGCTCGCCCACGGCCGTCGTCTGCACCCCGCGCTCCACCAGCGCATCGTGCACGACGTCGAGGTCCGCGACCCGGAATGCGACCGACGGTGTCGCCAGGTCCAGGCCGTCGGGGTTGTCCTTCATGAGCGCCAGCGGCACCAACTCGAAGGAGAAGTCCTGGTCGGCGAAACCGACCTCGACCACACTGAACCCGCCGACCTCGTCCCTGCGGCGCTCGACCATCCCGACCTGATCCACCCAGAAGGCGCGGCAGGCCGCGGCGTCCTCCACGTACAGCACGACGTAACCGACCCTCACTGTCGCCTCCTTGGGACCAGGCGCGGGCCGGTACCGACAGGCGCGCCCCGGCGACTCTAGTGGCGTCGGACAGTGCAGCGACACCCGTCACCAGTCCGGGACTCCAGCCCCGCCCACGGGCGTTCCTCTTGACGCCTGCGGAGCGATCCCGGACCGTCAGTTCGTACGGCTGCGGCACAGCACGCACGACCACCACGACACGCCGGTACCTCCGGCGTGGCGACACGCGAGGACACCGATGGCCGAGGACGTCGACCGGACCCAGGGGCAGACCGCCCGGGCCAGCTACGACCGGATGAGCAAGGTCTACGGCTGGCTGTCCGACAGCAGCGAGCGACGGTTCGTCGAGGACGCGATCGACGGTCTGCTGAAGCCGCAGCCGGGCGAGCACATCCTGGAGCCGGGGTTCGGGGCCGGCCAGGTCCTGGTCGCGCTGGCCGAGCTGGTCGGACCATCCGGCCGGGTGTACGGGATCGACATCTCCGACGGCATGGTGGCCGAGGCGACGAAGCGGGCCGAGAAGCACGGCGTCGCGGACCTGGTCGACATCCGCCAGGGCGATGCGGCCGCGATGCCGTACGCCGACGCGTCGTTCGACGCGGTGTTCATGAGCTTCGCCCTGGAGCTGTTCGGCGACGAGGAGATCCCCCGGGTGCTCGGGGAGGTTCACCGGGTGCTGAAGCCCGGCGGTCGGCTGTGCGTGGCCTGCATGTCCAGCCACGGCGGCAGCACGGGGATGGAGCGGCTGTACGCCTGGGCGCACGACCGGTTCCCGTCGTTCGTGGACTGCCGGCCGATCGATGCCTCGGGGTGGCTGAGCCGCAACGGCTTCACGGTGGTCGAGCAGCGCCCGCTCACCATGTGGGGACTGGCCGTCGACCTCGTCCTGGCCCGCCCTGCATCCGCGTGACCCCCCACCCGCATAGATGTGAGCCGAACGGTCGCTACCGGGGCGGCTCGGGGCCGGGTAGCAACCGTTCGGCTCACTTCTGCGGCTCGGCCCGCCCGCGGGATGCGGGAAGCCGTCGCGGCGGAGGCGACCGGCCGTCAGGTAGCGACGGTGAGGAACCGCTCGTTCAGCTCGCGGGCGTGGTAGAAGATCGCCTTCCCCAGCTGGTCCGGCGTCCAGGTGACGACCGGGCGGTCGCGGAAGCAGCGGTACCCGCCCGCGAACGTCTCGTTCCGGTTCCCGGAGGGATCGAAGAAGTAGATCGTCGTGCCCCGCGTGATCCCGTGCCGCGTCGGACCGATGTCGATCGGGGTGCCGTCCATGGCGAAGATGTCGGCGGCCTTGAGGATGTCGTCCCACCCCCGCATCTCGAACGCGAAGTGGTGGATCTTGTTCTCCGGCGCCTCGAGCAGGGCGATGTCGTGGTTGGACTCGCCGACCGTCAGCCACGTGGCGATCGTGTGCGCGTCGTCGTCCAGGCTGGTGCGGACCCGCTCGGTGGGGTACATCCCGACGCAGTCGATGAAGAAGCGCTCGATGCCCTCGGGGTCGTTGACCCACAGCAGCGCGTGATCCAGGCGAGGTGCGCCGATGCCGACCATGTGGCGGGGGAACGCGTCGGGGTTGTGGGTGCCCACCTCGAGGCCCCACGGGGTCATGTGGCTGTAGAACTCGATCTGGTGCCCACTGGGCAGCGTCACCCGGATGCCGTCACCGACCTCGGGGTTCTCCCCCGCCGTCATCCGCTCGACCGGGTAGCCGTACGCGAGGGTCCGGCGCTCGATGTCGGCGATGTCGTCCGGCGTCTCGCACTTGAAGCCGCACTTGACGTAGCCGACCCCGCCCTCCTCGATCACGACCGAGTGGTGGTCCCACTCGTCCCAGCCCTTGAAGTAGACGCGGCCGTCCTGCTCCAAGGTCGGGTACAGGCCGACCGTGTTCGCGTAGTGCTCCTTGGCCTCGGCCAGGTCGGTCACCCGCACGTGCATGTAGCCCATTCGCATGACGCCCATCGCGGCACCGCCTCCGTTACTGCCGTCCTCCGACGGCCTGGTTCGAGTCCCCGCGCGCACTCGCGAACAGGGCCATCAGGGGGTTGACCTGCCGCAGGACGTCCTCCCGCAGCGAGATCGTCAGGTCGCCGAGCGCCACCGCACGGCAGGACAGGCAGGTGCCGGCCGCGCGCTCCTCGGCGGGCAGGACCTTGTCCGCGACGGGGCGCGAGTAGTCGACCGCACCCTCGAGGAGGTCCACCTTGCAGACGCCGCAGCCGCCGCGGCGGCAGCCGACCCGGTACGCGTAGCCGTGGCGGTAGAGGCACTCGAGGACCGTCTCGCCGTCGAGCATCTCGACGGTGACGTCCTCCGGGACCACCCGCAGCTGGGGCATCGGCGTACCTGCCTGTCGTCGGTCCGCCGGACCTGACCGGCGACCGCTGCGACCATGGCAGCGACCGGCCGAGTCGCGGCGCTTCGTTCCCGTACACGGAACGACGACGTGCCGACCCGGTGCGTGGGCAAGCGCCCCTACTCTCGGCTCGTGACCACCGCGCCCTCCGCGTACGTCTATGCCGCCACGCGCACCCCCTTCGGACGGCTCGGCGGCGCCCTGGCGGGGGTACGCCCGGACGACCTGGCCGCGACCGCGCTGACCGGTGTCCTGGCCACGGCACCCGACCTCGACCCGGCGGACATCGGGGACGTGGTGTGGGGCAACGCGAACGGGGCGGGTGAGGACAACCGCAACGTGGGCCGGATGGCGGTGCTGCTCGCCGGCCTGCCGGTGTCGGTGCCGGCGACGACCGTGAACCGGCTGTGCGGCTCGTCCCTGGACGCCGCCATGACCGCGTCCCGCCTGCTCGAGTCGGGGGACGCGGAGATCGCCGTCGCCGGCGGGGTGGAGTCGATGACCCGGGCCCCCTGGGTGCTGCCGAAGCCCGCCCGGGGGTTCCCGGCGGGGGATGTGACCGCGGTGTCGACGACGCTCGGCTGGCGCCTGGTCAACCAGCGGATGCCGAAGGAGTGGACGGTCTCGCTGGGCGAGGCCAACGAGCAGCTGGCCGAGAGCCTGGCGATCCCTCGGGAGCGCCAGGACCGGGTGGCCGCCGAGTCCCATCGGCGTGCCGCGCAGGCCTGGGCCGAGGGCCGGTACGACGACCTCGTCGTCCCCGTGCCCGGCGTGGAGCTGGCACGCGACGAGACCATCCGCGACGACAGCACGACGGAGGCCCTGGCCGCGCTGCGGCCCGTCTTCCGCGCCGACGGGACCATCACGGCCGGCAACGCCTCGCCGCTCAACGACGGGGCCTCGGCGGTACTGCTCGGCACCGGGTCCGCGGCCGGGCGCCTCGGGCTGGCCCCGCTGGCACGGATCGCCGGGCGCGGCGTCGCGGCCGTGGCGCCGCAGCAGTTCGGCATCGCGCCGGTCGAGGCGGCCGAGCGGGCCCTCGCCCGAGCCGGCATCCGCTGGGCGGACGTGTCCGCGGTGGAGCTGAACGAGGCGTTCGCCGTCCAGGTGATCGCCTGCCTCGACGCCTGGCCGATCGACCCGGACATCGTCAACGCGTGGGGCGGCGCCATCGCCATCGGCCACCCCCTGGGCGCCTCCGGCGGTCGCATCCTGGGGACGCTCGCGCACCGCCTGCGGGACTCCGGCGGCCGCTGGGGCGTGGCAGCCATCTGCATCGGCGTCGGCCAGGGGCTCGCGGTCGTGCTCGAGAACGAGGCGGCGGATCGCGCGTGACGACACGGGTGTGCGACACCGTGGACGAGGCGGTCGCCGGCGTCGAGGACGGCGCGACCGTGCTCATCGGCGGCTTCGGAGCGGCCGGGATGCCGTTCGAGCTGATCGACGCGCTCGTCCGGCAGGGGGCGACGGACCTCACGGTGGTGTCGAACAACGCCGGGAACGCCGACACCGGGATCGCGGTGCTGCTCGCCCGCGGCCGGGTGCGCAAGGTGGTGTGCTCGTTCCCGCGCCAGCACGACTCGTGGGTGTTCGACGACCTCTACCGGGCCGGGCGGATCGAGCTCGAGCTCGTCCCCCAGGGCACCCTCGCCGAGCGACTGCGGGCCGCCGGTGCGGGCATCGGCGCCTTCTTCTGCCCCACCGGTGTGGGCACCCCGCTGGCGGAGGGCAAGGAGTCCCGCGTGATCGACGGGCGCGGCTACGTCCTGGAGTACCCGCTCCGGGGGGACGTGGCCCTGATCAAGGCGCACACCGCCGACCGGGCCGGGAACCTGGTGTACCGCAAGACCGCCCGCAACTTCGGGCCGGTGATGGCCACCGCCGCCACCACCTCGGTCGCGCAGGTCAACCGGGTGGTCGACGCCGGTGCGATCGATTCCGAGACCGTGGTGACCCCGGGCATCTTCGTCGACCGCGTCGTCGTGGTCCCCGACCACGGTGGGGCACGGGCATGACGCCACCGACGGTCGAGAACGTCGACCGGGGCCCGCTGAGCCGCGACGAGATCGCCGCCCGCATCGCCCGCGACATCCCGCCCGGGTCGTACGTGAACCTCGGCATCGGGCAGCCCACCCTGGTCGCCGACCACCTCGACCCGGACGCCGGAGTGGTCCTGCACACCGAGAACGGCATGCTCGGGATGGGCCCTGCCGCAGCGGATCACCAGATCGACCCGGACCTGGTCAACGCCGGCAAGCAGCCGGTGACCGAGCTCGCCGGGGCCTCGTACTTCCACCACGCCGACTCGTTCGCGATGATGCGCGGCGGCCACCTCGACGTATGCGTCCTCGGTGCCTACCAGGTCTCCGCGACGGGTGATCTGGCGAACTGGCACACCGGGGACCCCGACGACATACCCGCGGTCGGAGGTGCCATGGACCTCGCCATCGGGGCCCGTCAGGTGTTCGTGATGATGACGCTGTTCACGAAGGACGGGCGCCCGAAGCTGGTGCGCGAGTGCACCTATCCGCTGACCGGGGTCCGCTGCGTCCACCGGCTGTATACCGACCTGGCCGTCTTCGAGCTGGGGCCGGCCGGGGCGGGGGTGGTCGAAACGTTCGGCATCTCGTACCGCGACCTGGCCCAGCGGCTCGACATCCCGCTTCGACGGTCGGCCGAGCCGACGTCTGCCTAGCCGAGGGAGTCGGGATCGGCGCCGCCGGCGACCCGGGCCAGCCGTCGGAGGGCGTCGCCGATGCTCGTCGGCTGGGCGGCCGACGGGGAGGCACCGGGGTGCTGCGGCGCGATCCGCACCCGCAGCGCGGCCGGACGGATCCGGAAGGTGACCGGCGCGGACATCCGCAACGCCTCGCCGTCCACCCCGAGCGGGATGTCGCCGTCGGAGTCGACGGTGAACTCCTGCGCGGTCGACTGCTCCAGCAGCGACCGGCGTCCGGTGTCCGTCTCCCCGCCGATCACCGCCACCCCGAGGACGCCGGCGGACATCGTCGGCCGGGTGCCCGACCCGATCATCCGGCCGAGCCGGTACACGTTGTTGGACACCAGGATCACGGCCGCCGACGAGCGGTGTTCGCCGTCCTGGTCGGTCCACCGCAGCTCCTGCGGGCTGTCGCCGCCGGGCCCGAGGACCTCGGGGACGGTGCCGAGGATGGTGCGGATCTTCGCCTCGCGGTAACCCTCGCGCTGCACCGCCTCGGCGTACAGGCCGAGGGAGACGTTGTTGACGAACACCCGCCCGCCGACTTCCGCCAGGTCGACCCGCTTCTCCCCGCCGTTGACGAACGCGTCCAGCGCTCCCACGACGTCCTCCCGGTCCACGCCGAGGTCGAGCGCGAAGTGGTTGCGGGTGCCCGCGGGAATGCAGGCGAACGGCAGGTCGTGCTCGGCGGCGATGGTGGCGACCAGCGCCTGGGTGCCGTCGCCACCCGCCGCCATCAGCCCGTCGGCGCCGTCGGCCACCAGGTCGCGGACGACCTGCTCCCAGTCCTCGCCCGGCTGGAACTCCCGCGGGGTGATGCCGCGCGCGCGGGCCTCCTCGGCCAGGTTGTTGCTCACCGCCTTGCCGCCGCCGGACTTCACGTTGTAGACGACGACGGCCCTGGTGGGCGGTGCGGCCGGCGACAGCCGGCGGTGGACGGTGAAGGCGCGCTTGCTGACGACGACCGCGGCGACGAGGACAGCAATCCCGGTCAGGCCCACCACGTGGATCCCGTTGACGAGGATCGAGCCGACGGCGCCCACCACGAGGAGCGCGGCGACCGACCATGCGACGTACCGGGTGGTGCCGGTGCGGATCAGCCCTTCCCAGGCCACCCAGACAGCCACGACGAGAAGGCCGAGGGCCACCAGACCGAACGGGAAGTCCTGGACCGCGGCGAGGCCCATGCAGACCAGCCCGCCGAGGAGACCGGCCAGCGCGAGGATCGCCGCGAGACGAGAGGACACGGGCTCAGGCTAGGGCGCCCGCGCGTGCCGGCGTGCCCCCTTCCCCCTTCGCCGAAACCAGTTGCTTCCGGGCCCACATCGGCACCGGTAGCAGCGGTCTCGGTGGGACGGGGCGGACGGCCGACTCGGCGACGCGGGCACGTGACGCCTACCCTCGGCGCATGCCGACGTACGAGTTCCGCTGCCGCGCCTGCGGCGACACGTTCACGGTGGTCCGGCCGATGGCCGAGTCCGGCGTACCCGCGGCCTGCCCCGAGGGGCACGACGACACCGTCCGACTGCTCGGCATCTCCGCGGTCGGCGTGGGGACCCGGCCCGGCCCGCAGCCGGCCCCGGGCGGCTCCGGCGGCGGCTGCTGCGGCGGAGCCTGCGGCTGCGGCTGACGTCAGCTGGCGACGACCGAGTCGAGCTCGGGCACCGCGGGTCCCGACGCCGCGGCAGTTGGACTGAGAACCGGTGACGGCAGCGCCGCGAGTGCCTCCGGTCGAAACCCCTTGGCCACCAGCCAGATCCCGAGCGCGAACTCCCACGCCGCGACGGGCAGCGCGGCGACCGTGCCGATCGCGGTCATCTGGGTCCAGGCGCCCAGCATGACGCCGGCCGACGAGACCAGCAGGAGCGGCCCGCCGACCAGGCCCACCGCCGGGATCACCCGCGGGACGAGCCGGGTGCGATACAGCATCGTGCCCAGCAGCAGGGCGTTGGTCGCCGACATCACCGCCGGACCGAGCAGGAACGCGTACGTGTGCAGTTCGGTGAGCGCGGCCGACGCGGTCGCTGTCGCCACGGCGTCGTTCCTCAGGGACAGCAGCGACAGCACGGCCAGCACCCCTACCAGGATCAGAGCGGCCTCGATCGTGCGCGAGGCCACGAACGCCAGCCCGAGCGGCTCGCTGCCGCGGCGGGTGACCGGGTAGAGCACGACAGCAGTGCCCACGCAGGCAGCGGCCAGCAGCACCTCGAGGACCGACCCCCAAGCCGCCCACAGAGGATGCGCACCGGAATCGAGGAACGGCGTCTTCAGCGCCAGGGCGGGCATCGAGGTCACGAAGGTGGCCAGGTAGAGCACTCCGGCGACGAGGGCGAGCTTGCGGTCGTGGGTCATGGCGTCCTCCCGGGATCAGGTGTACGGCGTACACCTCCGTGTCCGGGCACGCTAGGCGTACGCTGTACACCTCGTCAAGCCCCGGGGAGGCCCGCCGTGCCCGCTGGCTCTCCTCGCCGCACGCCCCTGGACCGCACGCGGGTCGTCGCCGAGGCGGTCGCGCTGGCCGACGAGCAGGGCCTGGACGCGGTGAGCATGCGGGCGTTGGCGGGGCGACTCGGCGTGGTGCCGATGGCGCTGTACAAGCACGTCGCCGACAAGGACGACCTGGTCGCCGGGATGCTCGACGCGGTCATCGACGGGTACGCAGCACCGCCGCTGGGGACGGACTGGCGGGACACCGTCCGGGCCCGGATCCTGGCCGCCCGGCAGGCCCTGCTCGTCCACCCGTGGTTGCGACCCGCCATCGAGGGCGCGACGCGCCGCACGCCGAGCGTGCTGCGTCACATGGACACCCTCGCCGGGGACCTCATCGACGCGGGCTTCTCGGTGGACCTCACCCACCACGCGATGCACGCCCTGGGCCACCGGATCTGGGGGTTCAGCCCGGAGGCGTTCTCCTCACCGGCGGCGGGCGGCGAGGAAGCGCCTCCCCCGCCCGAGGTGATGCAGCAGCTGGCCCAGGCCTTCCCGTACGTCACGGCCATCGCCCTCGACGCCGCCACCCGCAACCCGACCGGCGCGTGCGACGAGCAGTCGGAGTTCGAGTTCACCCTCGACCTGCTGCTCGACGCCTTCGAGCGCCTGCACGCCGCCGGCTGGTCCTCGGTGCAGACGTGAGCCGACGAGTCGCTTCCGCGCGACGTACGGCCCGGGAGACGACCGCTCGGCTCACAACTGCGCGCTTCCCGCGGGTCCGCCGGCGGACCGGTGCCGTCTGGCGTGACGCCGTGCGTCGCCGGGCCCTGCTCCTCGGAGTCACCGCGGCGGCCGTGGCGATCAGTCTGGCCGGGTGCTCGGAACCGACGGCCACCGAGGACTGCCGCAGTGACGTCCGGGTCGGGGCGCTGCCGGAGTGGGCGATGACCGGCTTCAGCGACGGGGCCCAGGTCCCCCGGGCCGTCGGTCATGCCGGCCGCATCGTCGCCGTCCCCTTCAGCCAGCCGCTGGTGGCGTCGCAGGACCCCGCGCCGCAGAACAAGGTGCTCCTCGTCCCACGGGAGCCCCTGACCGGACCAACACCCCTGCGCATCGAGGCGCGCCTGTCGGGGACCGGGGACGTCGTGTTTCGCGAGCGACCCGAAGGACCGGGACCCGGCACCCTCGACCTCCCCCAGCCGGGGTGCTGGCGACTGACCCTCACCTGGGGCGACCAGACCGACACGCTCGACCTCGACTACGTCGCACCGCCGCCGAGCAGCTCCTGACGTACGAGGAACTCGTGGAGACGCCCCGCGATACCGACGGCGCCGTCAGTTGGTCGACGTGATCCATCCCGCTACGCCAAGCTCGGAGTTCGATCCACTGACGTACACGTGGTACTCCAGTCCCTGGTATGCGCCCTCGCCCACGTAGTGCGCCTCGCCGTAGTTGAACGGGGTGACACCCTCCGCGAAGGGGAGCACCCCGGTCAGGTCGACCACGCCCTGCGCCCACCCGCGCCACGTTCCGCCGTCCGTCGTCAGCACGGCGTCCGGGGCGCTCCAGGTGCCAGCGTCCGCTCCCGGCTCGATCCGCGACGTGCTGAGCAACGTCTCGGTCCCGGTCACTCGGGGGTCGGACATCGTGTCCTCGCACTCGAACCGCTCGACGATGACCCGGACATCGTCGACGACGTCGTCACTGACGTCGGTGAGCGTGCAGGTCGAGGCTCCCACGACCGCGGTGGCATCGTCGGGTGGAGCCCCGACGACATCACTGCCCGTCCCTCCGGCACAGCCTGTCAGGCTGGCCGCGACAATCACCACCAGGATGGTTCGACCGGCACCCCCCATGCGGAGCCTCCCCCGGCATTCTCCTCCGGAGCGCAGCCGGCGACGCGGGCCGTTGGACCTGGGGTCCGTGGTGACGAGGAATGTCGATTGCCGCTCGAGGTTCCCGCCGACCCCCGGACCCGGGGAACGTGGAGCCGCCTGTCGGAATCGAACCGACGACCTACGCATTACGAGTGCGTCTGGGTCGATTCGATCTTGATCGGCTCCCCCAGGCCGGGGCTCTGACCTGCGAAAACGCGTTCGCAGGGTACCTCCAGGATCCGCCTGACGTCTCGGATCACCTGTGGCAAACCGTCGATCTGTGGCAGAACGGTGGCGACCGGAGCCGATCCCGCAGTAGGCCGATCACCGTCGACGCGAGCTCCTAGCGCGTAGCGGTCACGCGGACGTCCTCGCCCCGGGCCACGATCATCCCCCGGCTGGCGATGCGGGCCAGCGCGCCCAGGACGTCGGCACCCAGGAC
>JAWKJK010000006.1 GCA_041393815.1 Candidatus Nanopelagicales bacterium | reverse complement strand
CGGCCGCCTCCGACACCAGCCGCCACAGGTCGACCCGGCTGACCGGGTCCACGCCGGTGCTCGGCTCGTCCAGCACCAGCAGCCGGGGGTCGGGCAGCATCGCGAGCACGAAGCCGAGCTTGCGCCGCATCCCGCCGGACAGCTGACCGGACAGCCGGTCGCGCACGTCCGCCAGCCCGGCTCGCTGCAGCAGCGGGTCGGCCCGCGAGCGCAGCGCGTCGCCGCGCAGGCCGTAGGTGCCGCCGACGAAGTCGACGTTCTGCTGCACGGTGAGGTCGAGCCAGGACCCGGCACTCGCCGGGAGGTAGCCGATCTCCTGCGGGGGCGGAGCCTCGACCGTCCCAGAGTCGAGGACGACCTCGCCGACCATGGCGCGCAGCAGCGTGGACTTGCCTGCCCCGTCGCCCCCGACCACCGCGGTGACCCGGCCGGCCGGCACCGGCAGGGTCACGTCGTCCAGTGCGGTCACGTGGCCGAAGCGGACCGTCGCACCGGTGAGCCCGTACGTCACGACGACGCCCCGGCGGCTGCCGTCGCCTTCGCCCGGTGGTGTCGCCGGCGACCCGGGGCGAGGTCGCGCCGGAACCGCAGCACCGCACCGGTGAACACCACGAGCGCCATCAGGGTGAGCATGAGGAACGGCAGCCACAGCGAGTCGATCGGGGCGCCGCGCAGCATGATCCCCTGGGAGATCATCGTGAAGTAGGTGAGGGGCAGGAAGAACGCGATCCAGCGCACGCCCGCGGCCATCGCGTCCAGCGGGAAGATCATGCCGGACAGCAGGATCTGCGGGAGCAGGAAGAAGAAGGCCAACTGGATGGCCTGCCCCGCGTTCTGCGACACCGTCGAGATGAACACGCCGAGGCCTAGGACGACGAACAGGAACAGCCCTGCTCCCAGTGCGAACGCGAACGGGTTGCCGTTGAACGGGACCCCGAACAGCCACATCCCCAGCAGCGTCACCACCGCCATGTCCAGCGACGCGAGCAGGAAGTACGGGGCGATCTTCCCGAGGATCACCGCACTGGGCTTGATGGGCATGACCGCCAACTGCTCGAGCGTGCCCGTCTGGCGCTCCCGCACCAGGCCGATGCTGGTGATGATCGTGCCGATGAACGTGAGGATGAGGCCGATGATCGCCGGGACCATCACCCAGGACGTCTTCAGGTCCGGGTTGTAGAGGACCTCGGTGGTCACCTGGTCGCCGAGCCGGTTGAGGACCGAGACGATCGACTGGGCGGCGAACAGGTTCGAGCCGTCGACCAGCGCCAGCACCGGGGTGCTGCCGGTGACGAATGCGACGTCGACCTCGTTGCGCTGGATCAGCGTCTCGGCGTCGGCCTGGGTGTCGTCCGGTGCCACCACGGTGACGTCGAAGAAGTCGGGCAGCAGCTGCTGGGCCTGCTCGGCCTGCGGCCCCACCACGGCGGTGGGGACCGAGTCCACCGAGAAGTTCGCCGCGTAGCCGAACACGATGAGCAGCAGCAGCGGCATCGCGATCAGCATGGCCAGGGTCCGGTGGTCCCGCCGCAGCTCGCGGAACTCCTTGACGATCATCGCGCGCATACCGGCGACGCTAGGACTCCCGCGTCATGAAGTCAACAGTTGTTGAGTTCATCCCTCCACGCCAGCCGAGCGACCTCCGCTGCCTCCCCCACCCCTCGACGGAATGAGTCCCCACGTCGTTTGGGGGGCCCATGTCGGGCCGCAAGCAACGTGGGGACTCATTCCGCCGCGGAAGGGCGGGGGGTACGGGGTGGGAACGCGGGGTGGAACTGTGCGCGGCGGTCAGGCGCGGGAGACCAGGGCGGCGGCGCGGGCGTACGCGCGCAGCCGCACCACCTCGGGTGCCGTGGTGTCGGCGAGGACCGCCAGCAGGGCCGGGGCGGCGTCGCGCCGCGCGGCCTCGCGGGACAGGTCGGCGACGGCCGCCTCGTACGGGCCGAAGCCCTCCTCCGCCAGCGCGTGACCGAGCTCGGCCAGGGCCCACGGGTAGGTGACGACGGAGTCCGCAGGACGGGTGTCCTCAAACGCCCGGGCAGCGGTGGTCGGGTGGGCGGTGGGGTGGGTGGTGACGGTCATGGCGACCTCCTCTCGTGGTGTCTTCGTCCACGACGGTAGGTCGGGCAGGTCCATTACGTAAAGCGATATCTCGTCATACTCATCATCGGCTAGTCTTATCGACATGGCCGGCGTCCGGGACCTCGAGATCCGTCACCTGCTCGCGCTGCGGGCCGTCGCCGAGGAGGGGTCGTTCGGCCGCGCCGGCGCGCGGCTGGGCTTCTCCCAGGCGGCGATCAGCCAGCAGATCGCCGGGCTGGAGCGGGCGATCGGACAGCCGGTGTTCGACCGGCCGGGCGGCCCGCGGCCGGTCGAGATCACCCCGGCCGGTGCGCTGCTGCTCGAGCACGCGCGGGCGATCCTGGACCGGCTGGTGCTGGCCGAGCACGAGCTGGCCGAGCTGCGCGCCGGCACCCACGGTCGCCTGGTGGTGGGGACCTTCCAGTCGGTGTCGGTGAAGCTGCTGCCGTCGGTCGTCGGGCTGGTCCTGGCAGAGTCGCCCGAGCTGGACATCACGCTGTTCGAGTCCGACGTGAACGAGGAGCTGATCGAGCGGCTCGCCGACGGCGACCTCGACCTGTCCTTCCTGGTCGGTCCGGTCGACGACGACCGCCTGGAGCTGGTCGAGCTGGGCCGCGACCCGTTCGTGGTGCTGCTGCCGGCGGGCACGGCCGACGCGGACTCCTACGCGACCACCGACCTGTCCGGGGCGTCGATGATCGGGCAGCAGGAGTCGTCCTGCCAGACCCGGATCGATGACGGCCTGCGCGCGGTCGGGGTCGCTCCGCGCTATGTGTTCCGCTCGAACGACAACTCCGCGGTGCAGGCCATGGTCCGCGCCGGTATGGGGTCCGCGATCCTGCCGCTACTCGCCGTGGACCTCGACGACCCGGGGGTGGACGTGCGGCCGCTGGACCCGCCGCTGGAGCCGCGGCAGGTGCTGGTGGCGACCCGGCAGGGGCGCACCCACGCACCCGCGGTGGACCGCTTCATCGCACTGAGCCAGGAGGTGGCCGCTCGGGTGGCCGCGACGGCGCCGGCGACGCGGCGCCCGCCTGCTCCGCACCCCGCGGAAGCCTCCTGGCCGCGTCAGAGGGTTGTCCGCGGCCGCACCTCGTGTCACTGGCGTCCCATCACCCGGATCGTGTTCCCCCTCTCGTCCGCGCCACGCCGCCCGAGTTGGGCACACGATCCGCATAGCGGATCGTGTGCCCAACTGGCGGCGGGGTCAGCGCAGCTCGTACTGGCCGGGCTCGGAGTCGCCCACGATGCGGGCCAGTTGCGGCACCACGAGGAACCAGGTGATGACGTGCATCACCGACAGCCAGATCCGGGTCGACCAGAGGACGTCCGGCGGCTGGACCAGCGGGATCCACAGCGAGGCGGCCGCCACGGCGGTCCCCACCCAGAACGCGATCCGGCGCGCCCCCCGTCGCCCCAGCAACAGCGCCGTGAGCAGGGCGCCGGCCATGGCCGCGGCGATCGGCACCAGCAGCGGCAGCAGCCAGGAGACCTCGCGCAGCTCCGGCGCGAAGCCCACCTGGATCTCCATCGGGACGCCGAGCAGCCGCGCCAGCAGGTAGACCAGCAGGCTGAGCACGCCGGACCAGATGCCGGTCACCGCCCCGGCGTAGGCCAGGTCGTTGGTGTGCGGCACCGAGTCCGGCGGAGGCCCGACCGGCGTGACGCTGCCCGCCCACGGCGGGGCATCCCGACGACCCACGGCCCACCTCCTCTGCACGCGCGCCGACCGTGACCGTGGCACCGTAGCGCCCCGGGGGCCACTCGCCCGCACGGTCCCGTCAGCGCGCCGCCCCGACCACCCCCCGCGGCAGGGGCCGGACCGCGACCGGCTCGCGGAGTGGGGCCGTGGCGAACCGCCGCAGCCCGTCGCGGGCGTCGACGGCTGCGCGGAACCCGAACGCCTGCCACGCCCGCACCGGGCTCGCCGTGACGTGCCGGACGTCTCCCACCCGGTACTCCCCGGTGACCCGCGGCCGGGGCGCGCCCGCCCCGAAGGCGGACCCGACCGCCTCGGCCATCTCAGCCACGGTGCACACCCGTCCCGAGGCGACGTTGTACGCACCGCCGATGCGACCGGGTGCGGTCAGCGCCAGTACGTTCGCCGCGGCCACATCGTCCACGTGCACGAAGTCCCGCCGCTGGGCGCCGTCCTCGAAGACCCGGGGTGCGACACCGGCCTCGTACATACTGCGCACGATGCTGGCCACGCCGGCGTACGGCGTGTCCCGGGGCATCCGCGGGCCGTAGACGTTGTGGTAGCGCAGCGAGACCACGTCGGCGCCGGACACCGCGGCGTACGCAGCGGCCAGGTGCTCCTGGTGCACCTTCGTCGCCGCGTACACGTTGCGGGGGTCGCACGGCACATCCTCCGTGACCAGCCGCGGCTCCAGCGGGCCGCCGCACGCGGGGCAGGGCGGTTCGAACCGCCCCGCGTCGAGGTCGGAGACCGACCTCGGTCCGGGTGCCACGGCTGCGTGCGTGGGGCAGCGGTACGCCCCCTCGCCGTACACGACCATGCTCGACGCCTGGACGAACCGACCCCGGAACCCGTTGCGGTGCAGCGCCCGTAGCACCGTGGCGGTGCCCATGTCGTTGTCGTCGACGTAGCGGGTCACGTCGTCGAAGTCCACCCCCAGCCCGACCCGCGCCGCCTGGTGGCAGACCGCGTCCACACCGGCGCTGATGCGCTCCAGCACCCCGAGGTCCTGCACCGCGACCCGCACGTGCTCGGCCGCCGGGTTGAGGTAGTCGGGCACCACGGAGTGCGCGGCGTCGCTGACGACGTCGACGCTGACGACGTCGTGCCCCTCGGCGACGAGCAGGTCGACCACGTGGGAGCCGATGAACCCCGCTCCGCCGGTCACCAGGACCCTCACGACGCCTCCCGCAGGTCGTCCGCCAGTCCGCGCACGGTCCGCCCGAAGGACCCGTGGGGCGCGAGCCCGGCCACCGTGACGGCGTCCGTCCAGGTGTCCACGTCGACGACCTCCGGCAGCGGTCGGGGGTCGAGACCGAGCTGCCGCATCCGTCGCCGCTGCGTCTCTCCGGTCACCGCCGTGCTCATCGGGACCCCGTCGAACACCTCCGGCCGCGGGCGGTCCATCCCCAGCGCCCACCAGCCGCCGTCGGGGCACCGGCCGAGCACGCCCCTTCCACCCGACAGCTCGAGGTCGCCCAAGGCCTCGTCGAGGTCCGGGCCGGACACCTGCGGGGTGTCCATTCCGATCTGGAGGGTCGGGCCCGAGCAGTGGGACCACGCCCGCGCGAGCCGCTCCGCGAACGTCCGCCCGGACTGCGGCAGCACCGTGAAGCCGGCGGGCAGCCAGGGGCCGGGTGCCCCGTCGAGGGCGAGGACGCGGGTCGTCGCGCCGCTGCGCGCGACCGCCACCAGCGTGTCCGCCAGGGCCGCGGTCGCCACGTCGCACGCCTGTGCGTGCGTCAGCGGCGGACACAGCCGGGTCTTCACCAGGCCGGGCCGGGGCTCCTTGGCCATCACCAGCACGTTCATGAGTACTCCCGGAGCAGGCGGGACATGTCACGCGCGGCCCGGGCGCTGCCGCGCACCGTGCCGCTCACCTTCGAGCGTCCGATCCGGGGCCGGTACGGCACCGGCCGCTCCTCGATCCGCCAGCCGGCGCGGGCGGCGCGCAGCACCATCTCCAGCGGCCAGCCGAAGCGGCGGTCGCGCAGGCCGAGCGCCAGCAGGTCCTCGCGGGGTGCCGCCCGCATCGGACCGAGGTCCCGCAGCGGGACGTCCGAGCCCCGCCGCACCCGGTACGCCAGGTAGTGGTTCGCCGCTGTGGCGTGCCAGGGCATCGCCCCGGGCGCGGCGACCCGCCGGCCGAGGACGAGGTCCGCGCGGCCGTCCAGCACCGGCCCGCACACGACGGGCAGGTCGCCCGGGTCGAGGCTGGCGTCGGCGTCGAGGAACGCCACGACTGGCGCCGTCGCCGAGAGCAGGCCGGCGAAGCACGCGGCGCCGAACCCGCGGGCCGGCTCCGACACGACCACGGCGCCGAGCGACCGCGCCACGTCCGCGGACCCGTCGCTCGACCCGTTGTCGACCACGATCGGGCGGAACCCGTCCGGCATCCGCGTCAGCACCCACGGCAGAGCGGCCGCCTCGTCGAGGACGGGCAGCACGACGTCGACCCGCGCGGTCACGGGGTCCCCACCACGACCGAGCGGTCCAGCAGCGGCAGCACGTCCGGCAGCCGGGACGTGCGTACGTACAGCAACGCAGGTCGGGTGGCGACGTCGGCGACCGGTTCGAGAGCGTCGTCCGGCACGACGCGCGTCGACACCAGGGTGAAGTCACGCTGCAGCGCCGGCCCGAACAGGTGGGCGTCGTCGGCCGAGTCCAGCACGAGGGCCGACACTCCCGTCAGGCTCCACGGCAGGTCGCGCTGCAGCGCGTCGCGAGCCGGTCCCGGGCGGGTGGCCAGCATGTCGTTCACGGCGATCAGGGAGGCGTGCCCGGGCCGGTCCGCCAGCCGCAGGTAGTACGGGTGCGACGGCACCAGCACCCGGTCCGGGAGGGACGCGAGCAGGGCGACGAGACGGTCACCGGCGGCGCGGTCTGCCGCCGTGGGCAGCGGCCGCGGGTTCCACAGCACCAGGACCGCGCTCTGCAGGGCCACGGCGACCGACAGCACCATCGCGGTCGCGACACGAGAGGCATCGGCGTGACCGAGGGCCGCGGCGACGGCCACGCCGACCAGGAGAGCGGTGCCCGCGTGGGCCGGGATGGCGACGTTGCCGCCCCCACCCTCGTGCAGGCGCCCAGCCACTCCGGCCAGCCACAGCCCGGCCACGGCGGCGTAGACCGGCCCCGCGTCGGGCAGGCGCCACCGCGGAATCGGGCGACGGCCTCGCCGGAGGCCCAGCCACGCCAGCGCCGCGAGCACGACCGCGAACGGCAGCACGACGTCGGCGACCCAGAAGTTCACCAGCCAGCGCGCCACCACGCCGTGGCCCACCAGCTGCAGCAGCACCGAGCGGCTGTACCAGCCGCCGGTCACCAGGTCGCCGGCGAGCACGGACAGCAGGGATCCGCCGACCGTGACGGCCGTCGCCACCCAGCCCGCCCGGGGTCGTCGGACCACCAGCCAGACCAGCAGCGGGGCCGCGGCGACCAGCGCGTTCTGCTTGGTGAGGAACGCCGCCACGACCAGCAGCCCGACGACACCGCCGCCGGCACCGCCGCGGGCGTACGTCGCCGCCAGGACCGCAGCCAGCAGCAGCGCGATCAGCAGGGAGTCGACACGTGCGGTGTCGAACCACAGGTCGGACACCCAGTACGTGGCGGCGAACAGGCCGGCCGCGACCATGGCCGCGGTCCGGTCGCCCGTCACCCGACGCACGATGAGGCCCAGCAGCACGATGGCTGCGACGCTGGCCAGCAGTGACACTGCGCGCATCGCGGTGAGGCTCACGCCGGTCACGTGGAACACGTTGCCGGACAACCAGAAGTACAGCGGCGGGTACGGCCACGGGACGAAGTCCGTCGAGGGCGGCCCGTACAGCGGCAGCCCGTCGGTCACCCGAGCGGCGACCTCCACCGTGCTGCCCTCGAAGTACGACAGCTCGTACGGGTACCCGATCCGCTGCAGCGCCACCACGAGGTACGCGAGCACGGGCAGAACCGACACGGCCCGCAGCAGCCGCTCCGGCCACGACGCAACGGCCCGGGCGACGACGTGACGCCGCCGCGGGACGGCAGCGGGTCCGCGCCGTCCCGCGGGCGAACCCGTCCGCACGTCGGACACCACGGCGTTGACGCTACGAGCCGGAGGCCCGTCCGCGGCAGGGTGCGGCGGGCGGCGTAAGACTTCCGTAGCAACCTGCGGCGACGCGTCACGGGTCCGTAATCGCGCAGCCCTGTCCGTGCCCGGCCGGGACTCCTAGCGTGGCGGCATGCCCCTCCTGGTGAGTCCGACGAGATCGCGATTCCCGTTGCCCCACAGACTCTTTCAGGCATTGTCACGAGGCGGCCGTAAGCAGCGGCCCCACTGGCCGGAGTGCGCGGTGGTGGTCCAGGGCCACCTGGTGATGCTCGACCACCGTGGTCGGACCATGACCGTGGACACCCGGCGGTGGCACGGCGACGCCGACGAGGCCGACCACTCCGTCGTGGCGCGGACCCTCGGACCGGCGCTCGACATCGGGTGCGGCCCGGGACGAATGCTCACGGCCCTCGGCAGCGCCGGTGTCACGGCGATGGGGATCGACGTGAGCCCGGCGGCGGTCCGGCTGGCCCAGCAACGTGGAGAGGCCGTCGTCGCCGACGTGTTCGGGGCCGTCCCGCACCCCGGGGGCTGGCGGACGGCGCTGCTGCTCGACGGCAACATCGGCATCGGTGGGGATCCGGTTCGGTTGCTGCGCCGGGTCGCGGAGCTCGTGGCGCCACACGGCGACGCGCTGGTGGAGGTGGCCTGCGGGGACGACGGTGCGCTGGGTGGCCGCGTGGACCGGGTCCGCCTCGCCACCCGGGGGTCGGCCGGGTGGTTCTCCTGGGCGTGGGTCCCGGCGGAGGCGCTCCCCCGGGCCGCGCGCGCCAGCGGATGGGAAGTCCGGGAGCAGTGGCAACTGGACGGGCGCGCGTTCGCCCACCTGGTGCGGTCCGTGCGCGGCGACCGGCGCGACCGCGCCCCCGTGAGTGCGAGCCGGTCATGAATCTGCCGGGCAGGGGCGGCCCGCCGCCGCTGCCGATGTTCGCCGCGGATGCGTTCCCGAGCCGGGCCCGCAGCGAGTGGCTGACCGCCCGGCTGGGCACGCTGCTCGGGGCGGCGATCGCCGTCTGCTTCGCGACCGGCCTGGTCAGCCACCTGCACCAGAACCCGGTCAGCTGGCTGCCACTGCCGGCGGGCCCGGTCTGGGGCTACCGCGTCAGCCAGGGCCTGCACGTGGCCACCGGGTTGGCCGCCCTCCCTCTCCTGGTCGCCAAGCTGTGGTCGGTCTACCCGCGGCTGTTCGTCTGGCCACCGGTGCGGTCCTGGCGGCACGCGCTGGAGAGGGGCAGCGTCGCGCTGCTCGCCGCGGCCACCGGCTTCGAGCTCCTCACCGGCGTGCTCAACGTCGCGCACCTGTACCTGTGGCCCTTCTTCTTCCCCGCCGCCCACTACGCGGTGGCGTGGGTCGTGGCCGGGTCCGTGCTCGTCCACCTCGCGGTGAAGTGGCCCGCGATCGTCCGCGGCCTGCGGCACCACGACCGTCGTGCACCCGTGGACGACGCACGTGCCGAGGACCGTTCCCCGGAGGACGGCGCCACCGAGGCCCCGTCCGCCCCCGGCGGCACCGTCGGTCGGCGCGCCGTGCTGTGGGCCGCGGTGGGGGGCGCGGCAGCGATCACCGCCACCACCGTCGGGCAGACGCTGCGTCCGCTGGGCTGGGCCGGGCTGCTCGCGCCGCGGTCCCCGGAGCAGGCTCCCCAGGGGATGCCGGTGAACCGGACCGCCGCGGCCGCTGGCGTCGTCGCCGCCGGTGCAGACCCCGGCTACCGGCTCGTGGTGGCGGGTCCACGACTGGCGGAGTACTCGCTGGCGGACCTCCAGCGGCTCCCGCAGACGCAGGTGGACCTGCCGATCGCGTGCGTGGAGGGCTGGAGCGCGACCGGTCGCTGGAGCGGCATACGCCTGCGCGACCTGCTCGACCGCAGCGGCGTACCGGAGTCCGCGACCGTGCGCACGGTGTCGCTGGAGAGGGACGGTCTCTACGCCTCCGCGGAGGTCCCCCCGCAGTTCGCCCGCCACCCGGACACCCTCCTGGCGCTGCGCCTGGACGGTCGTGAGCTCACTCCGGACCACGGGTTCCCCGTACGGCTCATCGCGCCCAACCGTCCCGGGGTACTCCAGACCAAGTGGGTCGGGCGGGTGGAGGTCGTGGCATGAGTCGTGGCATGACCGGTCGCGTCGTCGTCGCCGGCGCCGGAGTCCTCCTCATCGGCGTGGGTCTGGCGCAACTCATGGCGTCGACGCCGACCGGGCCTCCCCGGTCGGGGTGGCGGCGTGGTTGGTGGGTGCCCTGGTCCTGGACGACCTGTGCTCGTCCCGCTGGTGCTCCTCGGCGGCTGGGTGGCCACGCGGGCGTCCCCGGCGGGTCCGGGTCCCGGTGCAGGTGGCTCTGGTGCTGCTGGGTGCCCTGCTCCTGGTGGGCGTCCCGTTCGCCCTCGCCCGCCCGGAGGCAGGCGGCACGCTGCTGGTACAGCCATGCGGCTGGAACCTGGTGCTGCTGGCCGTCGGCCTGGCCGTGGGGACCGTCGTCACTTGGTCGTGTTGGTCCGACGTCAGTCGCCGTACGGCGCTCCCGGAGCGAAGGGGTCGGGCTGAGGATCGCGTCGCTCGGACGTCGCGGGACACTGGCGGCATGGACCTAGCGCACGCCTCAGCCGTGGTCACCGGTGCCGCCTCCGGACTGGGACGGGCGACCGCGGGCCGACTCGCCGCCGAGGGGGCGGCCGTCGTGCTCGTCGACCTGCCCGCGTCACCGGGGAGGCTGCCGCGGAGAGTCCGGGCGGCCGGCGGCAGTCGCCGTGTTCGTCAGCCGACGTCACGGCGGAGGACGACGTGCGGGCTGCGGTGGCCGCGGCTGCCGGGCTGGCGCCGCTGCGGGTCGCCGGTCAGCTGCGCCGGCGTCGCCCCGTCGGTACGCGTGCTGGGCCGCGCGGGGGTTCACCCCAGGACGTGTTCGAGCACACCGTCGCGGTCAACCTGGTCGGGTCGTTCAACCTGCTCCGGCTGGCCGCCGAGACGATGGCCGCGCAGGAGCCGGACGGGGACGACCGCGGCGTCGTGGTGCTGACCGCCTCGATCTGCGCGGCGTACGACGGCCAGGTCGGGCAGGTGGACGTGCTCTTGGCCTTGGCCGCCTTGAGGCTGTGGAACTTGACCAGGTGCGAGCGCTTCTCGGGGGACAGCCCTGCCTTGGCGCGCACCGTGTAGGTGATCGGGGAGGCGGCGGACACCCCCGCGGCCGTGGTGGCCGGAGGGACGGACACCGCCGTCGCGGCGGGCGGAGCGAGCAGCGCGGCGCCCGCCAGAACCGTGGCGGCCGAGAGAAGGACGGAGGTGGTGCGGGCTGCGGTGCTCATCATGGTCCAGTGATCGGAGGCCATGGCATCCGTCTTGAGGACCAAAGACCCCGAACGGCAACGGGTTTGACCGCCGCGGGACGGCCCTCGCCACGCTCGGTGTCGTCGTCACCCGTTCGGAGCAGCGGGTGGCATCACGCTGAGTGAGCGCCCGGAGGCTGTAGACCACCCCTCACTCAGGGTGTGACTCAGGTCACGCTTGCGTTTGTTACCGGCGAGTAGCATCATGGGGGTTACCGACGGGTAACCGCCGTCGGGCGGGCTTACCCCGGGGAGGGCTTCGGGGGCCCCGTCACTCACCGAACGCCGAGGCGGAGAGCGATGACCCACTACAAGTCCAACCTGCGCGACCTGGAGTTCAACCTCTTCGAGGTGTTCGGAGCCCAGGACCGGATGGGGGTCGGCCCCTTCCACGACATGGACCCCGAGACGGCCAAGCACGTGCTGCAGGAGGTCGAGCGGCTGGCCGCCGGTCCGCTGGCGGAGTCCTTCGCCGACGCCGACCGCAACCCGCCGGTGTTCGACCCGGCGACCAACTCGGTGACCATCCCCGAGTCGTTCAAGAAGTCCTTCCGCGCGCTCATGGACGCGGAGTGGTGGCGGCTGGACCTGCCGGAGCACCTCGGCGGCACCGGCGCGCCCCCGTCGCTGCGCTGGGCGGCCGCGGAGATGCTGCTCGGCTCCAACCCGGCCGCGTTCATGTACATGTCCGGCCCCGGCTTCGCCGCGATCCTGGACCACCTCGGCAACGACGAGCAGAAGCGCTGGGCCGAGCTGATGATCGACAAGGGCTGGGGGGCCACCATGGTCCTCACCGAGCCCGACGCCGGCTCCGACGTGGGCGCAGGCCGCACCAAGGCCTTCGACAACGGTGACGGCACCTGGCGGATCGAGGGCGTGAAGCGGTTCATCACCTCCGCCGAGCACGACATGGCCGACAACATCGTCCACCTGGTGCTGGCCCGTCCCGAGGGCGCCGGGCCCGGCACCAAGGGCCTGTCGCTGTTCCTCGTGCCCAAGTACTTCGTCGACCTCGAGACGGGTGAGCTGAAGGGCCGCAACGGCGCCTACGTCACCAACGTCGAGAAGAAGATGGGCATCAAGGTCTCCACGACCTGCGAGGTCACCTTCGGCGAGAAGGAGCCGGCCATCGGGTGGCTCGTCGGCGACGTGCACGACGGCATCGCGCAGATGTTCAAGGTCATCGAGTACGCCCGGATGATGGTGGGCACCAAGGCCATCGCGACGCTGTCGACCGGCTACCTCAACGCGCTGGACTACGCGAAGAACCGCGTCCAGGGCGCCGACCTGACCCAGATGATGGACAAGACCGCACCGCGCGTCACCATCACGCACCACCCCGACGTGCGCCGGATCCTGATGCTGCAGAAGGCGTACGCGGAGGGCATGCGCGCGCTGGTCGCCTACACGGCGTACTGGCAGGACCAGGTCTACCTCGGCGAGGCCGGGGTCGAGGGCGTCGACCTCGACATGGCCGAGCGGATGAACGACCTGCTGCTGCCGATCGTGAAGGGCGTCGGCTCGGAGCGGTCGTACGAGATGCTCGCCCTGTCGCTGCAGACGCTGGGCGGCTCGGGCTTCCTGCAGGACTACCCGATCGAGCAGTACATCCGCGACGCGAAGATCGACTCGCTGTACGAGGGCACCACAGCCATCCAGGGCCTGGACTTCTTCTTCCGGAAGATGGTCCGGGACCAGTTCAAGGCGGTCTTCCACCTCGCCGCCGAGATCACCGAGACCGTCAAGGGCGACACCGGCAACGGCCAGCTCGCGGCGGAGCGGGAGCTGCTCGGCAAGGCGCTGGAGGACGTGCAGGCGATCATCGGCGCGATGGGCCAGTGGGCGATGGCCTCGCAGCAGGACGTGGCCGAGATCTACAAGGTCGGCCAGAACGCCGTACGGCTGCTCATGGCCACCGGCGACCTGGTCATCGGCTGGCTGCTGCTGCGCCAGGCCGAGGTCGCGATCACCGCGCTCGAGGGCACCCCCAACGGGCGCGACAAGGCCTTCTACGAGGGCAAGGTCGCTGTGGCGAAGTGGTTCGCGCGCAACCGGCTGCCGCTACTGTCCGCCGAGCGGGCGGTCGCGGAGGCCACCGACAACGCGCTCATGGAGCTGCCGGAGGAGTCCTTCTGAGGGTCCCTGGGCGCCGAGTGCCAGTTCGTGTGTCACTCGGCGCCCAGGTCACCCCTTGCGCGCGATTCCCATGCCGAAGCGGAACTCAGGGTCCATGCCCTGGGACTCCATGAAACGCGTGTAGCCAACCGACGCCTGCCAATCGCTGTCGTCGCAATCGTCCACAAGGACCACCCCCCCGTCCGCCAAGAGGGGCCAGACCAGTTCGAGGCCCTTCTCGATCGGCTCCGACAGGTCAACGTCCAGCAGCACCGCCGCAATCTGTTGGGGAAGTTGCCCGGGATCGACAGCAGTGATGTCACCGCGGACCAACTCGACGCGCTCCGCACCGTGCTGCTTGAGGACCTGCCGTACCAGCCCCATGGAGTTGGCAGAGAACTGAGTTCGCTGTGAGGCCGGCGTTCCCAGCCCCTGATCCGTGTCGAACTGTGACTCCACGAAGCCGCCGAAGGTGTCGATACACACGTACCTACGGTCTATTCCCGCCGCCTCGAGGAAGCGGCTGGACCACGCAGCCGTCCCGCCCGCCGCGCATCCGATCTCAACCACAGCACCCGGAACCAGACGCGCTTTCAGGAGAGTGTCCGCCCACAAGTAGAGCCTCTCCGGACGCAGTCCGATAGGCGGATAGCGGAAGATGAGAGGCGCGAGCGCCCGCTTCGCACTGTAGCGCCCGACAGTCGTTAGCCTCTTCAGCATCAAGTCCCCAATGGCCCGCAGTTGCGCTCGTTGACACCCTTTGGCACTCGCAGAAAGGAACCCCGAGGCAGCGGACCGCTGACGGGTCAGCACCATGAGAGCCGTCGGACCCGAGGGAGCCTGCCAGCAGATCCGTCGTGCTGCAAGAGATGGTCGACCACGCTCCTGACGCCCGACGTAGGTCGGCGCCCACGTGTTCGCGCGCATCGGGCGATCGCGGGCGGACAGGAGCCCCTGGTGGCGAGCGCGAGGGCCGTCCCCGGCCCTGACCACCTCGCCGGCAATCGGCGCAGGAGCGGAGCCTGGCGGCCGAGGAGGAGCTCGGGGCCTCCGGTTCTGAATGTCGCCTGCGGGGCCCCGCCACGTCAAGAGCCCGTCACAAGCCACGCCGGTCGGGGACTGTCAACCTTCGACGCCGCCGCGCCCGCGGGCCACATCCCGGTTGGGTGCTCCTAACGGTCGAGGGGGCTGCTCACGCCGTCGACGACGACCTCCCCGCGGAGGCCGCCGACCAGATCCCCGCCGTCGGGGGTATGGATCACCACGCCGGACAGGTACGCCACGTCCACGGGCTGGTCGGACGCCAGCCCGTCCACCAGCGCCCGCAGGTCAGCGACCGCGACGTCGCGGGCCGCCTCGGTCAGCTCCGACAGGGTGGGCACCCGGCCGTAGCGCAGGTACGACACCAGGCGCGTGCGCAGCAGTGACATCTCCAGGTCCAGCGGATCCAGCGCCAGGTCCAGGCGCCCGTCCGCGAGCTCCTGCCCGAGCGCGGCGAGCGCGCCGCATGCCGCGGACGGACCGTGCATGCCGGGTCGCATCACCCGGCCGACCGTCCCGTCATCGTCGATGCCAATGTGCGGGAAGCAGAACGCGACGAACCGGTGCCGGCCGTCCTCGCCCGGCGCGTGGCCCAGCGCGGCCGCGATCCCGGTCCGCCCGAGGAACACCATCCCTGCCAGCGCGCCTAGGTCGAAGGGCGCACCCCACGCGTCGGTCACCGCCTCGGCGAAGCCGAGCATGAGCTCGTCGCGGCATACCCCGAGCAGCGGCAGCGCGTTGGACTGGTGGAACCCCGCGCGGGCCAGCGACCACTGCGACCACCGGACCACGTCCCCGACGCCCACGTGGTCGGGGTAGAGCTCCGCCAGCGACGCGCGGGCGGCGGACGACAGGCCGGTCGCCCCGGCGGCGCGACGGTGCGGGCTCACCCGCGCATTGTTGCCGTTCAGCCGACCGAGCCGAGCGGAAGCACCAACTCCGACGCGCCGCGGGCGACGAGCCGTACGGGCACGCCCCAGTCCTGCTGGTGCACGTGACAGGCCGGGAACTCCACGGCCGGGTCGTGGTCGCACGACGCCGCCCGGGCGGATACGTGCAGGACCCCGCTGTCGACGCCCGCCGCCTCCGGCGCGGCCAGCACCAGCTCACGCACCAGGTCCGTGCCGGCCCCGGCCCCGCGCACCAGCAGGGACTCCGGCGACGAGGAGACCACCAGGTACGACGCGGGCCCGTACCGGTCGTCGAGGACCTGTCCCGCGGGCGGAGCGAACGCGACCTCCAGCCGGACCCGGCCCGGCGCCAGGTCCATCGCGGGCCGTTGGCTCCGATGCCGGTCCCCCCTGTGGCGCACCACCTCGTCGGGGAGCGGCACCCGGGTGACCCGGTGCGCCGCGGACTCCACGACGAGCAGTGCCACGCCGTCCGCGGTGACGACCGCGTCGCTGGGCTCCGCCAGCCCGGCCGCGAGGGTGGCGACCGTGCGCGTCACGGGGTCGAAGACCCGCAGCGCGCCGTTGTACGTGTCGCACAACGCAATCGAGCCGTCGGGCAGTGGCACCAGTCCCAGCGGGTGCTGCAGCAGTGCCTCGTCGGCCGGGCCGTCGACGTGCCCGAAGTCGAACAGCCCGCTGCCTACCTCGGTGTGGACCAGCCCGTTGCGCAGCCGCCGCAACGAGGAGGTCTCCGCGTCGACCAGCCACAGCGTCTCGCCGTCGTCGGACACCGCGAGTCCGGAGGGCTGCGCGAACCAGGCGCGCGACGGCTCGCCGTCGACCAGGCCCTCCTGGGTCGTGCCCGCCAGCACCTCGACCCGTCCGGTCAGCGGGTCGAAGGCCCACAGCTGGTGCACCCCGGCCATCGCCACCACGACCGTCCCGCGCGCCGGCCACCAGGCGCAGTCCCAGGGACTCGACAGGGGCACGTCGGCGCCCGGCCCGGTGTCCGGGTCTCCGCGCATCCACTGCCGACCGGTTCCCGCGACGGTCCGTACGGAGCCGTCGGCCACCGAGACCCCGCGCAGCGCGTGGTTGACGGTGTCCGCCACGACCACGTCGTAGCCCACCCGCTCGGCGACCTCCGGCGGCAGCAGGCACGCGCCGCCGGGCTCGGCGAAGCGGGCCGCGTCCGGTGCGCCGTCGACCAGACCCCGCTGTCCCGGGACGCCGACGCGGGCCAGGACGGACCCGTCCGCCGGGTCCAGCAGCGCCAGCGCGTGCGCGCCGGTGTCGGACACCAGCAGCCGGCCGTCGGGCAGCAGCAGCGCCTTCCCCGGGAAGGTGAGGTCACCGGGCGGCACCGGCTCCGGCCGGTACGGGGAGTCGCCGCGGCGCAGCGTCCCCGCCGCCGCGTGCTCGGCCACCAGCCGCTCGACCAGGACCCGCAGGGCGTGCTCGTGGCCCTCCCCGCTGAACTGCCCGACCACGTACCCCTGCGGGTCGACCACGACCAGCGTCGGCCAGGCGCGGACCGCGTAGCGGCCCCAGGTCACCAGGTCCGGGTCGTCGAGTACCGGGTGGGCGACGTCGTAGCGCTGCACCGCGGCGCGCAGCGCGTCGTGGTCGGCCTCGTGCACGAACTTCGGCGAGTGCACCCCCACGACGACGAGCACGTCGGCGAACTCGCGCTCGAGCTCTCGCAGCTCGTCCAGCACGTGCAGGCAGTTCACGCAGCAGAAGGTCCAGAAGTCCAGCAGCACGATGCGACCGCGCAGGTCGGCCAGCGACAGCGCGGCACCGCCGGTGTTGAGCCAGCCACCGGCGCCCGCGAGCTCCGGCGCGCGCACCCGTGGGACGGACATGGCCGGACCCTACGACGCGTCCCCGCCGCCCGCGGACTTGGCCGAACCCGCCCTCGACCTATACCCTAGGGGGTATGCGAACGACCTCCGCGCGGACCCGCCGCGCCGCCGCCCTGCTGCTCGCCGCCGTCGCCGCCACCGGCACCCTCGCCGCCTGCTCCTCCTCGGAGAGCACCACCGACTCCGCCGCCACCGCGACCGTCCAGGGTCCGCAGGCGGGCGGGTCCACCGCGGCCGCCGCGGCCGTCGAGGGCGTGCAGAAGGTCGGCGTGGACGAGTTCGCCGCCGTCGTCGCGACGCCGGGCGTCGTGGTCCTCGACGTGCGCACGCCGGAGGAGTTCGCCGCCGGCCACCTCGAGGGCGCCACCAACATCAACCTCGAGGGCCCCGACTTCGTCGCCCAGATCGACCAGCTGCCGCGCGACACCACGTACGCGGTCTACTGCCGCAGCGGCAACCGCAGCGGCGTCGCCGCCGGCCAGATGGGCCAGATGGGCTTCACCTCCGTCGCCGACCTCGACGGCGGGATCGTGGACTGGGAGGCCGCCGGCCAGCCGGTCGTCAGCTGACGACCGCACCGGCAGGCTCGGGGTACCGTCGACCGGTGCCCCTGCGCGCTCTCGCCGCCGCGGGCCTCGCGGCCGTCCTCGCCGTCGGGGTCCCCGCCGCGGCGACCGCCGTCACAGACGCGGCACCGCGGCCCGCCGCACAGCAACCCACGGCGCCGCGCGCCCTCCCCCCGTACCACCCGGCGAACCTCACCGGGCTCGACGGCGCCGGCCAGGTGGTCGTCGTGACCGCGCGCGGCTGGCGCTCGACTCGTGGCTGGCTGCGGACTTACGAGCGCCGCACCGACGGGGCCTGGCGCCAGGTCGACCGGGCCGTGCCCGCGTGGCTCGGCCGGCACGGCATGGCGCCCGCGGCCACCCGCCGGCAGAGCACCGGCACCACCCCCGCGGGGACGTTCGCCCTCGTCGGCGCCTTCGGCTCCCGGCCCGACCCGGGGACCGCGATGCCGTACCGGCGGTTCGACCGCGACGACCGCTGGCCCTACGACCCGCGCGACCCGGCCACGTACAACGTGCTGCAGACCCGCGACGCCCCCGGCCGCTGGCGCCCCTGGTACGTGGAGCACCTGTGGCGGCTGCGCGACCAGTACCGCTACGTGGCGGTCATCGACTACAACCTGCCGCCCGGCCCGGTCGTGGTCCGCGACGGCCTGCGAGTGACGCTGCGCCCGGCGGACACCCGCGCCGGCGGCGGGATCTTCCTGCACGTGGACGACGACCGGCCGACGGCCGGGTGCGTCGGGATCGACGTGGACCGGATGCGCCGGGTGCTGCGCTGGCTGGACCCGGCGGCCCACCCGCACATCGTCATCGGACCGACCTCGGCCCTCCCCCGGGCCTGACCCACGGACCGGCATCACGGCCGCCGAGGAGATCTCGCGAGTGCTCGCTCGTGGTGGTTTCGGGACGTCCCGAAACCACCACGAGCGAGCACTGGACGGGGCTGCGGGTCCGGCCGGGCCGGGTAGCCGCGGTCGCGGTGTCAGAGGCGGCGGTCGGGCAGCACGGGGAACGCGTCGCGCCAGGCCTGCACGCGGTCCGGGTCGATCTCGGCGACGAGGACCTCCTCGCCCGTGCCGGCCTCGGCCAGCACCTCGCCGTGCGGGTCGACCACCAGCGAGCGCCCCCCGATCGGCACGCCCGCGTGCGTCCCGGCGCCGTTGCAGGCGAGCACGAACGCCTGGTTCTCCACGGCGCGGGCCCGCGCCAGCAGGGTCCAGTGCGCGATCCGGCGCTCCGGCCACCCGGCCGGCACCAGGAACGACTCCGCGCCCAGCTCGGTGAGCCCGCGGAACATCTCCGGGAACCGCAGGTCGTAGCAGGTCGCCAGCCCGGTCGGGCCCAGCGGGCTGTCGGTGACCACGAGCCGCTCACCGCTGCTCATCAGCGTCGTCTCGCCGCCGTCGAAGCCGAACAGGTGGACCTTGCGGTAGGTCTCGGCGATCTCGCCGTACGGGGACACCAGGACGCTGGTGTTGAAGTGCCGCCCGTCCGGGGTGACCTCGGAGAACGACCCCCCGTGCACCCAGGTCGCGGTGCTCTCGGCCACCTCCCGCAGCGCGGTCACCACCTCGTCGCCGAGGCCCTGCGCGTGCTTCTCCGCCAGGTCGACGGCGAACGCCCCCACGTGCCACATCTCCGGCAGCAGCACCAGGTCCGCTCCCGCGGCGGCCTCGCGGGCCAGGTCGACCACCCGGGTCAGGCGGTCGTCGACCGACTCCGCGTCGGTGACCTCGAGCTGGACCAGGGCGACGCGTACGGGTGCTGCGGGCATGGCCGCAGGATAGGCACCGGCGGGGCCGCGGGTGACGCGCTCGTGCGTACGCTGCGGAGCGTGACGACCCCCGCCGCCGGACCGCCGCTCACCCCCCTGCCCGGCACCGGCCTCCGCCTCGACGACGCCGACGTGCCCACCCTGGTCGCGGTCTGGGCCGGCAGCGCCGCCGCGATGCGCGACCTGGCCGCCGACCTCGACGACGCGCAGTGGCGCACCTCCACCGAGCTGCCGGGGTGGACCGTGCGCGACCTCGTGGCGCACGGCACGGCCATCGAGCGGACCCTGCTGGGATGGGCCGACCCCGCGCACGAGCCGGACTGGACGTCGCTGCCGCACGTCACGAGCGACTTCGGCCGCTTCACCGAGGTACCGGTGGACCTGCGCCGGTCCTGGACCCGGGACGCGGTGCTGGCCGAGTGGGACGAGACGTTCGCGGCCCGGGCGGAGGCGCTGGCCGACGGTCCGCAGGGCCTCGACGACGAGGTGCCCGGCCCCTTCGGCGGCACGATGGCGATGCGACGGCTGCTGCGGATGCGGATCTTCGACCTGTGGGCACACGAGCAGGACGCCCGGCGCGCGCTGGACCTCCCCGGAGGCCTGGACTCGCCCGGAGCGTGGGTGTCCGCCGGCCAGATCGCATCGGCGCTGCCGTACGTGTGGGGCAAGGTCGTCGGCGCCCCGCCGGGCGCGACGGTCGCGGTGCGGGTCACCGGCCCGGGGGTGCTGCTGGTCCAGACCGTGGCGGTCGGGCCGGACGGCCGGGCCGCCCGGGTCGCCGACGCCGCGGTCGCGCAGCCGACGGTCGGGCTGACCTGCTCCTGGCCGGACCTGGTGGCCCTCGGCTGCGGGCGGGTGGGCCCGGCCTCGCTGCGGGGGTCCCTGGACCTGACCGGCGACCCCGACCTCGGCGACCGGCTGTTGCCGGCCCTGGCCATCACCCCGTAGCCCCACGACGCCCCCTGCGGGCCGACCCGCGAACCCCGGCGCGCCGTTCGTCCGCGTACCCTCGGGCCGTGACCCGAACCCCCGCATCGCGGCGTCGCCGCGGGCCGGCCCGCCCCGTCCTGGCCACCGCGACGGCTCTGCTGGTCGCCCTGCTGGCGGCGCTCGCCGGACTCGCCGCGGCCCCGGCCGCACAGGCCCATGCCGACCTGGTGTCGACCGACCCCGCCGACGGGTCCGCCCTGGACTCGCCGCCGACGGAGGTCACGCTGACCTTCAGCGAGGACGTCCTCGACGCCGGCACCCAACTGGTGGCGGAGGGTCCCGACGGGACTCGGATGCCGCTGCCCTCGGCCGTGACCGGCCCCGACGTCACCGCCGCCTGGCCGGCCGACGCGGCCGGCGGGGACTGGCGGGTCGACTGGCGGGTGGTCGCGGACGACGGCCACACGCTGACCGGAACGCTGCGCTTCTCCTACCCCGGCACGGCGACGCCCTCCGCAGGATCGACCGCCTCCCCGGAGCCGAGCCTGCTGGTCGAGACCCGGGAGTCGGCGCCGAGCGAGTCCGCGGCCGCATCCCCCCAGGGCGGCCCGTCGTCCGTCGCGGCATCCCCCGTGGCGGCGCAGGAGGACGCCGGGAGCGGCGGTTCCGCCACGATCATCCTCATCGGGGTTGCGGCACTGCTGGCCGTCGCCGCGGGCGTGCTGTGGGTGGTCGCCCGGCGGTCCGGGTGACCGTTACGCGGACCTCGACCCGCAGCCGCCCGACCGAGAACACCCGGGCGGGCCGCCTGCTGGTGCCGCTGGCGATCGGCGTCGTCGCCGTGGCCACGCTGGTCGCCTCGATGGTGCTGGCGGGCAGCGCGTACGAGCCCCCCGCGCCGGGCCTGCCCGACCCGGGCGCAGGGGTCGGCTGGGGCCTGCCGGTCGTGCTGCTCGGCGGCGTCGTCGCGGGCGTGCTGACCTGCGGGTGGCTGCTGGGCGCGGCCTTCCTCGACCCGCAGGGCGCCAAGGGAGTGGTGTCCCCGGTGGGCCGGGCGGACCTGGTCCGCGCCGCGTGGGCCTCCGCGGTCTGGGCCGTCCTCGCGGTCGCGGCGTTCTTCCTGACGCTGGCGGACATCCTCGGCGTCCCGCTGTCGCAGGCGCTGTCGCCGGACCTGGTCCAGACGTACGCGTGGGAGCTTCCGCAGACGCAGGCCTACGCCCTGGTGGCACTGGTCGCCGTCGTCGTCGCCGTAGGCGCCGCGCTCACGGCCACCGTCGGCACCGCCGCCGCCTGGCTGCTGCTGGCGCTGATCGGGCTGGCGACGCCGTCGTTCGCCGGCCACGGCTCCGGCCTGGGGGACCACGCCCTCGCGCTCACCGCCGGACTGGCCCACGTGGTGGCCAGCGCGCTGTGGGTCGGCGGGCTGGTCGCCCTGGCGTTGCACGCCTGGCGACGCGACCCCGGGATGGTTCGCTCCGCGCGCGCGTTCAGCCGGGTCGCCATGGTCGCCGTCACCGTGCTCGCGCTGTCCGGGCTGGCCAACGCGTACACCCGGATGGACTCGCCCACGGAGCTGCTCACCACGGACTACGGCCGCCTGGTGCTGGCGAAGATCGTTCTGCTCGGGGTCCTGCTGGTGCTGGCGGCGCGGATGCGCGCGCGGATCCTGCCCGGGCTCGAGGGCCCCGGCGGACGGCTGGCGTTCGCAAAGCTCGCCCTGGTCGAGATCACCCTCATGGCCGCCGCGATCGGGGTGGCGGTGGCGATGTCGCGCACCGCGTTCCCCCGGGTCGAGGAGTCGCTGCCGTCGTACGCCGAGACCCTGCTGGGCTACCCGTTCCCGCCCGAGCCGACCATCGCCCGGGTGGCGCTGGGCTGGATCTTCGACCCGTTCTTCCTCACCGCCAGCCTGGTGGCCGCGGGGCTGTACGTGTACGGCGTCGCCCGGCTGCGCGCCCGCGGCGACCGCTGGCCCTGGGGGCGCACGGTGGCGTGGCTGCTGGGCATCGGCACGGTGATCTGGTCCACCAGCGCCGGCATCGCGGTCTACGCGCCGGCGTCGTTCAGCATGCACATGCTGCAGCACATGACGCTGTCGATGGTGTCGCCGATCCTGCTGGTGCTCGGCGCCCCGACGACGTTGGCGCTGCGCGCCATCCGGCCCGCCCCGCCCGGCCAGCGCGGTCCGCGCGAGTGGATCGTGTGGGCGCTGCACACCCCGTTCACGAAGTTCATCACCCACCCGCTGTGGGTGCTGTTCGTCTACACGGTGGGGCTGTACGGGCTGTACTTCACCCCGATGTTCGCGACGCTCATGGGCACGCACCTCGGGCACGTGCTCATGCAGGTGCACTTCCTGGCCGCGGGCTACCTCTTCTACTGGGTCGTCATCGGCGTGGACCCGACACCGCGCCGGCTCCCGCACTGGGCCCGGCTGCTGCTGCTGCTCGCGTCGATCGTCATCCACTCGTTCTTCGCGGTGCCGATCATGATGTCCGAGGTCCCGCTGGCGGTGGAGTGGTACGGCGTCGTGCAGCCGCCGTGGATCACCGACCTGGTGGCCGAGACGAACGTCGGGGGAGGCATCGCCTGGGGCTTCGGGGAGGTGCCGTCGCTCATCGTGCTGGTCGCGCTGTCGGTGCAGTGGGCCCGCAGCGACGAGCGGGAGGCCCGGCGGCACGACCGCAAGGCCGACCGCGACGGCGACGCGGACCTCAAGGCGTACAACGCCCACCTCGCCGCACTGGCCGACCGGCACGAACGCCACGAGCGGGCCACCGCCCCCCGCGACAACCCCGGCCGGTAACCCCCGTCCCACACTGGTGGAACGTACGAACAGCGCTCGAGCGCGCGGGAGTGGTCGGACGTTCCACCGGGGGTGTCGAGCGGTACCCCGGCGGTGCCGTCAGCCGAGGGCGAGCGCGAGCGCCGGGTCCTCCAGGAAGTCCGCCACCGCCCGCAGCACCCGCGACCCGAGTGCCCCGTCGACGAACCGGTGGTCGAAGGACAGCGTCAGCTCCATCACCTGCCGCGGCACCACGGCCCCGTCCACGACCCAGGGCCGGGCCAGCACCCGCCCCATCGCCAGGATCGCGGCCTCCCCCGGGTTGAGGATCGGCGTCCCCCCGTCGACCCCGAACACCCCGACGTTGGTGATCGTGATCGTGCCGCCGAGCATCTCCTCCGGCGCGGTCCGCCCGGCCCGGGCGCGCTCGGTCAGCGCGGTCAGCGCCGCAGCGAGCTCCGGCAGCGACAGCCGGTCCGCCGCCTTGATGTTCGGCACCACCAGCCCACGCGGCCCGGCGACGGCGATCCCGAGGTTGACGTCACGCTTGCGCACGATCTCCCCGGCGGCCTCGTCGAAGGTCGCGTTCACCGACCGGTTGCGACGTACGGCGTACAGCAGGCCGGCGGCGACCAGCGTCAGCGGGGTCACCTTCGCCCCGGCCATCCCCTCGTGGTCGCGCAGCCGCGCGACCAGCTCCACCGACCGCGTGACGTCGACATCGACCCACTCCGTGACGTGCGGTGCGGTGAACGCGGAGCGCACCATCGCGTCGGCCATGGAGCGCAGCACCCCGCGTACGGGGATCCGCTCCTCCTCGGGTCCCGTCGCCACCACCGGTCGCGCAGCCGCCCGCCCGGTGTCGGCCGTGAGCCGGGCGGCGCGCTCCACGTCGGCCCGGGTCACGTCCCCGTGCCGACCGGTGGCGTCGACACCGGCCAGCTCCACACCCAGATCGCGGGCGAGCTTGCGCACCGGAGGCTTCGCCCGGACCCGTGCGGAGGGCGCGGGCGCGCCGGCGGCGAGATGGTCCTCGACCGTACGCCCGACCTCCAGACCCCCGGCCCGCACCGGCCGCGCGGCCTCGCCGGGCGGCCCCGCGTCGGGGGCGAGCATCCCGTGCGGGGTCGCCGCGGGCCCGGTCGGGACCTCCACCGGCTCCCCGGTCAGCGGGTCGGCAACCCGTCGGGCCCGTCGCCGGGGCACGTCCGCACCCTGCTTGACGCCGTAGCCGACCAGGACCGCTTCCCGTTGCGGCGCAGCGGGTTCGGCCGCCACGGCCTCGACCTCGTCGACCACGACCTCCGCTCCGGCCGCGCCGGCCGCCGACGCAGCGGCGCCGCCACCCGCGGAGCCGCCCACGACCGTCAGCAGCGGCGTGCCGACCGGCACCAGGTCGCCCTCGCCGACGAACAACTCGGACACCGTGCCCTCGTACGGGCAGGGCAGCTCGACCGCCGCCTTCGCGGTCTCGATCTCGCAGATCATCTGGTTGACCTCGACCCGGTCGCCGGGCGCGACGTACCAGCGCAGTAGCTCGGCCTCGGTCAGCCCCTCGCCCACGTCCGGCAGCCGGAACTCGCGGAACTCCTCCATCGCCGCCACCTCCTCAGTACGCCAGTGCGCGGTCGACGCCGTCGAGCACGCGGTCGAGGTCGGGCAGGTACTCCTCCTCGATCCGGGCGGGCGGGTACGGCGTGTCGTAGCCGCCGACCCTCAGCACCGGGGCCTCCAGCTCGTAGAAGCACTCCTGCGTGACCCGGGCGGCGATCTCCGCGCCGAGTCCGAGGAAGACCGGCGCCTCGTGCACCACCACCAGGCGTCCGGTGCGGCGCACCGAGTCGACGACCAGGTCCAGGTCCAGCGGCGACAGGGACCGCAGGTCGACCACCTCCAGGGACCGGCCCTCCGCCGCCGCCGCCTCCGCCGCCTCCAGGCAGGTACGCACCATCGGGCCGTAGCAGACCACCGTCACGTCGGTGCCGGGCCGCACGACCCGGCCGCGGAACAGCGACGGCGCCCGGTCCAGCGACACCGACTCGTCCACCTCGCCCTTGTCCCAGTAGCGCCGCTTGGGCTCCAGGAACACGACCGGGTCGTCGCAGGCGATCGCCTGCCGGATCATCACGTACGCGTCCATCGGGTTGGACGGGGACACCACGCGCAGCCCGGCGGTGTGGGCGAAGTACGCCTCGGGCGACTCGCTGTGGTGCTCGACCGCCCCGATGCCGCCGCCGAACGGCAGCCGGATCACCGCGGGCATCCGGGTGCGGCCGGCCGACCGGGCATGGTGCTTGGCCAGCTGGGACACGATCTGGTCGAACGCGGGGTAGACGAACCCGTCGAACTGGATCTCGACCACGGGCCGGTAGCCGCGCATGGCCAGGCCCACCGACGCGCCGACGATCCCGCTCTCCGCCAGCGGCGCATCGATCACGCGGGCCTCACCGAAGTCCTTCTGCAGCCCGTCGGTGATCCGGAAGACGCCGCCGAGCTTGCCGATGTCCTCCCCGAACAGCACGACCTTCGGGTCGTCCTCCAGCGCCTTGCGCAGCCCGGCGTTGAGCGCCTTCGCCATCGTCATCACGGTCATGGCCGCCCCCCGTGGGAGTCGGCGAACGACGCCAGGTACGACTGCATCTGCGCGCGCTCGGCGTCGATGAGCGGGTGCTGCTCGGCGTAGACGTGGTCGAACATCGACGTCGGCGCCGGGTCCGGCATCGAGCGGCAGCCGTCGCGCAGCCGCACCGCCATCGCCTCCGCTTCGGCGTCGACCGACTTGAAGAACGCCGCGTCGGCCTTGCCGCTGCGGGCGAGGTACGACTTCACCCGCTCGATCGGGTCCTTCAGCTTCCACTGCTCCAGCTCCGCGGCGACCCGGTAGCGGGTGGGGTCGTCGGAGGTGGTGTGCGCGCCCATCCGGTAGGTGAAGGCCTCGATCAGCGTCGGTCCCTCGCCGTCGCGGGCGGCGTCCAGCGCCGCCTGCGTGACCGCGAGGACGGCGAGCACGTCGTTGCCGTCCACCCGGATGCCGGGGAACCCGAACCCGGCGGCCCTGCGGTACAGCGGGATCCGGCTCTGCCGCTCCAGCGGTTCGGAGATCGCCCACTGGTTGTTCTGGCAGAAGAACACCACCGGCGCGTTGAAGACCGACGCGAACACGAACGACTCGTTCACGTCGCCCTGGCTGGTGGCGCCGTCGCCGAAGTACACGATGACCGCCTCGTCGGCGCCGTCGCGCTGGATGCCCATCGCGTAGCCGACCGCGTGCAGGGTCTGGTCGCCGATGACGATCGTGTAGAGCGCGAAGTTGTGCTCGTGCGGGTCCCAGCCGCCGTCGGTGACGCCGCGGAACAGCCCGAGCAGCTGCAGCGGGTCGACCCCGCGGGTCCAGGCGACACCGTGCTCGCGATAGGTGGGGAACGCGTAGTCGTCGGGCCGCAGCGCGCGACCGGAGCCGACCTGCGCGGCCTCCTGGCCCAGCAGCGGCGGCCACAGCCCGAGCTCGCCCTGGCGCTGCAGCGCGGTGGCCTCGGCGTCGGCCCGGCGCACCAGCACCAGGTCGCGGTACAGGGCCCGCAGCGCGTCGTCGTCGAGGTCGACGTCGTACTCGGGGTGGTGGACCCGCTCGCCCTCCGGGGTGAGGAGCTGGACGAGCTCGGGGCCTCCGTCGGCGGTCATGGGTGGGACCTCCTGGGGCGTGGCCGGGTTACCCGCATCCTCCCCCCGCCGAGTGGTGACCTGTGGCTGTTTTGGATCGATCGACTTCCACCACAACCCTCCACTCGCGGAGGGGGGCGGGGGGAGGGCGGGGGGAGGGCGGGGGGCGACTGCGGGCGTACGGTCACGGCCGTGACCGACGATCCGCTGCTGCGGCTGGGCACGCGGCGGGGCCGGATCGCCCTGGCGGCGCTGATCCTCGCGTCCGGGCTGGCGTTCCTCGACTCCAGCGTCGTCAGCGTCGCGCTGCCGCGGATCGGCGCGGACCTCGGCGGGGGGCTGGCCACCCTGCAGTGGGTCCTGGACGCCTACCTGCTCACGCTGGGGTCCTTCCTGCTCGTCGGCGGCAGCCTCGGCGACGTCCTGGGCAAGCGCCGCATCTTCGCCTGGGGAGTCGCGGCGTTCGGGGTGTCCTCGCTGCTGTGCGGCCTGGCCCCCTCCGGGTCGACCCTGGTCGCCGCCCGCGCGGTCCAGGGCGTCGCCGCCGCGCTGCTCGTCCCGGGCAGCCTGTCGATCATCACCGCGGCGTTCAGCGACGCGGAGCGACCGCGGGCGATCGGCCTGTGGTCCGGGCTGTCCGGGCTGTTCACCATGCTCGGGCCGTTCGTGGGCGGCTGGCTGGTGGACACCGGTGCCTCCGGCTGGCGCTGGGTGTTCCTCATCAACGCGCCGTTCGTCCTGGTGGTCCTCCTCCTCACCCGCCGGCACGTCCCCGAGCTGCCCGGCGCCCGCGCCCCCGGCCCGCTGCCCGGCCAGCTGGACATCGCCGGCGGAGTGCTGGCGGTCGTCGGACTCGGCCTGGTCGCCGGACCCCTGATCGAGTCGGCCCGGCTGGGTGCCGCACTCACCGCTGCCCTCGTCCTCACCGGCGTCGTCGTGCTGGCCGTGCTGGTCGGCTGGGAGCTGCGCACCGAGCGGCGGTACGACGCCGGCGCCCGGCGCATCCCGATGCTGCCGCTGTCGCTGTTCCGGATCCGGACCGTGGCGGTGGCCAACCTGGTGACGTTCTGGGTGTACGGACCCGTCGGCGGGGTCTTCTTCCTGGTGACGGTGCAGCTGATCGTGACGCTGGGGTGGTCCGCGCTCGCCGCCGGAGCCGCGGGGCTGCCCATCACGGTCACCCTGGCCCTGCTGTCCGGCCGGGTGGGCGGGTGGGTCCCACGGGTCGGCGCCCGCCCGCTGCTCGTGGCCGGCCCGGCCGTGATGGCCGGCGGCCTGCTGCTGCTGGGGACCGTGTCGGCGGGGGACACGTACGTCACCGGGGTGCTGCCCGGGATCCTGGTGTTCGCCGCCGGTCTGGTGCTCGTGGTCGCCCCGGTCACCTCCGCCGCGCTGTCCGACGTGGGCGGCCGTCGGGCCGGCGCCGCCTCCGGGGTCAACAACGCGGTCGCCCGCGTGGCCACCCTGCTCGCGGTGGCCGCGCTCCCCGCCGCCGCCGGGATGCTCGCCGCGGGGGACGGGGGCGGAGGGGGTGGCGAGTCCGGCGGCACCGGGGTGGACCCGGCGGCCTTCGCCGCCGGCTATCCCACGGCCCTAGCGATCGCGGCGGGCCTGTGCGCGGTGGGGGCCGTCACCGCCCTCGCCCTCCCCCGCGGCGCGCTCCGCTCGCCCCCGGGCCGTCCCGCGGGTCGGTCCACCGGCCCGAGTTAGGGCACACTGTCCCCCATGCCGATCCGCGTGTTCCTCCTCGACGACCACGAGGTCGTCCGCCGGGGCCTGGCCGACCTGCTCGGCCTCGAGAGCGACATGGAGGTGGTGGGCGAGGCCGGGACCGCGGCCGACGCCCTGCACCGCCTGCCCGCCGCCCGTCCCGACGTCGCCGTCCTGGACGTCCGCCTGCCCGACGGGTCCGGCGTCGAGGTCTGCCGCGACATCCGCTCGCAGCTGCCCGACGTGCGCTGCCTGATGCTGACGTCGTACGCCGACGACGAGGCGCTCTTCGACGCGATCATGGCCGGCGCCTCCGGGTACGTGCTCAAGGAGATCCGCGGCAACGACCTGGTCGAGGCGATCCGGCAGGTGGCCGGCGGCAAGTCCCTGCTCGACCCGGCGGCCACCCAGCGGGTGCTGGAGCGACTGCGCGACGGGGAGAAGCACGACGACCGCCTCGACGCGCTTACCGAGCAGGAGAAGCGCATCCTCGAGCTGATCGGTGAGGGCCTGACCAACCGGCAGATCGGCGAGCGGCTGCACCTGGCGGAGAAGACCGTGAAGAACTACGTGTCCTCCCTGCTGGCCAAGCTCGGCATGGAGCGCCGGACGCAGGCGGCGGCGTACGCGGCCCGGATGGCCGCCGAGCGCGAGGCCGGCCACCACTGAGCCGAGGTCGCGCCCACGCGCGGCCGGCACGCGCCACCCCCGGTCCGCCCGGACGGCCGGGCGAGCCTGACCGTCCGGCCCCCGGGCACGGATCCGTTCGTGCCCTTCCGGTCCACGGCGGCGTGGCGGACACTCGCCTTATGGAGGAGATGCCTCCCGCCTCGCCGGGCGGCAGCAGCACCGCGAGCCCGTCCCGGATCCGCGCGCTCGGGCCCCGCCTGGGCCTGGGCGCCGCGGGGCTGCTGCTGTGCGCCGTGCCGGTGCTCGCCCCCGCCCCGTGGGCCTCGCTGGCGGTCGGCCTGGTCCTCGTCGCCCTCACGGCCGCCGTGGCGCGCGTGGCGTCCTGGCCCTGGTTGGTCGGGCACTGGCTGGTGGTCTCGGCCGCGTACGCCGTCGCCACGCTCGGCGCGGACCGGCTGGACGCGGGCACCGTGACCGTGCTGGTCGGCGCGGGCCTCGCGGCGGGTTTGCTGACCTCATGGTCGGCGAGCCGGGCCCGCGCGGGCTCCGTGCACGACGCCGCCAGCGGGGTGCTCGCCCCCAGCGGCCTGGACCTGGTCGCGGGACGGCTGTACGCCTGGTCGCAGCGGCACGCCCAGCCGGTCGGGGTCGCGGTGGTGCAGGTGCAGCGGGCGCGAGCCGCGCCCCCGCTGACGCAGCTGGTCGACGGCTGGACGGCCCGGCTGCGCGGGGAGGACCTGCTGGCGCGGCTGCGGGGCAGCACGTTCGCTGTCGTCCTCCCCGGCGCGTCCCCGGACGGGGCGGCCACGGTCTGCCGCCGGCTGACGGAGGTCGCCGGGCCGGGGTGGCGGACCACCGGGTGGGGCGTGGCGGCGTGGGGTCCGGCGGAGGACCTCGACGAGGTCCTCGCGGAGGCGACCCAGGAGATGCGCCGGCAGCGGCGTCACGGTCGCGCCGACCCGTCGGACACCGGGTAGCCGCCCACCGGCACGCAGCGCTCCCGGGGAAGCGGCCCTAGCGGACCGGGACGCGCCAGACCAGGCGGGTGCCGCCGTCCTCGTCGGCCCGCTCGACCAGGCAGGAGCCGCCCAGCGCCTCGGCCCGGACCAGCAGGTTGGTGATGCCCGAGCGGCGCCCACCGGCCACCGGCATGCCGACGCCGTCGTCGGTGACCCGCAGCACCACGTCGTTGTCCTCGATCTGGACCAGCACCTCCGCGCGGCCGGCGCGGGCGTGCCGAGCGGCGTTCGACAGCGCCTCACGGACCGCCGCCACCAGGTGGTCGGCCACCCCCGACGGCACCAGGGAGTCGACCGGGCCGGCGAACCGCACCGCCGGGGAGAAGCCGAGGGTCGACGCGGACTGGGCGGCCTCCCGCAGCACCCGGCCGCGCAGGCCGGTGGCCGGGCCCTCCACCGGCTCGTGCAGGGCGAAGATCGTCTGCCGGATCTCCTTGATCGTGGCGTCCAGGTCGTCGACCGCGCGGGACACCCGCTCCTTCACCGCGTCCGGGGTGCCGGGGACCCGGGACACGCCCTGCAGCATCATCCCGGTGGCGAACACCCGCTGGATGACCAGGTCGTGCAGGTCGCGGGCGATCCGGTCGCGGTCCTCGTACACCACGAGCCGCTCGTGCTCCCGGCGGGCCTCGGCCAGCACCAGGGTCACCGCCGCCTGGGTGGCGAAGGCCTCGGCCAGCTCCAGCGCCTCCTCGGTGAACGGCGGGGCGTCGTTCTCCCACAGCAGCACCAGGATCCCCAGGACACGGGCCGGGGTGCGCAGCGGGATGACGACCATCGTGCCGAAGATCCCGACGCTCTCGCCGTCCTCGGTGACCGGGGCGTCGTCCAGGTCCAGCGAGTGCTCGACGGTCGTACGGCCCTCTCGGTAGGCGCGACGCAGGACGGAGGCCTCCGGTACCGGCTGTCCCACCCACGCGCGCAGCCGCCCGGTGTCCAGGCGGGGCACGTGCCGCCGGCGCCGGGACCGGTGCACCGACCAGCGCGAGGACGGCGGCTCCTCCTCGCTGTCCGGGTCGCGCACGTCCACGATCTCCACCGTGAGCACGCCGTCGGAGTCCGGCAGGACGACCGCGGTGACATCCGCCGCCGCCAGTACCCTGGCGCGGAACGCGACCAGCTCCAGCACCTCGCCCGCGTCGGCTCCCGACAGCACCGCGTTGTCGATCTCGGTGACGGCGCGCTGCCAGCGCTCCCGCTGCCGGGTCCGCTCGTACAGCCGGGCGTTCTCGATCGCGACGCCGGCGGCGGCCGCCAGCGCCATGACGGTGTGCTCGTCGTCGGGGGTGAACGCGCCGCCGCCGCGCTTCTCGGTGAGGTAGAGGTTGCCGAACACCTCGCCGCGGACCCGGATCGGGACGCCGAGGAACGACGTCATCGGCGGGTGGTGCGCGGGGAACCCGGCGGACGAGGGGTGGGCCTTCAGGTCGTCCAGCCGGATCGGCACCGGGTGCTCGACCAGCAGCCCGAGGATCCCCTTGCCGCTGGGCAGCGGCCCGATCTGCTCGGCCGTCGCGGTGTCGATCCCGACGTGGACGAAGTCGACCACCCGGCCGTCCGGGCCGAGGACGCCGAGCGCGCCGTACGTCGCGTCGACCAGGTCGACGGCGGCCTGGACGATGCGGCGCAGGGTGGCGCCGAGCTCCAGGCCCGCGGCCACGGCGACGACGGCGGAGAACAGTCCCCGGTCCCGGTCGTCGCGCACGGCCGTCATCCTGGCACGCGCGGCGCTGTCCGGCTCGTCCGGTTCGGGACCAAGGGCCCGGCCCCGGTCCTGGCCGGGCCCGACCCGCTACCCGGCGCCGCCGGCCGCCGGACCGGGAACGGCCGTGCCCGGCGGCACGGCCGCGGTGAGCGCGGCGAGGTCGAGCTGCTCCCGCTCGGCCTCCCACCTCCGGGCGTACCACCCGTCCCCGGCGACGAGGGCCTCGTGCGGGCCGGCCTCGGCGACCCGGCCATCGACCAGGACGACCACGCGGTCCACCCGCTCCAGGCCGCGCAGCCGGTGCGTGACCAGCAGGGTCGTGCGCCCCTCGGTGACGTCGAGCAGCACGTCGCCGAGAGCGTCGGCGGTCTGCGGGTCCAGGTGCTCGGTGGGCTCGTCCAGCACCAGCACCGCGCGGTCGGCCAGCAGCAGCCGGGCCAGCGCCAGCCGCTGCCGCTCCCCGCCGGACATCCGGTGGCCGAACTCCCCGACCTCCCCCTCGAGCCCGCCCGGCAGCGCCCGCAGCCAGGGACCCAGTCCCACCCGGTCGAGGGCCGCGGTGAGAACCTCGTCGTCGGCCTGGGGTGCCGCCAGCCGCAGGTTCCCGGCGACCGTGGTGTCGAAGACGTGCGCGTCCTGGCCGAGCAGCCCGACCACCGCACGGACGTCGTCGCCCTCGAGCTCCGACAGCTCCGTGCCCGCCAGGCGGGCGGAGCCCTGGTAGTCGAGGAAGCGCAGCAGCACCGCGGCGAGGGTGGACTTGCCCGCCCCGCTCGGACCGACCACCGCGACCCGCTCGCCGGGGGCCAGGGCGAGGTCGACTCCGCGCAGCGCCGGCGCGCCGTCGTCGCGCCAGCGCGCGACCAGGCCGGTCGTGGCGACGGCGTACGGCCCCGTGGGCACCGCGGCGGGGCGGTCCGGCTCGTGCACGGGGACGGGGGCGTCGACCACCTCCGCGATCCGCTCGCCCGACCCGCGCACCCGCTGCAGCGCCAGCGCCGAGGAGGGCAGGGTCGCGAGCACGTCGTACGCCGCCAGCGGCAGCAGCGCCACCACCGCGAGCCACACCGGCTCCAGCCGGCCGTCACCCACCGCGGGGACGGCGGCGAGCAGCGTCAGCACGACGGCCAGCCCCTGGACCAGTGTCCCGATCCCCGCGGCCGAGCCGAGTGCCGCCGCCTCCCGCCGGGCCAGCCCGGTGAGCTCGTCGTCCAGACCGCCGGTGCGCCGCAGCGCCTGCCCGGTGGCGCCGTACGCCAGCAGGTCCGGCGTCCCGCGCAGGGTCGAGACGACGGCGGCGCTGAGCTCGCCGCGGGCGGGCGCCAGGCGCGCCTCGGCCCGCGCACCGGTGCGCGCCGCCAGCCAGGGCACCGCGGCCAGGCCGAGGACCAGCGCGACCCCGAGGATCAACCCGGCGGTCGGCAGCACCCAGGCGACGAAGGCGACGGTGATGGCGCTGACGAGGACGGCCTGCGCCCAGGGCAGCACCACCCGCAGCGGCAGGTCCAGCGCGGTGTCGACGTCGGCCACCAGCCGCGCGAGCAGGTCGCCCCGGGTGAACCGGGCCAGGCCGACGGGGGCCAGCCGCTCCAGCCGCTCGTAGACCGCGACGCGTAGCCCGGTGAGGCCGCGGAACGCGGCGTCGTGGCCCACCAGCCGCTCGGCGTACCGGAACACCGCGCGGCCCAGGGCGAAGGCGCGCACGCTCGCGGCGGCCACGGACAGCGACAGCACGGGGGGCTGCGTCGACGCGGTGGCGACCAGCCACACCGAGAAGCCCAGCAGCGCCACGGCACTGGCCGACGCCAGGAACCCGACGAACGCCGCCAGTGCGAGCTCGCGACGCTGGGCCCGCATGGCGTCCCACACCCGGCGCACCGGGCCGTGCGCGCTCACCAGCCGCTCCTGGTGACGGTGCCGCGGGCGGACGCGGCGGCGTCGCGCTCGGCCGACGCGAACGCGTCCTGGGCGGGGTCGGCAGGATCGGGCAGGGCCGCCCCTGCCGGCGGGGCGACGTGCAGGACCAGGTCGGCCAGGGCGACCACGGCCGGGCGGTGGGCGACCACGATCACCGTGCGGCCGGCCGCGGCGGCGGCCCGGATCGCCTCGACGACGGCCTGCTCGCTGGCCCCGTCGAGGGCCGCGGTCGGCTCGTCGAGCAGGAGCACCGGCGCGTCGGTGAGCAGGGCCCGGGCCACGGCCACGCGTCGCCGCTGGCCGGCGGACAGTCCGCCGCCGGCCTCGTCCAGCCGGGTGTCCAGTCCGTCGGGCAGCGCCGTCATGTCGGCGAGCACCCCGGCGGCCGCGAGCGCCGCGCGCACGGCGTCGTCGTCGGCATCGGGACGCCCGAGCCGGACGGCGGCGGCCACCGTCGGCTGCTCGCCGGAGCCGGGGGCGACCAGCTGGGGGCTCTGCGGCACCCAGGCGAAGCGCGCCCGCCAGGCCGCCGGGTCGGCCTGGGCCTGGTCGACAAGGGTGCCGTCCGCGCCGCGCAGCGCGACGACGCCGGTGGTCGGCGGGACGAAGCCGAGCAGGACCGCCAGCAGGGTGCTCTTGCCTCCGCCGGAGGGCCCCACGACCGCGACCACCTGCCCCGGGGCCGCCTCGACGGTGGTCGGGTGCAGGGCGGGGGCGTCACGGCCGGGGTAGGTCACCGACACCGACTCGACCAGCACGCTCGGCCGGTCGGGCGGGACGACGGTCCCACCGGCCAGCGGAGCCGGGGTCTCCAGCAGCTCGAACAGCCGCTGGGCGGCACCGAGGCCCTCCGCCGCGGCGTGGAAGTGCTGGCCCACCAGGCGCAGCGGCAGGTACGCCTCCGGGGCCAGCAGCAGGATGAACAGGGCCGGCGCGTACGCGATCTGGCCCTCGGCCAGCCGCAGGCCGACCGACACCGCCACCAGCGCCACCGACAGCGTCGCCAGCAGCTCCAGCGCCAGCGACGACAGGAAGGAGACCCGCAGCACGCCCATGGTCGTGCGCCGGTAGCGGTCGCCGATCGCCCGGAGGGCGCGCACCTGGGCCTGCGCGCGGCCGAGGACCTTCAGCGTCGGCAGTCCTGCCACGAGGTCGAGGAAGTGGCCCGACAGCACCGCGAGGGTGCGCCACTGCCGGTCGACCCGGGACCGGGTGTAGAGCCCGATCAGGATCATGAACACCGGGATCAGCGGCAGCGTGACCGCCACGATGACGGCCGAGAGGATGTCCTGGCCGAGGATGGTGAGCAGCACCGCCACCGGCACGATCACGGCGAGCACCAGCTGGGGCAGGTAGCGGGCGAAGTACCCGTCCAGGGCGTCCACGCCGCGGGTCACCAGGGTGGCGACCTCGCCACCCGAGCTGCCTGCGGGCCCCGCGGGGCCGAGCGCCACCACGTGCTCCAGCGCCGCCTCGCGCAGCTCCTGCTTGGCCCGGGCGGAAGTGCGGAACGCGGCGGCCTCCGCGCCCCACGCGATCGCGGCCCGGGCGGCGACCACGGCGGCCAGCGCGCCGACCCCGGACGCCACGGTGTCCAGGCCCGCCCCGCCCGCGGTGACGTCGACGATGACCCCGGACAGCAGCCGGGCCTGCAGGATCACCAGGACCGCGGTGGCGGCGCCGAGCACCACGGCGAGCAGCAGGAACCCGCGGGTGCTGCGCGCGTAGCGCAGCAGGCGCGGGTCCAGCGGTCTCATAGCGGGACCATCCTGCCTCCACCCCTCCGATCCGCGACCGCGGCCCCACCCGGTCACGGCGCTGGTGGAACGTCTGACCGCGCCGCGCGCAGCGCGCGGCGGTCAGACGTTCCACCAGCCCGGGTCAGACGTTCCACCGGGATGAAGCACGTGGGTCCCACTCGGCGCCGGCCTGCGGGCCGGGAACGGCGACGGCGCCGCGGGGGCCAGGACCCCGCGGCGCCGTCGAGTGCCGTGCGCCGTGCCGTCCGCGCTATCCGGCGGCGCCGGCGAACCGGTCGTCCGCGCGGCCCGGGGTGGCCTCCGGCGGGATCATCGAGGTGCTGATCCGCTTGCGGAACACCCAGTAGGTCCACCCCTGGTAGACCAGCACGATCGGCGTCATGATGACCGCCACGATCGTCATGACCGTGAGCGTGTACGACTGCGACGACGCGTTGTAGATCGTCAGGTCGTACGCGGCGTCGATGGTGCTGGGCATGACCCGCGGGAACAGGGCCAGGAACAGCGACGCGACCGCGAGGGCGATGGTCAGCGAGGACAGGATGAACGCCCACCCGTCGCGGCCCTTGAGCGCCATGAACAGCGCACCCAGGAACGCCACCGCGGCGACCAGGACCACCGGCAGGGTGACCGGGACCCGCTGCGAGAACGCCTGCGTCCACAGCAGCGCACCCACGGCGGCCACGGCCGCCGCCAGCCCGAGCGGCACGATGAGCTTGCCGGCGGCCTCGCGCATCTCGCCCGAGGTCTTCAGCCGCAGGAAGATCGCGCCGTGCGTGGTGAAGACCAGCAGCGTCATCACGCCGAGCAGCAGCGAGTACGGGTTGAGCAGGTCGAAGAACGAGCCGGTGTAGTTGAGCAGGCTGGCGTCCTTCAGCACGACGGTGCCGGTCGGGTCGACCGGGTTGAGCGCGATCGGCTCGATCGCGGTGCCGCGGACCACGTTGCCGAACGCGACGCCGAACAGCAGCGCGGGCAGCGCCGACCCGACGAAGATGCCCCAGTCCCACATCCGGCGGCCGCGGGCGGTGTCGGCCTTGCCGCGGTACTCGAACGCCACGCCGCGCACGATCAGCGCCAGCAGCACCAGGAACAGCGCGAGGTAGAAGCCGCTGAACATGGTCGCGTACCACAGCGGGAACGCCGCGAAGGTCGCGCCGCCCGCGGTGAGCAGCCACACCTCGTTGCCGTCCCACACCGGGCCGATCGTGTTGATCATGACCCGGCGGCGCAGCTCGTCCTTGCCGAGGAAGGGGAGCAGGGTGCCCACGCCGAGGTCGAACCCGTCGAGGACGAAGTAGCCGATCCAGAGGACGGCGATGAGGATGAACCAGACGGTCTGGAGGTCCATGGTCGTCTCCGTCTCTCAGTACGCGAAGTACAGCTGCTTGTCGGAATCGGACTTGGACTCCTCGTAGGGGTCCGCGACGACCTCCTCCGGGGGGCCCTGCTTGATGTACTTCAGCAGCAGCTTCACCTCGATCACGGCGAGCACCGCGTAGATCAGCGTGAACCCGATGAGCGTGATCCACACCTGCCAGGCGGGCAGCAGCGGCGAGTGGGCGTTGGAGGTGGTCTGCTCACCGAACACGATCCAGGGCTGGCGGCCCATCTCGGTGAAGATCCAGCCCGCGCTGGTGCCGATCAGCGGACCGAGAACGATGAACACCGAGGTCCAGCGCAGGAGACCCCCCGCGCCCTCGCGTCCCCTGCGGAAGTGCCAGAGCACCCACAGGGCGAACAGCGCGGCGAGCATGCCGAACCCGATCATGAAGCGGAATCCCCAGTAGGTGACCGGGACGTAGGGGACGTAGTTGCCGGGCCCGTACTCCTGCGTGTACTGCTCCTGCAGGTTGTTGATGCCCTGCACGGTCGACTCAGGGCCGTCCCAGGTGCCCGTGGCGAGCCACGACAGCAGCCCGGGGATCGTGATGATGTCGGTGGCCGTGTCGCCGGTGACGTCCCCGATCGTCAGCACGGAGAACGGCGCGTTCTCCTGGGTCTGGTACAGGGCCTCGGCCGCCGCCACCTTCATCGGCTGCTGCTCGACCATGATCTTCATGTCCATGTCGCCGGTCCAGGAGACCGCGATGGCCGCAATCAGGGTGGTGACCGCCCCGACCTTGACCGCGGGACGGAAGACGTCGGAGTCGCGCTTCTTGGCCATCATCCAGGCGCCGACGGCCATGAAGGCCGCACCGGAGACCAGGAACGCGGCCGAGATGGTGTGGAAGAACGCGATGACGGCGGTGTTCTGGAACAGCACGGTGAACACGTTGTTGAGGACCGCGCGCCCGGTCTCCGGGTCGACCTCGTAGCCCACCGGGTGCTGCATCCACGCGTTGGCCGCGAGGATGAAGTACGCCGAGATCATCGTGCCGAAGGCCGCGAGCCAGATGGTCAGCAGGTGAATGCGCTTGGGCAGCCGGTCCCACCCGAAGATCCACAGGCCGAGGAAGGTCGACTCGAGGAAGAACGCAAGCAGCGCCTCCATCGCGAGCGGGGCACCGAAGATGTCACCCACGAACCGGCTGTAGTCGGACCAGTTCATGCCGAACTGGAACTCCTGCACGATGCCGGTGACCACACCCATCGCGAAGTTGATCAGGAAGAGCTTCCCGAAGAACTTGGTGAGCTTGTAGTACTTCGGGTTCCCGGTGCGGTGCCACGCGGTCTGGAAGCCGGCGACGAGGAACCCGCTGCCGATCGTGAGCGGGACGAAGAGGAAGTGGTAGACGGTGGTGATACCGAACTGCCACCTCGAGAGGTCGAGCGCTGACATCAGGACTCCTGGCGGTCGTGTCCGACGCAGGACGCCTGGCGACCAGGCGTCCTCTGGGGCAAGCCTGTCGGCCGTGACGCTGCGTCACCTTCGGCATGAGTCCGGCTCTAACCCGACGAACGGCCCGAATCCCTAGGGACTTTGGTCCCGAACCGCGCCAGCCCTGCGTCAGGACCGCGCCGGAACGGGCTCGCCGCCGCCGGTGTCGCCGGGCCCGCCGGGCTGGCCGGGGTCCGCGGTGCCGCCGGTGTCACCGAGGTCGACGACGACCGCGCGCCCGCTGCGGACCGCGTCGTACAGGGCCCGGTCGGCCCGTCCGAGCAGGGCACGCACCGCCTCCCCGCCCGGACGGCTGCGCGCCACGCCGATGCTGGCCCGCAGCCGCAGCTCCCCGGCCGCGGTGACGATGGGGCGCGCCAGCGCCGCCCGGGCCCGCTCGGCCAGCGCCGTGATCGCGTCCGGGTCCGGCCCGCCGGTCTGCACCAGGACGAACTCGTCCACGCCGATGCGGGCCACCGACTCGCCGCCGCGCATCACCGTCGCCAGCCGGTCCGCGCAGGCGCGCAGCACCTCGTCGCCCACGAAGTGCCCGTGCTCCTCGTTCACCAGCCGGAAGTCGTCGAGGTCGACGACGTGCACGGCCACACCGGGTTCGGACGCAGGGTCGGCCGCACGGTCGGCGGCAGGGTCGGCGCCGGGCGCCGCGCCGGTGAGCGCCGCCAGCCGGTCGGTGAGCCAGGCCCGGTTCGGCAGCCCGGTGAGCGGGTCGTGCAGTGCCGCATGGCGGGCCCGCTCGACCTCGTCCTCCACGCTGACGTCCATGACGCTGCCGCGCAGCACCCGGCCCAGGCCCTGCGGGCGCGCGACCCACTCGCCGCTGAGGCGCAGCCGCACCCGGCCGCCGCCCTCCCGGGCAGCGCGCAGGTCCAGCAGCAGCCCCGGGGAGTCCTCGATCCGGTCCAGCGCGGCGGCCAGCTGGCGCGCGGACGCCCGGTCCAGCCGTCCCAGCAGCCAGTCCCAGTCGGGACCGGGCGTGCCACCCTCCGCCAGTCCGAGCACCCGCGGCGCCTCGTCGTCCCAGGACAGCCGCGGCAGCGCGGGGTCCCACTCCCACGTCGCCAGCCGGGCCGACGACTGGCGGCCCCGCAGCATCGCCAGGTCCGCGACCGCGGCCTGGTGCTCCCGCAGCCGGGCCACTACCCGCCAGGTCTCGTCGGCGATGAGCTGGGCCGTCGCGACGTCGGCGTCGTCGTACGGCTGGTCCTTGTTGCCTACGCCCAGCAGCAGGCGGACCGCGCCGCCCGCGTCGACCGCGGGCACCCCGAGGTGCCGCAGCAGCACGGAGTGCCCCTCCGGCAGGCCGCGGCGGTCGGGCTCCGCGTCGTAGTCGTTGTGCACCCGGGCGGAGCGGGTCCGGGCCGTGTCCGCCCAGATGCCGGCCCGGTCGATCGGGTAGTGCCGGTCGTACGCCGCGGTGCAGTAGTCGGCGGTACCGGTGGACCAGGTGCTCAGCTCGATGGTGACCTGGTCGTCGTTGAGGTAGTGCAGGTAGCCGATCCGGCTGCCGGTCAGCGCCTCGGCGGCGTCGATGGCCAGCCGCAGGGCGTCGCGCTCGGGGGTGTCCAGCGGCAGCCGCAGCAGTGCCGCCACGGCCTCGAGGCGACGTACCGCCAGGTCGGCGTCGGTCATCCACGGCCCCCTTGCCCGCCCGCGGGGGGGTCCGCGCGCGGCCGACCCGAGGATAGTCGGAGGAGCCCGGGACGCCGGTGGTGTTGGCTGTCCCGGTGCCCCGCACCGACCGTGCAGCCGCGCCCACCGCGCCCGCGCCGCCCCACGCCGCGTCCCCGGGCACCGTGGCCGGCGCCCTGTCGGTCGTCTACGTGGTCTGGGGCTCCACCTACCTGGCCATCGCGGTCGTCATCGAGACGATGCCGCCCCTCATCGCCAACGGCGCCCGGTTCCTGACCGCCAGCCTGCTGATGGCGCTGATCCTGGTGGTGCTGCGCGGGCCGTCGCGGCTGCGGGTGAGCGCCCGCGCGCTGGGCTCGTCGGCCCTGCTCGGCGTGGGGCTGCTCGCGGTCGGGATCGGCACGGTGTCCCTGGGCGAGCGGTACGTGCCCAGCGGCATCGCGGCCCTGCTGATCGCGGCGGTCCCGCTGTGGGTGGTGCTGCTGCGCACCGCGACGCACGACCGTCCGGGCTGGCGCACCCTGCTCGGCGTCGGGGTCGGGCTGGGTGGACTGGCCTTCATGCTGCTGCCCGGAGGGACCCAGCCCGCCTCCGGCGACGACCACGACGTCGTGGTCTGGTCCATCGCGATCCTGGCCGGCTCGGCCTGCTGGGCCTTCTTCTCCTTCCTCTCGCCGCGGCTGCCGGTGCCGGCCGACCCGTTCGTGATGTCCACCTACGAGCTGCTGGCCGGCGGGATCGCGCTGGTCGCGGTGGGCCTGCTGCGCGGGGAGACGCTCAGCCCGGGCGACTACTCGGCGCGGTCGTGGTGGGCCTGGGCCTACCTGGCCGTCGTCGGGTCGCTGGCGGCCTACACCGTCTACGTCTGGCTGCTCGGCAACGCCCCGCTGTCCCTGGTCGCGACCTATGCGTACGTCAACCCGGTGGTCGCGGTGCTGCTCGGCTGGTGGGTCAAGGGCGAGCCGCTGACCTCCGACGTCGTCATCGCCGGGTCGATCGTGCTGGCCGGCGTGGTGCTGGTGGTGTCCGGCGAGCGGCGCACGCCGCGCTCGGCGCTGCATGCGGCCCCCGAGCCGCAGCCCGAGCCGCCGCACCGGAACGACTGACTCACCGATCAGGAGGAGGCGGCCCCCGGCCGACCGAGCTCCGTCCGCAGCCGAGCGGCGACCTCGATCACCCGGTCGTTCGCCTCGGTCTCCGCGACCGTGATGCGGACCCCCTCGCCCGGGAACGGCCGCACGGTGACCCCCGCCTCGTCGCAGGCCGCCGCGAACTCCACCGTCGCGTCCCCCAGCCGCAGCCAGACGAAGTTGGCCTGGGTCGGCGCCATCGACCAGCCCTGGGCGGTGAGCGCGTCCCAGACCCGGTCCCGCTCGGCCACCAGCGCGTCCACCCGTGCGAGCAGCTCGTCCTCGGCCTCCAGCGACGCCAGCGCCGCCGCCTCCGCGATGTGGGAGACGCCGAACGGCGTGGCCGTCTTGCGCAGCGCCTCGGCCACCTCGTCGCCACCGACCGCGAAGCCCACCCGAAGCCCGGCCAGGCCGTACGCCTTGGAGAACGTGCGCAGCACGACGACGTTCGGGTGCTCGCGGTAGAGGTCGAGGCCGTCCGGGACGTCGTCGTCGCGGACGAACTCGGCGTACGCCTCGTCCAGCACGACCAGCACGTCCCGCGGGACCCGGTCCAGGAAGTCCCGCAGCTCGTCGGCGCCGACCACCTGACCGGTGGGGTTGTTGGGGTTGCACACGAACACCAGCCGCGTGCGCGCGGTCACCGCGTCCGCCATCGCCGCCAGGTCGTGCCGCTCGTCCGACGTCAGCGGGACCTGGACGCTGCGCGCCCCGGCGATCTGGGTCCAGATCGGGTAGGCCTCGAACGACCGCCACGCGTAGAGCACCTCGTCGCCGGGCCCGGCGAAGGAGTCCACCAGCTGGCCGCACAGCGCCACGCTGCCCGTGCCCAGCGCGAGGTGGTCGGCCGGCACGTCGAACCGCTGCGCGAGCGCGGCCACCAGGCGGCTGCTGAGCGGGTCGGGGTAGCGCTGGGTCTCCTGCGCCGCCCGGGTGATCGCCTCGAGGACGCTCGGCAGCGGGGGGAAGGGGTTCTCGTTGGAGGACAGCTTGTGCACCACCAGGCCCTCACGCGGCTGCGGCCGCTGACCGGCCTTGTACGACGGCAGCGTGTCCAGGTCGGGACGCGGGCGGGGGCGGTGGTCCGGCACGGTCGGACAGCGTACGTGCGCCCCGGTGCCGACCCGCGTGGCTACCCTGCCCGGTGTGACGCTGCGGGCGCGGGTGGCCGTCCTGGCCGCGGTGGGCGCCCTCGCCGTCGTGGTCGCCGGCATCGTCATCGGGCTGCGGTTCGCCGACACCGTCCAGGCCGCGAACACCGTGATCGACGTGCTGCAGCCCGCGGCCGACGACGCGGACACCCTGGTGGTGGCCCGGGTGGAGACCGAGGGCGACCTGCAGGACTACGTCCTCACCGGCGAGACCCGGTTCCTGGTGGAGTTCCGGCGCGACCTCGCCGTCGCCGACGAGGCCCTGGCCCGGCTGGACGACCGCATCCCCGGCGGCACCCCCGCCGCGGGCCTGGTCTCCCGGGCCAAGCTGGCCCGGGAGGCCTGGTGGGAGGCGGATGCCGCGCCCACCATCGCCGCGGTGCAGTCCGGGGACCTGGCCCGGGCCGCGGAGATCACCCAGTCCGACAAGGCCTGGGCCGCGTACCGCGAGTTCATCGACAGCGCCGAGGCGCTGCAGGACGCCATCGACGACCAGCGCGAGCAGGTCTTCCGCGACCTCGCCGACTTCAACCGGCAGCTCGCCGTGGCACTGGCCGCCAGCGGGATCGTGCTGCTCCTGCTGCTGGCGCTGCTCTACCTGGCCCTGCGGTCGTGGGTCCTCCGCCCGCTGGACCTCCTGCGCCGCCAGCTGCGCGCCGTGGCCCGGCGCGGCGAGCACCACCGGCCGATCGAACCGGCCGGACCACCGGAGCTGGAGGCCGCGGGCACCGACGCCGAGCGGATGCGCCGCCAGTTGGTGACCGAGATCGACGAGGCCCGGGCGGCCCGGGAGGCGCTGGCCCAGGACGCTCCCGTGGTCGCCGCCATCCGCCGCGAGCTGCGCGCCACCGACGACCCGGGCATGCCCGGGCTGCGGGTCTTCGGCGCGCTCCAGCCGGCCGAGGGGGTCCTGGCCGGGGACTGGTGGGACACGGTCCGGCGGCCCGACGGGACGCTGGCGGTCGTCGTCACCGACGTCTCGGGGCACGGTCCTGCGGCCGGCATCGCCGCCATGCGCGTGCGCACCAGCGTCACCTCGGCGCTCGCGGCCGGGCGCGCCCCGGACCGGGCGCTGACGGAGGCGGCGCCCGGATTCGCCGACGAGGACGCCCGGTTCGCGACCGTGGCCGTCGCGGTCCTCCCGCCGGGGCCGGGCGAGCTGCGCTGGGCCAACGCCGGCCACCCCGCCCCCGTGCTGGTGCGCGCGGACGGGTCGGTCGAGCGCCTGGAGCCCACGGGTCCCCTGCTGTCGTGTCTCGGCGGGACCTGGGAATCCCGCAGCGTCCCGGTGGCCGCCGGGGACGTGCTGCTGCTGTTCACCGACGGGCTGGTCGAGTCCCGCGACCGCGGCGGCGCAGAGCTCGGCGACGACGAGCTGGTCGCCGTCCTGCGCCAGGCCGTGGCCGACGCCGACGGCGCGGAGGACCTGGTGGCCCGGGTGCTCGCGCGGGTCCGCGATCGGGCCGCCGACTGGCGACGGGACGACGTCACCCTGGTCGCGGTGCGCATCGGGGACGCCGCTGCGGCCGGCTGAGCCCGTCCGGTCGGGTCCGAGGGGCTACCGCCGCGGCGGTGCGGGTGGCACTCTCGCGGACATGACCGCGACCCCCCGCCGCCCCCTGCTCGCGCTCGCACTCCTCGTCGGGCTCCTCGCCGGGACGCTCGGAGCCGCCGCCCCCGCCGGCGCCGCCGCGCCCACGCCGCTGCCACGGGCCGAGCTGCGGGCGCTGGTGCCGCTGCCGTCCGGGTACGCCGCCGGGAGCCCCGACACCCAGCGGTTCGGCTGGCGCCGGGTGACGCTGTGCCCGACCGGGTTCGCCCAGGCCTACGGCAGCAACGGGGTACGGACCACGGCCTTCTGGGAGGACGCCGCCAGCTTCGGGCCGGCCCCCTCAGTCTCGTACGCGGTCGTGCAGTTCACCTCCGTCGCGAAGGCGAAGGCGGTGTGGAACATGCGCCTCGCCGCGATGACGACGCGCTGCGCGGGGACCCGCACCGCGAACCTGGACGCCATCGGCGGCACCGCCACGGTCCGGGTACGCACCCTGGCGCGCCAGTACGGGGCCGCCGGGATCCGGCAGGACGTGCGGTGGCGGGTCGCGTACGCCGAGGGCTATACGCCCGGCCCGGTGTCGGCGGAGTTGGTGCTGATGCGGCTGGTCGGGCCGGCCTGGGTTGTGGTCCGGGTGTTCGACTCGACCCGGGCGACGCTGACGACGGCGACGGTCGCGCGCGCCAAGGCGGCGCTGCGCTCGCTGTCGGCCGCCTACTGGACGGCCGCGACCTCGTAGCCCGCCGCCCGCCGGGGGAGGCGCGTCACTCCGGGACGCCCCAGGTGAACCGGTGGGTGTGGATGCCGAAGTACGGGAACGACTCCGCCGCGCTGACTCCGGGCACGACGCGGATCCGGTCGTTGACCACCGCGAACAGCTCGTCCATGTCGCGGCACACGACCTCGGCGAACAGGTCGAAGGAGCCCGCCGTCGTGACCAGGTAGACCACGTTGTCGATCTCCGCCAGTGCGTCCGCGACCGCCCGCGCGTCGCCCTGCACGCGGACCCCGACCAGGGCCATCACCGGAAGCCCCAGGGCCAGCGGGTCGGTGACGCCCACGATCTGCAGGACGCCCGCGTCGACCAGCCGCTGCACCCGCTGGCGCACCGCCGGCGCGGACAGGCCGACCTGCGGGGCCAGGTCCGCGTACGACGCGCGGCCGTCGGACTGCAGCAGCCGGATCAGCGCCTTGTCGACGTCGTCCAGCGACACGGGAGGGGTCATCCGGCCGGCACCCGCTCAGATCCCGGCCGACAGGCCGAAGTCGACGGACCAGTTCGCGCCGGTGACGCCGGCGGCGGCGGGCTGCGCCAGGAACCACACGACCTCGGCGATCTCGTCCGCACGCAGGAAGCGGGCGCGGCTCGGGCCCTGCGGGTACTGGTCCAGCAGGTCGGCCAGGTAGCGGTCCGGCATCCCCTGGCCGTAGCGCTGCGCCTGCAGCCGCAGCATCGGGGTGTCCACGTCGCCGGGGCACACGGCGTTGACCCGGATGCCCCGCGGGGCGAGCTCCAGCGCCAGCGCGCGGGTCATGTTGGTGACCGCACCCTTGCTCGCGGAGTAGACCGCGGCGCCCGCGTTGCCCTGCACGCCCGCGTCGCTGCTCAGGTTGACCACGCAGCCCTCGGTGGCCTCCAGGTGCGGGATCGCGGCCGAGGTGAGGAAGTAGGTGCCCTTGGCATTGACGTCGAGCACCTGGTCCCACTCGTCCTCGGTGGTGTCCTCCGCCGGGCCCTCGACCCAGACCCCGGCGGCATTCACGAGAGCGTCGAGCCGGCCGAACGCGGCGGCCACCTCGTCCACGGCGCGCCGGCAGAACGCCACGTCGCGCACGTCACCCGCGACGCCCATCTCGATGCCGCTGCCGGAGACGAACCCGTCGCCCTCCTGGTCGACCATCGCGGTCAGCCGCTCCGGGCTCAGGTCCGACACCGCGACCCGCCAGCCGCCGGCGGCGAACCTCCGCGCCACCGACGACCCGATGCCTCCGGTCGCGCCGGTGACCAGGACGACCTTGCCGGTGGTTGCCGGACCGCCGGCTGCGAAGCCGCCACCGACACCGGCGCTGAACCCGCTGCCGTAGCCGGTGCTCATGACCGCTCCTCCGCCACCGAGTTGCCGCCGTCGACGACCAGGCACTGCCCGGTGACGTACGCGGCGCCCGGTGTCGCCAGCCACGCGACGGCGGCGGCCACCTCGTCCGGGGTGGCGCTGCGGCCGACCGGCGTCACCAGGCCCTGCTCGCGCTCGTGCTCGGTCTGCGACCCGGTGGCGATCCACCCCGGCGCCACCGCGTTGACGGTGACCCCGTGGGCCGCGGTGTCGACGGCCAGCGCCCGTGCCAGGCCGACCATGCCGGCCTTGGCGGCGGCGTACGCCGGCTCCGCACGCATCGCCATCACCGGGCCGGTCACGCTGGCCACCATGACGACGCGGCCGAAACCGGCGTCGACCATCGGCGGCAGCGCGGCACGGGACACCAGGTAGGCGCTGTCGAGGTTGCGTGCCAGCGACGCGCGCCACACGTCCACGTCCAGCTCGGTGAACGAGCCGGACTCCGACCAGCCGTCGGGGTCCGCCACGCTGACCATGCCGGCGTTGTTGACCACGACGTCCACGCGGCCCCACCGCTCCAGCGCGGTGCCGACGAGCAGGTCCGCGTCCGCCGGGACGGTCAGGTCGGCGGGCACGGCGTGTGCGTCCGCCCCGGCCGCCCGCAGCTCCTCGGCCCGCTCGGCGCACCGCGGGCTCAGCGACGTCAGCAGCACCGCGGCGCCGAGCTGCGCCAGCATCCGGGCGCTGGCGAAGCCGATGCCGGTCGGGCCGCCGGAGCCCGTGACCAGGGCCACCCGCCCGGTGAGGTCGAACGCGGCGGGGAGTCGGGGCGGGTCGCCCGCGGGCGGGGTCATGCCGCTATTCCACCGCGTCCGGGTCCGTGACGTCAGCCGACCAGCGCCGCCACCGCGTCGCGGAACGTCCGCGTGTGCAGGTCGACGTCGTCCCGGGTCGTGGTCGGGCACATCAGCGCCATGTTGTGGAACGGGGTGATGAGCACCCCCCGGTTGGCGCAGTAGAGGTGCAGGTACTCCTCGAGCTCGTCGTCGGCCGCGGCGGCGGACTCGGTGCCGTTGCGCGGCGCGGGGGAGGCGAACCGGTACTCCGACCGCGCCCCGAGCTGCGAGACCGACCAGGGCAGGTCGTACTCGTCGATGACGCCCTGCACGCCCGCGGTGAACTCGGTGGCCAGGTCGATCATGCCGAGGAAGACGTCGTCGGTGAGCACCTCGCCGAGGGTGGCGCGCATGGCGGCGGTGGACAGCACGTTGCCGGCCAGGGTGCCGCCGACGCCGCCCACGTCGACCAGGTCCGCCTCGGCGTGCGCGCGGATGCGGTCCGCGACGGCCTCGGTGATGCCGTAGGCGCCGGACGGGATGCCGCCGCCGATGCTCTTGCCGATGACGAAGATGTCCGGGCGCAGGCCCCATGCAGCGGTGCACCCGCCCGGGCCAGCGGAGATGGTGTGCGTCTCGTCGATCAGCAGCAGGGTGCCGTACCTGTCGCACAGCTCGCGCACGCCCTCGAGGAAGCCGGGCTCGGGCAGCACGATGCCGATGTTGGTCAGGGCCGGCTCGGTGACGACCACGGCCACGTCGCCGTGGGCGAGGGCGCGCTCGACCGACTCCAGGTCGTTCCACTCCGCCGCGCGGGTGGTCTCGGTGATGTCGAAGGGGGCGCCGACGTTGCCGGGGCGCAGCGCGGTCTGCCCGTCGGCGTCGAGGACCGCGAAGGTCTCGTCGACGGAGCCGTGGTAGCAGTACGAGAACGCCAGCACCTTGGGTCGGCCGGTGAGCATGCGCGCCAGCCGGATCGCCCACCGGTTGGCGTCGGTGGCGGTGAGGCTGAATGACCACAGCGGCAGGCCGAAGCGGCGGGTCAGCTCGGCGGCGACCCACTCCGCGTCGGCGCTGGGCATCATCGTGGTGATGCCGCCGTCGACCCCGATGCGCTGCTGCACGGCGGCCACCGTGGCCGCCGGCGAGTGCCCGGCCATCGAGCCGGTGTCGCCGAGGGCGAAGTCGACGTACGCGTTGCCGTCGACGTCAGTGATGGAGTTGCCGCGGGCCGTGGCGAGGTACAGCGGGTGGCCGCCGGCCCACTTGTTCATCCAGGTCATGGGGACCCGGCCGAACAGGTGGTCCGCCTCGTCGAAGAGGGCCTTGGAGGCCGCGCTGCGGGTCGCGTACGTGGCCCGCTCCGCCTCCAGCAGGGACACCAACCGGGTCCGGTCGATCTCGGCCACGGATCCTCCTTCGATCGCCCATCCCGGGCTCGTACTTCAGAAACGAACGGAGTAGACCGTATCGACATTCGATTCAGTCGTCAACGCACGTCCCAGCCCCCGCCACCTCATGATCGCCGCGAGACACCAGAAGGGGCCGGGTTCCGCGGGTCACGGGCGGCCCGTTCTGGTGTCTCGCGGGGATCTTCGGGTTCCGGGCCGATCCTGACGGCTCGCGGGTTAGCGTCGCGGCCACCGCCCGGAGACCACCGGACACCCGCGACCCGAGGGGACACCCGTGAGCGCCCGCCTGAGCCTGACCAGCCTGCTGTCCGAGTCCGCCGACCGCTTCCCCGACCGGACCGCGCTCGTCCTCGGCGACACCCGGCTGCCGTACGCCGCCGTCTGGGACCAGGCCCGCCGCTATGCCGCCGTGCTGCGCGACCGCGGAGTCGGCCCCGGCGACCGGGTCGCCCTGCTGCTGCCCAACGTCCCCCACTTCGCGTTCGCCTACTACGGCGCCCTCAGCCTGGGCGCGGCCGTCGTCCCGGTGCACGCCCTGCTGGTCGCGGAGGAGATCCGCTACGTGCTGGAGGACTCCGCCGCGAAGGTCCTGGTCACCGCGGCCCCGCTGCTCGGCGAGGCGGCGAAGGGCGCCGAGCTGGCCGGCGTGCCGCTGCTGTCGGTGCTTGACGGCGGGGACGCGGAGGTGGACCGCATCGACGTGCTGGCCCAGTCCGCCGACCCGATCGCGGCCGCCGTGCCCCGCCGGCCCGAGGACGAGGCGGTGATCCTCTACACCTCCGGCACCACCGGCCGGCCCAAGGGCGCGGTGCTCACCCACGACAACATGGTCTGGAACGCGACCGTCTCCGCCTTCGACACGGTGCGACTGGAGCCGGACGACGTAATGCTGGCGGTCCTGCCGCTGTTCCACTCCTTCGGCCAGACGGTCGTGCTGAACGCCGGCTTCCGGGTCGGCGCCACGCTGGTGCTGATGCCGCGCTTCGAGCCGGCCGCCGCGCTGCAACTGCTGGCCGACGAGGGGGTCACCGTCTTCGCCGGCGTGCCCACGATGTACGTCGCCCTGCTGCAGGCCGCAGCCGCGTCCGACACGCGCCCGAACCTGCGGCTGGCGGTCTCCGGCGGGGCCTCCATCCCGGTCGCCGTCATCGACAAGGTGAAGGAGGTCTTCGGGGTCGACATCTACGAGGGCTACGGCCTGTCGGAGACGTCCCCGGTCGCGTCGTTCAACCAGGCCTGGTACGGCCGCAAGCCGGGCTCGGTCGGCCGCGCGATCTGGGGCGTCGAGGTCGAGGTCGCCAAGGCGGACCTCGAGGGGGCGATCGAACTGCTCGGCCCGGACGAGGTGGGCGAGATCGTCATCCGCGGCCACAACGTGTTCGCCGGCTACCTGAACAAGCCCGACGCGACCGCGGCCGTCATGGTGGACGGCTGGTTCCGCACCGGGGACCTCGGCACCAAGGACACCGACGGGTTCGTGTTCATCGTCGACCGGAAGAAGGACCTGATCATCCGGGGCGGGTTCAACGTCTACCCGCGCGAGGTGGAGGAGGCCCTGGCCCGGCACGAGGACGTCGTCCAGGTCGCCGTCGTGGGCCTGCCCGACGACACCTACGGCGAGGAGATCTGCGCCGTGGTGGTGCTGCGCGAGGGCGCCACCGTGACCGCGGAGGGCCTGCGCGAGTGGTCCCAGCAGCACCTGGGGAAGCACAAGTACCCGCGCGAGGTGCGCTTCGTCGACACCCTCCCGCTCGGGCCGTCCGGGAAGATCCTCAAGCGCGAGATCGTGCGCACGCTGACCGATTCGGCGGGCTGATCCGCGGGTAGCTCCGCGGGCTGAGCCGGGCCGTCGCGGCGCTGGTGTGGGCCGGATCACACCGGCTGCGAACGGTTTCCACGAGGGCGGCCGGCCCGTGCGACACGACTGCGACAAAGGTGCGACGACCGCTCCATGGACCGGTCGCGGGCCCCGACGGATAGTCGAACTGGGCGCTCCCCCCGCGCCTTCCCGATCCGAAGGAGACCTGCGATGACGACGATGACCCCCGCCACCGCCGCCGCCGCGTCCACCCTGGCTCCCAAGTCCGCCGACGAGATCGAGCTCGCCCGCGTGCAGCAGCTGCTGCAGGTGACCAAGCCCACCGGCGTGTGGTGGGCGGAGCTGGCGCACCGCCTCGACGGCCTGTCCGACCGGATGTGGGAGCACCGCGCCGCGGTGGAGGGCCCCGGCGGCCTGCACAGCCAGATCCTCGCCGACGAGCCCCGGCTCGCCGCCCAGATCGACCGCCTCGAGCGCGAGCACTCCGACCTCGCCGACCGGCTGCTGGCGACCCGGCTGCTCGTCGGTCGGCACGCCGGCGACCCCCGCCGCGCCGCCACCGTCGTGACCGCCGTCGCCGACCTGCTCGCCCGGCTCCGCTCGCACCAGCGCCGCGCCCGCGAGATCGTCTACGACGCCTACCTGGTGGACCTCGGCGGCGAGTGAGAGTCGTTCCGCCACAACCGCATACCTCATATCCAGCGCGAAGCGAGTACCCCTTCTCCTCGCTCCCCCGCGACGACGGGACCCCGGTGGGTGGCCGGGGTCCCGTCGCATGTGCCCCCTCGCGGTAGCGTCGCCGCCGTGTCCCCCGCACCGATCCGCGTCGAGCAGTCCGTCGTCATCGCCGTCCCGCCCGCCCTGGTGTGGTCCGCGGTGAGCGACCCGACGGCGTACGGCCGCTGGTCCCCCGAGGCCACCGGCGCCCGGGTCCGCGGCCGCGGTCGGGACGCCGGCCCGCTGCGCGTGGGCGACGTGTTCACCGGCCGCAACCGGGTCTGGCTGCCCTGGGCCACCCGCTGCGAGGTCGTCGCGGTCGACGAGGAGCGGCGCTTCGCGTACGACGCCTCCCTCGCGGGGCTGCCGATCGCGCGCTGGTCGTTCGAGCTGCAGCCGCGGCCCGACGGCGCGACCGGGGTGACCCAGGTCTGGGAGGACCACCGCACCGGCGCGCGCGGGACGGTGATGCGCCCGGCCGGGCTGTTCGTGGGCCGCGGCCTGGACGCGAGCCGGCGCAACGAGGCGACCATGCGCGAGACGCTGCGCCGGCTGAAGAACGACCTCGAGCGACGGCCCCGGCCGGCCTCCTGACGGGTCGCGGGACCGACCGCGTCGGCGACCGCTCCGAGGGGTCCGGCGGTTACCGTCCCGTGATGTCACAGCAGTCACAGGCGTCACAGAGATCACTTCTGCCCCAATGGCTTTCGCGTGATCCTCGTCACGTCTCAGCGGAGATCCTCCGAAAGGACGAGGTGGGGACCTCCGACGGTCTAGCGCGTGACCGAAACGTTGCTACTCTTCCCGCGCACGCCCGAGTTGATCGACCCGCTGATGGACCCCACCGGGCCCACCGGCGAGACGAGAGGCGGGGCGTGCCGTCACGTCGACCGGCGTGACGTGCACACGCACCGCCGAGTCCGTCCGGGGCCCACCAGGCCCGCAGCGGAGCCGGGGACCCACGTTCCCGGGGCGAATCGGGGCGACGACCGAGGGGGTCGTCGTGTCGTAGGGCCTCCCCGGCCCGAGCCCGTCAGCTCACCCGGTAGGCGGCAGGGGAAAGGACGTACGCCTCGTGGCGCAGGCTCGAGCACGGCTGGTCCGCGCGACCGCCGTCGGTGTCGCTGCTGCTCTCCTCGGTGTCGGTGTGGTCGTCCCTCAGGCGACCGCCGAGCCCAACAAGACGATCGAGCAGGTCGAGGCCGAGCTCGAGGTCCTGGAGCACCGGGCGGAGTCCGCCTCCGAGGCGTTCAACGGCGCCCAGGTCAAGCACGACGAGATCCAGCGCAAGGTCGAGGCGGTCAAGAAGCAGGTCGGCAAGGCCAAGGCCAAGCTGCGCAGCACCCAGCAGGCCGTCGGCCAGATCGCGGCCAGTGCCTACCGGTCCGGCGGCCTGGACTCCTCGCTGCAGCTGCTGCTGGTCGACGACCCGGACGAGTTCCTCCAGCAGGCCGCCGCGCTCGACCAGGTGGTGGCCTCCCAGAACACCGTGCTGCGCCGCACCCAGACCGACCGTCTCCAGCTCGCGCAGGCCACCGCCAAGCTGACCGAGATGGAGAAGGCCGCGCAGGCCGCCGTCGACGAGATGGCCGCGGCCAAGAAGGAGATCGACGCGGCGGTCCAGGACCAGAAGGACCTGCTCGCGAAGCTGCAGGAGGAGGAGCGCCGCCGGCTGGAGGAGCTGGCCCGCCAGCGCGCCGCCGCCGCGGCCGAGGCCGCCCGTCAGGCCGCCGCCCGCGCCGCCGAGGCGGCCCGCGGTTCGCGCGCCGACGTGTCGCCGTCGACGTCCTCCTCGTCCTCGAGCTCCTCGTCCGACTCTTCCTCGTCGTCGACCAGCAGCTCCTCGAGCTCGTCGTCGGACTCCGGCTCCTCAGGTGACGGCGGCAGCGTTCCGGTGTCCAGCCGTGCGGGCGTCGCAGTGTCGACCGCGCTGGCCCAGCTCGGCGAGCCGTACAGCTACAGCGCCAGCCCGCCGAACTCCTGGGACTGCTCCAAGCTCGTGGCCTACGCCTGGGGCGCCGCGGGGGTCTCGCTGACCGCCTACTCGTACGCGATGGCCGGCCAGGTGCGCCGCATCTCGACCAGCGAGCTGCAGCCCGGCGACATCCTGTTCTACTTCAACGGCGCCCACCACGTGGCGATGTACATCGGCGGCGGTCAGATCGTGGAGGCCTCCAGCCCCCGCACCGGCGTGCGCGTGACGAGCCTGTGGAACAGCTGGAGCAGCGCGCACTTCAGCTTCGCCGGCCGGCCCTGACCCTGCGATCCCCGTGACGACCTCGGTCGAGGACTCGTCCGAGAGGGCGCGGTACGAGGTCACCGTCGACGGTGCACTCGCGGGCTTCGCGGCCTACCGGGACCGGCCCGGCGACATCCGGGTCTTCACCCACACCGAGATCGACGGCGCGTACGAGGGCCGTGGGCTCGGGGGGCTGCTGGTGTCCACCGCGCTGGACGACGTTCGATCCCGCGGGCTGACCATCCGCCCGCTGTGCCCGTTCGTGCGCGGCTACCTGGAGCGGCACCCGCAATACGCCGACCTGGTCGACCCCGGCTACCGGGCGCCCGACGCCTGAGGCGCGGGGCGCGGGGACGGCGCTGGCAGCCGTGTCAGGCGGGCTGGTCGGGGCGCGGCGTCCCTGCCGACGGCGTCTGCAGGTCGGCCTCGATCTGCGCTCGCATCCGGCCGGTGTTCCGCTTCATCACCCACGGCACCAGCAGGCCGATCCAGGCTCCCGCGAACATCACCACCGCGCTGCCCGCGATGGCCATCGGCAGGTCCGCGGTGTCGACGACGTTGTTCACCCGCCGGTCGGTGAGGCTGACGTAGCGGGCGATGCTGTGGTCCAGCGCCCAGTCGCGCGCCGGCGTGGCCAGCAGGACGAGCATGACCGCGCCGTACGCGAACATGAGCAGGCCGATGATCCGCAGGGTGCGCACCCGCGCATCATGCCTGCTGGGGTGGCTCCTGCCCATACCCGGCGGCAGGGGGCTGCGGGTACCCGGCGGCGGGGGGCTGCGGGCGGAGGACCCGCTCGGCCACCGACTGCTGGTGCCCCTGCTCGGGGATGACCAGCCAGCCGACCAGGTAGAGCAGGACGCCGCTGCCGCCGAACACGGCGAGCACCACGGCCAGGATGCGGACCACGACGGGGTCGACCCGCAGGTACTCCGCCAGCCCGCCGCAGACGCCGCCGAGGACCCGGTCGGTCGAGGAACGGCGCAGCGGGCGGTAGGGGCCGGCCAACGGCGCGGCGGGGCCCTGGGATGCGTACGTGTCATAGGGGGAGTTCGTCATGGCTCCAGCGTCGTCACCGGCGGGCGCCAGCACATCGGGGATCCACCCCGGACCGTCCCTGACCCGACCCTGAGGCGGTCCCTGAGGCGCGCGGGCGATACTGGCGGGCATGGGATCCGAGGTCGCGACGCGCGAGGGGCGGCGCAGCGTCGTGCTCCCCGTCGTCGTGCTGGTAGCCGCCATGTGGGTCGCCGAGGCGCTGGACTGGCTGCTGCCGGTCGATGCCGACAGCTGGGGGATCCGCAGCCGAACCCTCGGCGGTCTCGTCGGGATCCCGCTGTCGCCGTTCCTGCACAACGGGTTCGGCCACCTGCTGGCCAACACGATCCCGCTGCTGGTCCTGGGGATCATCGTGTCCTGGCGGGCGGCGAGCCGCTTCTGGTCCGTCGTCGTCACGATCGTGCTCGTGGGCGGGTCCGTCGTCTGGCTGTTCGGGTCGAGCGGCACCGTCACGATCGGCGCCAGCGGGCTGGTCTTCGGCCTGCTGACGTACCTGATCACCGCGGGGGCGCTGACCCGGCACTGGCTCGACGTCCTCGTCGCCGTGGGCGTGCTGCTGATGTACGGGGGTCTGCTGCTCGGCGCCGTGCCGTTCATGGTGCCCGCGGGCGTCTCCTGGCTCGGCCACCTCGGCGGCGCCCTGGGTGGCGTCGTCGCGGCGTTCTTCTACTCCCGCAAGGAGGTTCCGTCATGATTGCGCTCGTCCCGGTCACGCCCGAGGACACCGTGGAGCCGGGGCTCGGCCGCGCCGCCACCGTGGCCCTGGTCACCGTGGCCGACGGTGCGGTGACCGACTACGAGCGGGTCGACGTCGGCTGGGACGTCCTGCACGACGAGGGGACGGAGGGGGCCCACCACGCCCGCGTCGTGCGGTTCCTCAAGGACCACGACGTCGACACGGTGGTGGCGCAGCGGTTCGGCGCCGGGATGGCCCGGATGCTCGACAGCATGGGGCTGCGGGTCGTCCTCGACGCCAGCGGGGACGCGCGCACCGCGGTGCTCTCCGCCGCCGGCTGAGCCCGCTCGTCGACCCCGCCGTCACATCGACCCAGCCGTCACATCGCGGGTGCGGACACCTGCACGACCACGAGCGCCGCGGCCAGGATCACCACGGACAGCGCGGCCATCGCGGCCTTCTGCCCCGGGGAGGGCTGCTCCCCGCCGGAGTGCTCGGCCGACCCGGCTCGCGCTCCTTCGCCAGCACGGTGATCATCCCGTGCTTCATGCCGTGAGACACCAGCCACCAGTTCATCGGGTAGGCGCACACGAAGCCGGCCAGCAGCGACATCGAGGCAATGAACCAGAACGGGGTAGCCTGGTGCGCACAACTGCACACCAGGGGAGCTCGGGGGATCGCCGGGCTGAGAGGGTGGCCGCCCGCCACCGACCCTCGAACCTGAACTGGGTAATGCCAGCGGAGGGACGGACCCCGTGCGAATCCCCTTCTCCCACCTGGTGGCCGCGGCGACCGTGAGCGTCGCCCTCGCCGCCTGCTCGGCCGGCGCGGGCCCGACGTCGTCGGACTCCGGCGGCGCGACGGCAGCCGCGGATACCAGCGCCACTCCGGTCACCTCGGTCGCCCCGACGACGGTCACGCTGCTCACCCACGACTCGTTCGCCCTCTCGACGGACCTGCTGGACGAGCTGGAGCGCAGCACCGGCGTGACCCTGCGGATCGCGCAGGCCGGCGACGCGGGTGAGCTGGTCAACAAGGCCGCCCTCACGGCCGGCAACCCCGAGGGCGACGTGCTGTTCGGGGTCGACAACACCCTGCTGTCGCGCGCGGTCGACGCGGGCGTGTTCGACGCGTACGTGTCTCCCGCCGCGGCCGGCGTGCCCGCGGATCTGGTGGACTCCGGCGCCGGCGTCGTCACCCCCGTCGACTACGGCGACGTCTGCGTCAACATCGACGACGCCTGGTTCGCCGACGCCGACCTGGCGCCACCGGCCACGCTGGAGGACCTCGCCGACCCGCGCTATCGGGACCTGCTGGTCGTGGAGAATCCGGCCACGTCCTCGCCGGGCCTGGCGTTCCTGCTCGCCACGGTCGCGCGGTACGGCGAGGACGGGTTCGAGGACTACTGGGCCCGGTTGCGCGACAACGGCGTGACGGTGGCGAACGGCTGGACCGAGGCCTACCAGGGCGAGTTCACCGCGGGTGGTGGCGACGGGACCCGGCCGCTGGTGGTGTCGTACGCGTCCAGCCCGCCGGCGGAGATCGTGTACGCCGCCGACCCCAAGCCGACGAAGCCCTCGACGTCGGTGCTGACCGACGGCTGCTACCGGCAGATCGAGTACGCCGGGGTGCTCGCGGGCACCGAGCAGCCCGAGGCGGCCCGGCTGGTCGTCGACTGGCTGCTGTCGCCGGCGGTCCAGGCCGACGTGCCGCTGTCCATGTTCGTCTTCCCGGCCGTCAGCGGGACGCCACTGCCGCAGGTGTTCACCGACTTCGCCGCGGTCCCCGCGGACCCGCTGACGCTGGACCCCGCGCAGGTCGACGCCGGCCGCACCGCATGGGTCGACGCCTGGACCCAGGTGGTGCTGCGCTGACCACGACCGCGGGGCTGCCCCCGACCGCGACCGCCGCGCCACCCGTCCGCGGTGCGCGGCCGCATGACCGCCGCCGGGTCACACCGCCGCGGGCACTGTGGTTCGGGCTGCTTCCGCTGGCGTTCCTGGGGGTGTTCTTCGCCTGGCCGCTGGTGACCGTCCTGGCGCGCAGCGTCGACCCGTCCGCGCTGGACGTCCTCACGTCGGCGCAGACCTGGCGGGTCGCCGGCTTCACGGCGGTCCAGGCGGTGCTGAGCACCGCTCTCACGCTGCTCCTGGGGATCCCGGCGGCGTACGTGCTGCACCGCATGCGCATCCCGGGGCGCCGCGGGCTGCTGGCGTTGATGACCGTGCCGTTCGTGCTGCCGACCATCGTCGTCGGCGCGGCGTTCCGGGCCCTGCTCCCGTCCGGCTGGACCGGGACGCTGGCCGCCATCCTGGCCGCCCACGTGTTCTTCAACCTCGCCGTCGTGATCCGGGTGGTCGGCGGGCTGTGGGCGCACCTGGACCCGCGGCAGGAGGAGGCCGCGCGGACCCTCGGGGCGGGACCGGTGCGGGTGTTCCGCACCGTGACCTGGCCGCTGCTGCGACCGGCGGTGCTCGCGTCCGCCGCGCTGGTGTTCCTCTTCACGTTCACCTCGTTCGGGGTGGTGCTCACCCTCGGCGGTCCCACCACGGCGACGCTGGAGGTGGAGATCTACCGGCGCACCGTGCAGCTGTTCGACCTGCCCGGAGCCGCCGCGCTGTGCCTGCTGCAGGTGCTCGCGGTCGGCCTCGTGCTGGTCGTCGCCGCGGTCCTGCAGCGCCGGCTGTCCGTGCGGCAGCGCTGGGCCCGCGCGGACGCGGTCCTGCACCGGCCACGGACGTGGGGCGACCGGCTGCTGGTGCTGCTGGTGCTGCTCGAGGCGGCGTACGTGGTCGCGCCGATGGTCGCGCTGGCCGTGCGGTCGCTGCGGGTCGGCGACGGCTGGGGTCTGGACTGGTGGGCCGCGCTGACGACCGCCGGGCCCACCACGCGGGACGTGGCGGCCTGGGACTCCGCGCGCGTCTCGCTGACGTATGCCCTGGTGACGGTCGTGCTGGCGGTCGTCATCGGGGGCGCGGCGGCCAGCGCGATCGCGTACGCCCGGAGGGGGAGCGACGCCCTGGGCTCCGCGGTGCTTCTGCCGCTGGGGACCAGCGCGGTCACGCTCGGCTTCGGGCTGCTGATCACGTTCTCGCGCGCCCCCGTCGACCTGCGCGGGTCGGCGCTGATCGTCCCGATCGGTCATGCGCTGATCGCGGTCCCCCTGGTGGTCGCCACGGTGCTGCCGGTACTGCGCTCGGTGGACCCGCGGCTGCGGGAGGTCGCGGCCACACTGGGCGCCCCGCCCGGACGGACCTGGCGCACGGTCGACCTGCCCGCGCTGGCGCGCGCGCTCGGCATCGGCGCCGGGTTCGCCACCGCGGTGTCCCTCGGGGAGTTCGGGGCGACCTCCTTCCTGGCGCGGTCGGACACCCCGACCCTGCCGGTCCAGATCGGGGCGCTGCTGTCGCGGCCCGGCGAGGCCAACGCCGGCCAGGCTGCCGCGCTGGCGGTGGTCCTGGTGCTCGTCACAGCGGCGCTGGTGCTGGCCACCGAGCGGCTGCGCGGCCGGCCCAGCGGCGGGCTGTGATGACTGCGTTCGGCCCGGACGCCGGCCTCGCCGTCTCGGGGCTGCGGGTGGTGCTGGACGGCGAGCCGGTGCTCGACGGGGTGGACCTGCGGGTCCGGCCGGAGGAGTCGGTGGCGCTGCTCGGCCCCAGCGGCTCGGGGAAGTCGACGCTGCTGCGGGTCGTGGCCGGACTGCTCGAGCCCGATGCGGGCGAAGTGCGCTGGGACGGAACGGATCTCGGCCCCATCCCCGCGCACCTGCGACGGATCGGGTTGGTGTTCCAGGACGCGGTGCTGTTCCCGCACCGGGACGTGGCCGGCAACGTCGGCTACGGCCTGGAGTCCCTCGGCCTGCCCGCCGAGCAGCGGCGGACGCGGGTGGCCGAACTGCTGAGCCTGGTCGACCTCGACGGGTACGGACGCCGGCACGTCGACACGCTGTCGGGAGGCCAGGCCCAGCGGGTGGCGCTCGCGCGCGCGCTGGCCCCCCGACCCCGCCTGCTGCTGCTGGACGAGCCGTTCGGCGCGCTCGACCGGGACCTGCGGGACCGGCTCGGGCAGGAGGTCCGGGACCTGCTGCGCGCGCTCGGCATCCCGGCGGTGCACGTCACGCACGACCCGCACGAGGCGGCGCTGGTCGCCGATCGGGTCGTCCGGCTGGTCCCGGGTCCCGACGGCTCCCGGGTGGCCAACGGCCCCACCCCTGCCAGCTAGCCCCGCCGCCCCTCCGTCGAGTGCTCGCCCGTGGGGGTTTCGGGACGGGCCTGGAACCCCCACGCGCGAGCACTCGACGATGGGGCGGGCGGTTCCGCGGGGGTGCGCGCTCGGTGCCTCAGCAGCAGGTGCGGCAGCAGGTGGCCGCGTCGCGCAGGTCCTCGACCCGCAGGGTGAGTAGGGACCTGCTCAGCGCGTCCGGGGTGTGCAGCATCTCGCTCGCCTCCACATACATAGATGTCTGTCGATATTAAACACCCGCGCCCGCCCCTGCATTCCTCACCCCCCAACCCCGTCGAGTGCTCGCGCGTGGGGGTTTCGGGACGGTCCCGCAACCCCCACGGGGCAGCACTCGTGGGAGAGCGGGCGGCCCCAGACGGCGCGCGGCCGAAAGACGGCGCGCGGCCGAGAGACGGCGCGTGGTGGGATGGCGCGGAGGGCGGAGGTGGTCCGCGGTGAGCCCGAGGAGCGCGAGCGGGTCCGGCGACGTGGTCGTGGTCGGCGGCGGCATCGTCGGCCTGGCGGTCGCCGACGCGCTGCTGGCCCGCGACCCCGACCTCACCGTACGGGTGCTCGAGAAGGAGCCGCGGCTGGCCGCGCACGCCTCCGGCCGCAACAGCGGCGTGCTGCACGCCGGCTTCTACTACTCCCCGGACAGCCTCAAGGCCCGGCTCACCCGGCGCGGCAACGTCCTGCTGCACGCCTTCTGCGAGGAGGCGGGGGTCGCGGTCCGCCGCTGCGGCAAGGTCGTCGTGGCACGCAGCGAGGACGAGCTGCCCGCACTGGCGCAGCTGCTCCGCCGCGGCGAGGCCAACGGGGTCCCGCTGGAGCGGGTGGACGAGCAGGGGCTGCGCGAGCTGGAGCCCCGCGCCGTCACTCACCGGGCGGCGATCTGGTCCCCCACGACCTCGGTCGCGGATCCCGCCGCCGTGGTGGAGGCCCTGGCGGCACGGGTCCGCGCGCGCGGCGGGGACGTACGCCTCGGCGTGGCGGTCGTCGGCGCCGCACCGGGGCTGGTCCGGACCACGACCGGCACCATCGCCGCCGGTCACGTCGTGAACACCGCCGGGCTGTACGCCGACCGGTTGGCGAGCTGGTTCGGCCAGTGCGACGACTACGTGATGCTGCCGTTCAAGGGCCTGTACTGGTACGCGGACCTGCCGCCCGGCTGGCTCACCCGGCACGTCTACCCGGTGCCGGACCCGCGCAACCCGTTCCTGGGCGTCCACCTGACGGTGACCGTCGACGGCCGGGTCAAGGTCGGCCCGACCGCGATCCCGGCGCTGCGTCGCGAGGACTACGGCCGCGTCCCCGGGCTGGCCCGGCACGAGAGCGGCGAGATCGCGCGGGCGCTGCCGCGCTTCCTGCGAAGCCCCCACCATGACGTGCCCGCACTCCTGCGCAGCGAGGTGCCGAAGTACTCCCGCCGCTGGCTGGTGCACCGCGCCTGCGCGCTCGTGGACGACCTGCCGGAGCGCGCCTTCCGGGTCCGCGGCCGCCCCGGCGTGCGCGCCCAGCTGCTGCACCGGGAGTCCGGCCGGCTGGAGATGGACTTCGTGGTGCGGGGCGACGACCGGTCCACCCACGTGCTCAACGCGGTCTCACCCGGATGGACCAGCGCCCTCGCCGTCGGCGAGCACGTCGCCTCCGTCGTACTCGCCTCCTGAGGAACGGGACGATCGCGACCCCGGCAGCCACCCCGAGCACGGGACGTCGGCCAGGGGATGCATCGGTGCCACCGCCCGCCGCCGCTTCATCGCGTACATCTCCCGGTCGGCCCGGTCCAGGGCCGCCTGGAGGCTCTCGTCCGGCCGCCAGCGCACGGCCCCCCAGGACCAGCGCAGGTCGCGGCTGGCGTGCAGGCGGGTCCGGACGGCGTCGACGCCGGTCCGGGTGGCGCCGGGCAGTACGACCACGAACTCGTCGCCGCCCACCCGGGCCAACAGGTCCTGCGGCCGCAGCTCCGCCCGCCACTGGGTCGCCGCGTGCCGCAGCAGCCGGTCCCCGGCCACGTGGCCGTGCCGATCGTTGAACTCCTTGAACGCGTCGATGTCGAGGACGGCGACGTGGATGTCCTGACCCTCCCGGGCGGCGGACGCCCGGGCGCGGTCGGCCGCCACCCCGAGCCCGGCGCGGTTGAGGCACCCGGTCAGCGGGTCGTGGGTCGCGTTGTCCCGCAGGGTGGCGGCCAGGTGGTGGATGAGCAACGCGAGCGCGGTGAAGCTGACGACTGTCACCGCATAGCCGAACCACCCGATCCACTGCGGGTTCACCTGGATCGCCACCAGGTAGACGGCCGAGACCAGCACGAGGTGGACCAGCAGGGCCTGGCGCGAGAGGAAGTACCCGTTCCAGACCATCACCCAGGCGATCAGGATCGGGACGACCTGCAGGATCTCCGGATCGGTGGACGTGGCCGCGAGGTGGCACAGCAGCAACTCGAGCACGCCGACCACGATGGTGAGCCACCACCCCGGCAGCCGGGGGAGCACGGCGACGGTCAGGACGGCGAGGAGGACCGCCACGACGCCGACGAACGGGGCCTGCACCCGGTCCGGGTTCAGGTCCTCGAACACCCACAGCTGGGAGATCCCGACCAGGCCCCCGAAGAGCAGGAACGCGGCCAGGGTCCAGTACGGCGTCGCAGCCGATCGGGCGCTCCCCCCGACGACCGCGTCGGCCGGGCGCCACGAGGAGGTGCGTGGCCCGGGGCCCACGACCGCAGTGTCGCACCGGGTTTGCGGGCCCGCCCCATGCGAAGGTCCCGACCGGGGTGTGATCCTCGCCGGGAAACCGGGGTGACCACGGCCCCCGGTCCGCGTCAGGCTGGGCGCATGGAGCAGGTGCGACGGCCCGACGACGGGGAGCTGCTGGGCTTCGTGGCCCGGGACGCGGAGGGGTGGTCCGCACGCACCGTGTTCCACGGTGAGCTGGCCCGGGGCGCGTCGCGCGAGGAGGCGTACGACGTCGTCCGCGCGCGGGGACTGGCCAGCCTGGCCGAGCGGTGGCACTGGTACTCCCGCCGCACCGGCCGGTGGGAGGTCGTCGTCCTGCAGGAGGCCGTCCCGGGTCGGGTCACGGCGGCGGTCGGGTACTACTCGCTGCCGCAGTCGCCGACCGTGCGCATCACGGCCGACGACCTGGCCGCGGGCGACCGGCTCAGCCCGTGGTCGTCGCCGCCGGCGTAGGCCCGGAGCGCTCGGCGGCGCGCTGGAAGGCGTTGGCCACCAGGACGTCGCTGGAGGCGTGCAGCACGATGCTGAGCCCGATGGTGGCGGCGACCAGGTGGAAGATCAGGTCGCTGGTCGGGATCGCGGCCTCGAGCACCAGCAGCGCGTAGACGACCGACGCGAAGCCCTTCGGCCCGAACCACGCCGCCGCCGCCCACTCCCGGCGGGACAGGTCCGAGCCCCACAGCGACAGCGCCAGGGCCACCGGTCTGGCCAGGACCAGCGCCAGCACCACGAAGACCCAGCCGCTGAACGGGATCTCGCCGAGGAACTGCGGGGACATCAGCGCGCCGAAGACCAGCAGCGCGGCCAGCTTGAGCAGCTCGGCGACGAGCTCGCCGATCGGCTCGAAGGCGCGGCGCTGCTTGGGTCCGATGGTCGCGATCGTGATGCCCGCGGCGAACGCGGCGAGGTACAGGTTGGCGTGCGTCACCGACGCGACCGAGAAGACCAGCAGCCCGATCGCGACGCCGTTGAGCGGGGCGTACACGTGCACCGCGTCGAAGTACCGGGTCTGCTCCAGCCTGATCGCGGCCCACGGGATCGCGATGCCGAGCGCGACGCCGAACAGCAGCTCGGTGACGAGGGGGACGACCTCGACCTGCTCGGACGATGACAGCGCCAGGAAGACGATGACGAACGGCAGGGCCAGCCCGTCGTTGAGACCCGACTCCACGTTGAGCAGGTGCCGCAGCCGGTACGGGACCTTGTCGTTGCCCACCAGCGCGGCGGCGAACACCGGGTCGGTCGGGGCGAGGATCGCTCCGATGAGGAAGGCCTCGGGCCAGGACAGCCCGACGAGCCACCAGGCGAGCACCGCGGTGACCACCATCGTCAGCGGCATCCCGAGCAGCAGCGCGCGACCGGGCAGTCGCCAGGCCCGGCGCAGGTCCACCCAGCCGACCTTCTGGCCGTCGGTGAACAGCACCGCGAACAGCGCCAGCGACGCCAGCCCGGACACCAGCGGGTCCCCCGGCTCGAAGGACAGGACCCCGGCCATCCCGTCGCCGAGCAGGAAGCCGGCAGCGAGGAAGAGGACCGCCGTCGACAGGATCGTGCGATGCGCCAGTCCGGACAGCAGGACGCCGACCAGCAGCAGGATGCTGAACGTCAGCAGGAGCGTCACGGGTGGCGACTGTACGGGCGCGGGCCCACCCCGCGCGGGCGAAGGTCGCGGCGCGCAGGCCGGTGCCGGGACATCGGTCCCGGCACCGGCCGCACGCGTGCCCGCCTTCCTACAGCGGCTCCTCCGCGAACGAGCAGTCCATGTCGGCGGTCGACTTCTGCGCCCAGAAGAGGCGGTTGTAGCAGGTCGGCAGCCAGATGGACCCGTCCTGCTCGACCGAGCCCTTGATGACCTTCCGGCCCGACGAGAAGGACCCTCCGGAGAACACCACGTACAGCGTGTTGTCGCGGGCCTGGAACATCCACACCGGGATCTCGCGGCCGCGCCTGCCGTCCTGGAACTGGAACTGGAAGAAGCCGCCGTACTTGACGTAGTTGGCGAAGGGCTGCCCCGACGTCGCGGCGAGGCCGAGGCTGTAACCCACCCCGTCCAGCTTCAGCGACTGCGACTGCCACTCACCCGCCAGCGGCTCCCAGGTGGTCGAGTTGTCCCCGGCGATCGCTGGCACCGGGGCCAGGACCGCCGCGGCCAGGATCGTCGCCGCCACCCCCGCCGTCACCTTGCGCATGTGCACCCCTCCTCGCGGTACGCGGCGCAGCGCCGCGACGAGTGCCACGGTAGGCACCTCGCCCCGTGTCGGGGGACGAATCAGCCGATCGGGGGCCTGACCGGGTCGACCGACACCACCCCGGGCATCCCCTGGAGGAACTCCACGAGGGCGTCGAGCGGCACGGGGCGGGCGAACACGAAGCCCTGGCCCCGGTCGCAACCCATGCCACGGACCAGGTCGACCTGCTCCATCGTCTCCAGGCCCTCGGCCACGGTGTGCAGCCCCAGGTTGAGCCCGAGCTGGACCACGGTGCGCACCAGCGCCTGGGACGTGCGCGACGTCCCGAGGTCGCGGATGAAGGACGCGTCGATCTTGAGGAAGTCCAGCGGCAGCGTGGCCACGTACGACAGCGACGAGTAGCCGGTGCCGAAGTCGTCCAGCGCCACCCGGCAGCCGAGCTCGCGCAGCTCCGCGAGCAGCACGGTCGCGAGGTCCCGGTTCTCGACCACGGAGGTCTCGGTCAGCTCCAGCACCAGGGACTGCGGCTCCACCTCGGCGGCGGCCAGCGCGTCGGCGATGCCGGCGACGAACGTCTCGTCCAGCTCGCGCGCACTGACGTTGACCGACACCGACAGGGGACGCCTGGTTGCGGCGCGGACCGCCTTCAGATCGCTCAGGGCCGTTCGCAGCACCTCTCGACCGATCCGCGGCATCAGCCCCAGGTCCTCGGCGGAGGGGAGGAAGTCCGCCGGCGGCACCAGCCCGCCGGCGGAGTTGCGCAGCCGGACCAGCGCCTCGAGGCCCACCGTCCGGCCGGAGGACAACGCCACGATCGGCTGGTAGTGCACGGCCAGGCGCCCCTCGTCGAGGGCCTCGCGCAGGTCCGCCTCCGCGCGCAGCCGGCGCACCAGGGTCGAGCGCATCTGCGGCTCGTACCGCAGGGTGCCGACCGCGGCGGCCTGACCGGCGGCGCCGAGGGCGAGGTCGGCATCCTCCAGCAGCTCTGCGGCACCGATACCCGGCCGGTCGTACACGCTGTAGCCGAGGTCGAACGCCTGCGTCAGGCGGGATCCTCCGGGCAGAAGGAGGTCGGCGAGCCCGGCCCGCAACTCGCGTTCGATGTCGGCGACCTCGGCCTCGACGCGTTCGTCGGCGACAGCGGCGGCGAACTCGTCCCCGCCGACACGGGCGACCGCGCGGACGGAGTCCGGCAGCCGATCGAGCGCGGCCGCGACCCGCCGCAGCACTTCGTCACCGACCTCGTGGCCGTGCCCGTCGTTGACCCCGCGGAAGCCGCGCAAGTCGATCACCAGCACCGCGAGCAGGCGGGCCACCAGCGTCGACAGGAGCGCGACGACGACGGCCAGGACCAGCCAGCCCAGGGCCACCACGGAGATCAACTGGCCGCGCACCCGCAGCACCACGACACCGATGGCGGCGATCACGACCGGGATGAACGGCACCACCAGCGACCAGAGGTCGCGACGGAAGGCCGCGACCGGGGAGTCCGCCTCCAGCGCCCGCCGGAAGGTGAAGGAGACGAGCAGGCCCACGGCCACCAGATAGCCCAGGATCGACCAGGTGATCACGGACCTGCGGTCCGCCTCCGCGATCACGTCGCCGGCGACGTCGGACGTGACGTAGACCAGGACGGCGGCCTGCAGCGCGACCAGTTGACGGAACGGCAGCGACCCGCTGCGCCTACTCGCCGCCGCCGCCAGGATGACCCCGAGGACCGCGACGTACTGGACCCACGGATCGATGGCGACGAAGGCGTCCTCCAGACCGGAGTCGCCCGGCTGCCAGGCCGGCAGGATCAGCATCCACCACACCAGGGCCAGCGAGGTGGCGGCCACCGCTCCGTCCGCCGCGATGAGCACGACGTCCCGGCGCGTGGTGGCCGGCGGCCAGGTGAGCCACACCACGGACGCCGCCACCAGGGGGAGGCCGACGGCGACCGGAGCCGCCTCGACCCAGACGGGGAAGGCGCCGGGCCAGCTGGCCGTGGCGACGTAGCCCAGGCTCTGACCACCGAAGACCACGGCCAACCCGGTGGCCAGCAGCAACAGGGCGAGCCGGCGGCGCGGGACCGCACGGGTCCGGCGCTCCAGGGTGGCCCAGACCGCCACCACGCCCCCGAGGGCCATCGACCCGGCGGCCAGGATCCGCGGCACGATCCCCGTGCCCGGCAGGACGTCGAGCCGCTGCAGCAGGTCGACGCCCACGGCGGCCCCGGCGACGACGAACGCGACGACGAGCAGCCACAGGAGGATGCGACGCAGGCGCGGATCGACCCGCTGCGTGGTGCGCGCCACCGGCGCGGCAGCCCCGGGCCCGGTCATGTCGCCCCCTGACGGTCGACGGCGTCGTCACGCGTGGCGCGTGCACCGCCGGCCCGCGATGCCCGAGAGCGACGCTACCCCTGCCGCGCCGCCGGTGGCGCGCGGATCGAGGAGGCGCGGTCGCCCCCCACCGGCAGCGCGAACCCGGTAGGACTGGGGCATGAGCGAGTCAGAGACCCGCGATCCGGGAATGACCGACCTGGCCGACCTGGCGCAACTGGTGGACGTGGCCGAGGGCAGCATCGTCTCGCGCACCGTGCTGCGCGGCGCGGGGGCGAAGGTCGTCCTGTTCGCCTTCGACACCGGCGAGGAGCTCAGCGAGCACACCGCAGCGGTGCCCGTACTCCTGCAGGCGCTGTCGGGAGCGCTGGACGTCACCGCGGACGGGCGCACCGTCCACCTGCGACCCGGAGGGCTGATCCACCTCGCCGCGCGGGTCCCGCACTCGGTGGTCGCCCCCGAGCCGGCCCGCCTGCTGCTCGTCCTGCTGGATGCGCGCCGGTCCGGCGGTGAGGGAGGTGCCTCGCCCGCCGGTCAGCCGATGTAGAGCTCGTCCTCCGTCTGCGTCCCGGGGCCGGTACGGCGAGCGCCTCCGGCCACCTCGTCCGCCGAGTCCGCCGGGACCGGCAGGTCCTCGACCTCATCGTCCTCGCGCTGCGGATCCGTCATGACCACTCCTCGGCTGCTGGCTGCTCGGCCGGTCCCCCGCGGATCGGCGTGGCGCGACGGTACGCCGGGCCACCGCCGCGGACAAGACCCGTGATGGCGCTCGGTCGACGCGGTCACACCCGGTCGGTGTCGCTGTGACGGGACGCCCGAAGCGCCAGGTACGGATGGACCACCCGCGCGTCGCGCAACCACCGGGCCTCGCCGTCGTAGCCGCGATCGGCCAGCGCGAGCAGCCACTCGTGACCCGCCGTCGGTGCGTCCAGGCCCCACCGCTGCGCGCAGGCGGACCGCATGGCGTCGACCGGGATCCGGTCGTGGTCGAACGACGGCCGCTGCTCGGCAATGCGGTCGTTGAACGCGCTCACGCGCTCCGCGACAGCCAGCCACCGGTCGTACGCTCCCTCGCGGCGCAGCGCGTGGACCGCGTCCCCGGCCTGCCACGACGCCGTGTGGGTACGGCGCAGGTACGCCACTAGGGCGCCCTCCTCTGTGAGCCGGCTGCGTTCGACCTCGCCGAGCCAGTCCCCGGTCAGCTCCGACGGGTCCGCGTCCGGGTGCGGCAGCAGGCCGCGCGCCGACAACAGCTGCCGCAGAGCCGCGGCACGTCCGGCCCCGGCCGGCGGTGGCAGGCCCAGCGCCCGGGTATCGGCCGCCGCGGCACGGAGCGCGACCCGCTCGTGGAAAGCGGGGTAGTCGCGGGCCAGGATCCGCGCGCACGCCAGCACGTCCGACTCACTCAGCGGGGAGGCGGTGGCCGCCGGCGCCTCCGCCGTCCGCCACGACAGGTACACGGCGGACCGGCGCGGATCGGCGTCGCGCACGAACGGGTCCGGGTGCGGCGGCGGGGGCGAGGGCAGGTCCTCCGCTGCCACGGCCCGCAGGAGCGCGACCGCGTCGGCCCGCTTGATGTCGACGGAGCACGTGCCGAGGGCCAGGTCCAGCGCGGCCTTCCCGGGCGGCCCGACCCCCGCGGCCACACGGCGTCGCAGGGTCTCGTCGTCGCGCTCCACGAACGGCATCGGGACCAGCGCTGCGATCACGGCCGCCGCCACGGTGTCCTCGACCAGGCCCCGGCCGCGGGCGCGGTCGAGGCCCGCGCGCACGTCCACCAGGGCGCGGGTGTGCACGGGGTACTCGTGCACCGCGTCGCCGTGGACCACGGCGACCTCGTCATCGCCCTCGATGACGCCGTCCCGGTACCACGCGAACACCTGGCCCGAGCCGCGCATCCCCACATCGGCGAGCTCGGCGGCGCGCAGCGCGCCCATGCTGGCCGCGCCGACGACGGTCACCCCCGCGTCGAGGAGGGCGACCAGTTCCTTGTGCCGCACGGCCCGCTGCTCGCGGAAGTACCCGTCCAGCACCACGACGACGTCACCGGCCCGGACGGGGACGGACCACAGGTCCCCGGCTGCGATGGGCGGGAGCACCGCGGCACCCGGCACCAGCCGGCGCACCTCGTCGGCGGGCAGCGTGGGACCGACGAAGACGTACGTGTGTCGTCCCGGCACGTCAGTGCCCCGCCGGAAGGGAGAGTGTGGGGACGACGACCTTGACCACGTGCACGCCGTCCGCCACCGACAGGTCGGTCGCCAGCACGTGGGGATGGTCCGGGCCGAGCGCGCCGAGGACCCGGTGGAGGTCGGTGGCGACGTCGTCCGACGCCGTGACGGTTGCCGCGGTCAGCACATTCCCCACGCTGACTCGGCGATCAGGAGTCCCGGGTGCGGCGGCGAGGGGACGCGCCCGTCGCCAGCGGTAGACGGCGGGCCCCAGGTCGTCGCGCGATCCGGCGATCACGGTGGCCCTGGACTGTGCGGCCTCGGTGATCGCCCGGCACAGTGCCACCTGCGGGTCGAGGTGGCAGCCACTGCCTCCGTACGGGACCGGATGCCGATCGTCACGCAGCAACGCGGAGAACACCGGAAGCCGGGACGGATGGGGATGGAACCACACGTCCACCACCCCGCCCGCGGCCGCGACCAGCCGGGCCAGGGCCACGGCATCCGGGGGGAGGGGCGCCGTCATGTCGACCCGGATCCCCGGCGACACCGCGACCGCGTGCCGCTCCACCAGCTCCAGCAGTCCGTGCAGCGCGGCCTCCGCGTACGTGTTGCCGCTGGCGAGCCCATCGCTGGTGGAGGGGAACAGCCGCGGTGCCCACCGGGCATGCACGGTCCAGTCCAGTGACACCACGGGCGCGGGGACGTACGAGGTCCCGCCCCCCAGCAGGTCGCGAGCGTCGCACCAGTCCAGCCGGGCCCGGCGTGCGGTCCCGGCATGACCGGGCAGGGCCAGGTTCCCGACGTCGTAGTCGAGGGTGAGCTCGACGGCGGTGGCGCTCCGCAGGGCGACCGGCGGCCGCTCCGCCGCCAGGCCCTCGATGCCCTCCATGACGGCGGACACGCGCGCCAGGTCGCGGGTGAGGCCCTTCCCCTGGGACACCGCGAACGACCGGCCGCGCGGGTGGATCGCCTGGAAGACCGGGATACCCAGGTCGTCCAGCCAGGTCACGTCGGCGACCCGGCTGATGCCGAGGTCCCGGAGCAGCGGCCGGACCAGCTCCCAGGTGTCCTCCGGGGCACGGGTCCGGTGGGTGCCGCGCAGGACGCGCTTGCGCTCGCGTCCAGGTTCCATCGGCGTCACCCCTTGCCCCGCCAGCGCGGAGGACCGACAGTAGGTGCTCCGGCACGACGCCGGCGCGCGTCACCCACTCCCGCAGGGGGAGCCATGTACGGACCCGACGACGAGCCCATCCCCGACGAGGAGCTCGACGACCTCCAGGTTCCCGACGACTCGGCGGACGACATCGCCGGCGGAGGGGGGATGGCCAAGCGCCGGATCGACGGCATGTAGCCCCGGTCTCGGGGGGACGGACCGCCGCGTCAGCGCTGGACCTCGAGGTCCTCCAGGTCCTCGTCGCCGGTGTTGAGGCGGGCACCGCCGGCGACGGCGTCGGCCTCCTCGGCGCGCACGTCGAGGTCCTCGATCTCGTCCTCGGGGCCGCGCTGCGTGTCGTCGGTCATCTGGTTCCTCCTGTGGTCGACCCGGCCGCGGACTGCTAGCCGGGGAGTTGCTGGCTGGCGAGGTGGAAGTACAGGCCGCGCCGGGCGAGCAGTTCGGCGTGGGTTCCCTGCTCGACGAGGCGGCCACGTTCGAGGACCAGGATGCGGTCCGCGTTGCGGATCGTCGAGAGCCGGTGCGCGATCACCACGGACGTACGGCCCACCAGCAGCTCGTCCAGGCCCTGCGTGACGGCGCGCTCGGACTCGGAGTCCAGGGCGCTGGTGGCCTCGTCGAACAGCAGGACCGGCGGCTGGTTGTACAACGCGCGGGCGATCGAGATCCGCTGCTTCTGCCCGCCGGACAGCGCGATCCCCGACTCCCCGATGCGGGTGTCGAAGCCCAGCGGCAGCCGCTCGATGAAGCCGAGCGCGTCGGCGGTCCCGGCGGCCCAGCGCAGCCGCTCCGGGTCGGGGTTCGGCTCGCCGAAGGCGATGTTGCCGGCGATGGAGTCGTCGAACAGGTACGTCTCCTGGAGCACCACGCCGATCCGGCGCCGCAGCGAGCGGAAGTCCAGCGTGGTCAGGTCGATGCCGTCGAACTCGACGGTCCCCTCCGTCGGTACGAGCAGGCCGGCCAGCATCTTCACCAGCGTGGTCTTGCCTGACCCGCTGCGCCCGACCACGGCGACGGTCTCCCCCGGCTCGATCACGAAGGAGACGTCGTCGATGATCGGCGGCACCTCTGGACCACCGAGCCGGAAGCCGACCTCGCTGACCCGGATGTGGCCCTCCAGCGACGGGACCTGGCGCAGCCCGGTCCGGTCGCTGCCCTGCTCAGGCTCGCTCAGCAGCACGTCGTCGAGGCGGTTCAGCAGGACCCGCATCAGCTGGAACCGGTCCCACAGCCCGAGCACGATCAGCAACGGACCGGTCGCCAGGGCGATCAGGGAGTTGAACGCCACGAACTGGCCGATCGTCAGGTTGCCGTTGACGACCTGGTACGAGCCGGCCACCAGGAAGACGCCGAAGGTCGCGAAGGTCACCAGCTGCAGCCCGGAGTCGTACACCAGCCCGAGGAACTGGCCGCGGAAGATCCGGTCCGACAGGGTCTGGAAGCGCGCCAGCATCAGTTGCTGCAGCCGGTCCTCCACCGCGAGCGCCTTGACGGTCTCGATCCCGCGGATCGCGTCGATCTGCGCGGAGGTGTACTTGCCGTACGACTCCTCCAGGCTGTCGTACATCGGCCGCAGCCGGGTGGCGGAGAACCGCATGAGCCAGACGTAGGTCGAGGACGTGAGCAGGAAGAGCAGTGCCAGCGGGACGTTGTAGACGAACATCAGCACGACCGCCGCCACCAGGGTCGCGCCCGCGGTGAGCACCTGGACCGAGCTGTCGACGAAGAACTGCCGGACCTGCTGCGCCCCGCCGAGGCGTCGCTCGATGTCACCGGTGCGGCGGGTGGCGAAGTACGTGGCCGGCAGGTTCAGCAGCCGGCCGGTGAGGAAGTCCAGCGTGGACACGTCGAAGCGGACGGCCACCTTGGCGAGCAGGTACCGCTGGAGGGTCCCGGCCGCGACGATGCCCAGCATCGTGACCAACAGGGCCGGCACCACCGTGCGGAGTAGGTCGAGCTCGGTGGACTCGGCGAGGCTGTCCACGACGTACTGGGTGAGCAGGGGCAGCAGCAGCTCCAGGCCCGCGGCGACGAACGCCAGCACGATCGCCCAGACCACCATGACCCGGTGCGGCCGGACCATCGGCCACATCCAGGCCGCGTTGGTCCGCTCCTCCGGCGCATCCTCGAACGCGGGGTCGTAGCCGATCGTGGACGCGAAGCCGGACCACTTCGACAGGAACTCCTCGCGCGGGAGCCGGCGCAGGCCCTTCGCGGGGTCGGCGACACGGACGTGGGTGCGCTCGACCCGGTAGAGCACGATCCAGTGGTTGCCCTCCCAGTGCACGACCGCGGGCAGCGGCAACTGGTCGAGCCGGCTGGCCGAGACCCGGATGGAGCGGGCGGTCAGGCCGAGGTCCTCGGCGGCCCGGGTGATGCCGGCCAGGGTGGTCCCGTCGGTGGCAGTCCGGGCCAGGTTGCGGATGTGCGTCAGGGAGACGTTGCGGCCGAAGAACCGGCAGACCATCGCCAGGCAGGCGGCCCCGCAGTCGGCGGCATCGACCTGGAAGACGAACGGGAAGCGCCGCCCTGGCCGGCGGCCGCGCTTCTCCGGCGGCGTGGTCTCCACGTCGGCGTCCATCACGGGGGGCGGGGCCGACACGCGCGCCGCCGTGGCCAGGGCCTCGACCGGCAGGATCTCGTCGGCGAAGTCCAGCGGCACCCGGGCCCGGGTGCGGTACGACGCCTGCTCGCTGCGCTCCGCCAGCGCCTCGCGGAAGCCGGGCTCGGACTCCAGCAGCTGGTGGAACACGTCGACGGGCAGCCGCAGCACCTCTGCCTCGGTGACGGCCTGGACGGTCGCCGGCTGCGGGGTGCCGCGGAACAGGGCGGTCTCTCCGAAGAAGTCGCCGCTGCGCAGGAAGTCCACGTCGCCGACGCCGTCCACGCTGGCACGCAGCTTGCCCTCCCGCACCACGTACATCGGCCCGACCGGGTCGCCCTGGCGGACCACGACCTCGTCGTCGGCGACGTCGACCGGCTCCAGTCGCTGGGCGAGCAGGGCCAGCCCCGCGTCGGACAGGGCGTCGAACTCGTCGTGCACGCGGAAGAAGTCCCACAGGTCGCGCAGCCGGGTCATGCCCTCGAAGGACTCGCGCACCCCTGGCTGGCTCTCGAGCATCCCGACGAACACGGTGTGGTGCAGTCGCATCGCGCGACCGCGCCCGCTGGCCCGCAGGGTCGCCGAGCTCGGCCGCTCGGCCAGCAGGTCGGACTCGCCGAACGCGTCCCCGGGCCGCAGGGTGCGCAGCGGGACCTCGTCGTCGTTCTCGCCGCGCTTGAGGACACGCGCAGCCCCCTCGACGACGACGTAGAAGTACTCGAGGTCGTCGCCCTCGCGCACCAGCACCTCGCCGAAGCGGAAGTCGACCGGCTCCATGCTGGCCACCAGCAGCGCACGGGTGTCGTCGTCCAGGAGCGCGAAGGCCGGCTGCCGGGCCAGCGGGTCCAGATCGAGCGCGTCAGCCATCGCGACCCCACCTCACTCGGCCGCGGGTGCGCTCCTCGACGACCCGGGCGAGCAGCAGCGAGCGAGCCCGGTCCAGCGCCTCCGGGTCGTCGGCCGCGGGCTCCACCCGGGAGACGACCACGGCGAGGCGGTAGACCCCGTCGTCCTCGACCGGGCCGAGCAGGTCGCCGGGCTGCGAGCCCACCGCCGGTCCCCGCAGCGGCTCGGGCAGGTCGGACAGGGTCCCGTCGACGGAGTCGACCCGCGTGCCGACCAGCGCGGCCACGTCCGCGAGCGACTGGCCGTCCAGCCGCACGCACAGGGCCGCCTCGTCCGCGGCGGCCTCGTCCGGCAGGGTGACCAGGTCGACCGCGGCGCGGGACCAGTCCATCCGGTGACGGGTGACGATCGCCTCAAGCGCCTCGGGGTCATCCACCGCCGCGGCACGCGCGGCGGTCCCGTCCGCGACGATCGCTGCCAGCGCGGCGCTGCGGTCCTCCGCGTCCGGGACGCCGCCGAGCAGCGCTAGGTCCTCGGCCAGCAGCGCGGACTGGTCAGCCAGCAGGCCGGAGAGGACCGCGGCCGCGTGGACCTGCTCGGTGGCGGGACCCGGCTGGTCGACGTGCGCCGCGTCCGGCGTGCCCGCCGCGAGTGCGAGCTCGCGGCGCAGGTAGGCCCGCCACCCGTCGACGGTGATGTCCCACCGCTCCAGCCAGGCCGTGAATCCGTCCGCGGTGAGCAGGTTGCGCTGCTGACGGAAGGCGATGCCCGCCGCGCGGGCCTCCTCTCGTACGGCGTCCTGCCGATCGGGCGGCACCGCCGCCTCGGCGGCCAGCCCGGCCCGGACGCGCGCGACCAGCCGGTCCCACTCGCCGCGGATCGCCGCGGCCTCGGCGACGTCGGCCCAGGTGAACGACTCCTCGTCGAAGTCGAAGGCGACGCGCTCGGCTACCGCGGCGGACAGCGTCGCGCGCGGGCCGGTCGCGAGGCCCCCGGGGTCGTGCATGGCGCGCAGGGTAGACCCCGGGGCCGCCCCCGGGCGGCCGCTTGGTCGGGGGGAGTCCGCCCCCGGCTACGCGTCGGCACGCAGCCGCTCGAACCCGTCGAGGATGAGGTCGAGGCCGAAGGCGAACTCGTCGGCGTAGCGGTAGCCCGGCTGCAGCGCGTGCTCGGTGATCATCCGGGCGAGGTAGGGGAAGTCGCCGACCGGGAACTGGGCCATCACGCTCTCCGCGACCTCGGCGATGTCCTCCTCGCCCTCGAACGGCAGGCTCATCTGCTGCAGGCCGAATCCGTAGACGTACGCGTCGATCGCGGACAGCGCATGCGCGGTCAGCACCATCGGGAAGCCGGCGTTGAGCAGGCAGCCGACCATGGCGTCGTAGTAGCGCAGCGCCGCCGGCCCCGGGGTGGTGCGCGACTCCATCAGCGCGGCGGCCCACGGGTGCCGGGTGAGCATCTCGTGCGCGGAGACGGCGCGCCGCCGGGTCTCGGCCCGCCAGTCGCCGTGGACGTCGGGCAGCGCGATCTCGGCGACCACCACGTCCACCATCCCGTCGAGCAGCCGCTCCTTGTTGGGGACGTGGTAGTAGAGCGACATCGCCTCGACGCCGAGGTCCTTGGCCAGCGCGCGCATCGTGAGCGCGTCGATCCCGTCCCGGTCCGCCAGGGCCACGCCCGCACGGCAGATGCGGTCCGCGTCCAGGGCGGGGCGGGTGCGTCGGGCGGTGCTCATCGGGGACCTCCGGCGGGTGCTGCGAGCGGGCGTCAGGGAGGACGGCCTTGCCATACCTTACAACGTACGGTACGGTCCTCGGACATCAGCCTTACAACGTAAGAAGCAGGTTCGAGGAGGAGCCATGCACCGCACCCTGACCGACACCCCGCCGCGCCGGGCCGCGCTCGTCGCCGGCGTCGGCTACCTGGCGATCTTCGTGCTGGCGGTGGTCGCCAACTTCGTCGTCCGCGGCAGCCTCGTGGTGCCCGACGACGCCGCCGCCACGTACGCGAACGTGGCCGAGTCCGAGACGCTGTTCCGCGCCGGCCTGATCGCGTTCCTGGCCGTCTTCGTCCTCGACGTCGCGATCGCCTGGGGGCTCTACCTGGTGCTGCGCCCGGTCGCCCCCGCCCTGTCGCTGCTCGCCGCGTGGTTCCGCATCGTGTACACGGTCTTCCTCGGGGTGGCGCTGGTCTTCTGGGCCGGCGCGATCGCGGTCACCGGGGGCGAGGAGTTCATGACCGCCTTCGACCAGGGCCAGCGCGAGGCGCAGGTCACGCTGCTGCTGCAGGCGTTCGACTGGACCTGGCTCATCGGCCTGGTCGCCTTCGGCCTGCACCTGGTGGTCGTCGGCGGCGTGCTCGTCGCGTCGCGGTTGGCCCCCCGCGCGCTCGGGATCGTCCTGGTCGTCGCCGGCCTGGCGTACGTCGTCGACACGCTCGCCCACGCGCTGATGACCTCGTACGCCGACTACGCCGACGCCTTCCTGGCCATGGTCGCGCTCCCGAGCATGGTCGGGGAGATGTGGCTCGCGCTGTGGCTGCTGGCCCGGGCCGGTCGGGGATCTGCCACCCGGATCACGGGGTCCTCCCCCGTGCCGGTGGCGGTGGGATAGTCCCCGCATCCCGGCGACGGGTCGCGCGGGACGGGGGGCCCGTGCGTCCACGTCGCGTCGTCGTCGCCGTCGCCTCGCGCACCGCCGCGCTCGGTGTCCCCGGTCGCTCCGGCGGCCGGGGCACCGGGCGTTCCGGCCGCCCGCGACCTGCGCCACGGCCGGTGGGCAGACCGTCCGGTCAGGGGGCGGGTCGCTGCGCTCCGCGCCGGCCGAGCAGCGCCACGACGGCCGCCGCTGCCAGCGCGAGGATGCCGAATCCGATCAGCGTCGCATCGATGGCGCCGGTCATGGACGCCGCGCTTCCCGACCGCGACTCGATCACGGTCGATGCCACCGCGATGGCCACACCTCCCAGCCCGATGAGGACCGTGAGCACCATGCCCGAGGCCAGGCCCGCTTCCCCCGGCGGCACGACCGCCTGGGTGACGATGCTCGAGTAGGCCCAGCCGACGCCGAGGCCCAGGCCGCTGAAGGCCGCCGCGACGAAGAACAGCGGCAGCGAGTCGACCAGGCCCATCACCACGGTGCCCGCGCCGCCGATGACGAGCACGACCGCCATGACCGCCCAGGACGGGAACCGCTCCAGCCGGCCGGACAGCTGGTTGCCGGCGGCGTACGGGATGGAGAAGGACAGGAACGCCAGGCCGGCCACCAGGGCGCTCTGGTCGCGTACGGACTGCAGGAAGGTCATCGACGCGAAGATGGTGGCAAGGGCGGTCATGTTGGCCGCGGCCCCGGCGAGCACCATGACGGTGAACTCGCGGATGCGGAACAGGGCCAGGTCGAGCAGGGGGACGCGGACCCGCAGCTCCACCAGCACGACCACGACGAAGCCGAGGATGCCGGCCGCGACGAAGACCCAGGACCCCGGCGACCCCCACCCGACCCGGCCGGCGGCGTCGATGCCGTACGTGAAGGAACCCACGGACAGCACGACCAGCAGGAGGCCCCACCAGTCGATGCTCCGGGGGGCATCCGGGTCGCGCGACTGGGAGACGTCGCGCAGGGTCATGACGAACACGACCGCGGCCATTGGGACGTTGAGCCACAGCACGAAGCGCCAGCTGAGCAGCTGAGTGATCGCGCCGCCGAGCAGTGGTCCGAGCGCCGTGCCCACCGCGGATACGCCGAACACGACCCCGATGGCACGGCCGACGCGCTGCGGGGGGTACGCGTTGGTGATCACCGAGAGACCGACGGGGAACAGCAGCGCCCCGCCGATGCCCTGCAGCACCCGCATCGCGATCAGCCACCAGGGTGTCGGCGCCATGCCCCCGAGCAGCGACGTCACCCCGAAGATGACGGCCCCGGCGAGGAGGAATGTCTTGCGCCCGAAGATGTCCGCGAGCCGGCCGCCGACGATGAGGAAGCAGGCGAGGGAGAGCAGGTAGCCGCTGACCGCCCACTGGAGCCGAGTGGGCGTGGTGCCGAGGTCAACGGCCGCGGACGGCAGGGCGGTCTGGATCGCGAAGAAGTCCAGGTTGACCGCGAACAGCCCGAGCGACACCGCGATGCTGATCCGGCGCAGCCGTCCCTCGGTCGCGACCGGTGCCGTTGAGTCCGTCATCCGTCCGGACGCTAGCCGCCCGGCGGCGGGCCTTGGGAGGACTTCGCCTCAGACCCGGGGATGCCCGGGGTTCAGCGGAACATCATCTTCTCGAACAGGGTGCGGCCGGTGACCGTCTCGCGCACGCCGCGGTAGTCGACGTCCAGCCGGGCGTGCGCGTCGAAGTCGTAGTACAGCGGGTTCTTGAACAGGTGGGTCACGCGCCGCTTCCACTCCGGCATGTCCTCGGTCATGTCGAGGACCTCGATGAGCGTGACATCGTCGACGGTGAGCGTGATCTCGCCGTAGCCGTCAGGGTCGCCCTCGGCGTCGTTCGCGGCGTCGCGTCGCCACCGCCAGGTGAGGGCTGTCGGGTAGTCCTGGCCTCCGGGCCCCTCCGTCGTCGGACCGAGCTCCAGGGTGAGCGAGAGGCCGTCGTCGGTGACCACGTCGTCGCCCTTGGCGAGGAACCACACCGGCAGGTGGATGCCGCCGAGACCGAACACCTTCGCGGTCGTCATCTGCACGTAGATGACCGAGTAGTCACCGACCCGCGCCCGCCCCCAGTACCAGTGGTCCAGGTTGTCGCCCATGAGGGCGTTGCCCCAGTTGTGGTCGTGGTAGGCGAACCCGTTGACCTGCTGGGGTTCTGCACCCTTGGGGGTCACGGTGCCGGAAGCGGTGCCGTAGGGGATGGGTACGACCCAGGCGAGGTACTTGCTGTTGTCCTTGGTGAAGTAGCTGTAGCCGGAGCTCGGTCGCCAGGACGGAGCCTTGCGCTCGATCCGCAGGTCGACCGCCAGGTCGTCGGTCTCGACGTGCAGGTCGTAGGTCGCCAGGTCACCGGTGACGGTGTTGGGGCCGATCGCGACGTCGCAGGTGGCGTCCCGGCCGCTCGCGGCCCGGAAGTCCTCGGCGGCGTAGGAGATCGTGCGCTTCGTCGAGGTGCCGTCGGCGGTGCGGTGGATGACCAGCAGCTGCGGCAGCAGCGGGCCCTCGGGGTGCGTGTGCGGCTTGGTGGAGAACGTGACGACGAGGTTGGACCCGTCGTCGAACTGGGCGTCGAAGTACCACCACTCGAAGGCATGCGCCTCGTCCGCCGTGCGGAAGCCGTCCTCCCACGGCGCGACGTGGTGCTCGTCCAGGCCGAGGTCGCGGCACTGCTGGGCGCCCTCGTCCGCGAACTGCTGGCGCAGGGCGGTCGTCACGGGGATGTCGTGCTCGGTCACCGGGGACCCCTCTCGTCGGTGTGCCGGACGGTAGCGGAGCGCGGGGTGTGGCGATTCGACGGCACGCGCAGCGGTTCACGGGGGCGGCCCGGGGCGGTGTGGGGGCACTCGCGGATTGCCTCACCCCTCCGGGGGTGCGGGCGCGTTTCGCCTGCAGCGTAACGGATTTCGTGTGCCCAGGGTCTTGCGCGGTGTCGGACCGGTCCGATAGACTCGTACACATGTTCGATCCCGTGGTTCCCGGTCCGCGGACCTCCCGCGCGTGGGACGCCGCCCTGCTCGCGCAGGCGGTCGCGGTGGGGCCCGGGCCGGTGGCGATCGGGCTGCTGGAGCAGATCGACCCCGACGCGCTGTGCGGTCACGACCGAGTGACCTTCTTGACCGCGTGGCAGGCGCAGGCCGCGTGGGTGACCGCCCGGTCGTACGCGGCGATCCTCCCGGTCGCCGGGCCCGAGCCGGCACGTGACCCGGACCCGGACCAGCTCGAGGAGTCCGGGGAGGCGCTGCCCTTCGGGCCGTTCGAGTGCGCCGAGGAGGCCCGGCACGCCGAGGTCGCCGCCGCCTGCCGACTGTCTACCGTCGCGGCGTCGGACCGGATCCACACGGCCCGGTTCCTCGCCGGCCCCGGGGCCCCGGTCGCCGGCATGCTGGAGACCGGTGCCTGGGGGTACGGGCACCTGTCCGCGGTCGTGTCCGAGACCGCCGAACTCTCCCCCGACCTGACCGAGACAGTCGTGCAGGTCGTCGTGGCCGACACCCTCCCGGACGCGGACGGGCAGCCGTCGCGGTACGCGGAGGAGACCCCGGGCCGGCTGCGGCACCGCATCCGCCGCACCATCCTCAAGATGGATGCCGCCGCCGCGGCGGACCGGGCGAAGAAGAGGCGCCGGGAACGCTCGCTGCGCATCAGTGCGCTGCCGGACTTCCGCGCCAAGATCACCCTGGAGGCCTCCCAGCCGATGGCGTCGTGGGCGTGGCGGCAGTTCGACACCTGGGCCCGCACCCGCCAGAACCAGCTGAAGGACCCCGCCGCGGACCTGACCGCCCTGCTCGGCCCCTGCACCTGCCCCCGCGACACCGGCACCCGCACGGGCGGGACCGGGTCTGCCGGCTCAGTCGGATCGGCCGGGCTGGTCGGCACCCTCGCCGCCCTGCGCGGACACCGCGCTACCGGGGTTCACAGCACCGGTGCCAGCGCCCAGCCGGACACCGACCGGACGCACCAGCTCGGCTGCCCGCACCACCCCGACACCACCCTGGAAGCGCTGCGCGCCGACGCCGTCATCGAAGCCGCCCGCCTGCTGGCCCGGCACCTCGGCCTGGACACCGGCACGACCACGGACGCAGGCTCCGGGGCCGACGCGGGCGTTGGTGCCAACGCAGGATCGGGCACCGGCGCAGGAACCGGAGCCGGTGCGGCCGCAGCGACGACACCTGCCGGTGGCAGCGCGGGAGCCGGGACCGGCGTCGGGCGGGGCAGGTCGTGGTCGTCCGCGGTCGTCATCGTCGACGCCCCCACCCTGCTCGGGCTGGCCGACAACCCCGGCTGGGTCCCCGGCCACGGCTGGGTCCCCGCACCCCTGGCCCGTGAACTCGCCGCCGGCGCAGACACCTGGCGGGCGTTCCTCACCGACCACGGCCGACTCGTCGCCACCGGCGGCACCCGCTACCGGCCGTCGGACCGGCTGCGCGAGCTGGTCACGGCGCGGGACACCACCTGCACGTTCCCCGGCTGCACCATCCCCTCGGTGCACACCGACCTCGACCACGCCACCGAGTTCAACGGAGCGAATACCACCGCCGCGAACCTGCACCCCGCGTGCCGGCGACATCACCGGATCAAGACCCACACGACCTGGGAAGCGTCGCCCGATCCGGGCAGCGGGCGGATCCGCTGGACCAGCCCCACCGGCCACACCTACCCCACACCCCCGGACCCCATCTGGGACACCGGACCCCCGCCGCCCGACGAGTGCACTACTGACCCGCCGGTCAGCGCACTCGAGACCTGGCTCACCGCACACCTGGCGGCCTGACGCCGCGGCTCGCCGGCTCGCGACCGCTGCGAGGGACCTGTCAGCATGACGGCCATGGCCTCGCGGAAGGGCGAGAGGAGTCACCGGATGGGCGGCTCGGGCGTCACGGTCCTCTGGGTGCTGGTGATGGTCGTCGTGATCGTCGGAATGGACCTGCTGTTCTTCCGCGACGCGACGTGGACCTGGGAGCGACTCGCCGCGAACGTCGGAGTCGTCCTGCTATCGGGGGCGTTCTACTTCCGGTTCGCCACCGCGTAGCCGGCCGGACCGAAACCGCGGTCAAGAAGCCGGTCACGCAGCGCGGGACACCTCGAAACCCGCGCGCGCCAACAGCGCCGGCATCGCACGGATCCCCTCCCGGTTCTGCTCCCGGGCCGACTCCTCCAGCTCCCCCCACGGGACGAGGAGCGGGTTCTGCCGCGTGGCGTCGTCGCGAACCGGGCCGTACGTCCACCCGGCCCTGGTCCGCTCCGACCGCCACCGCTCGTGCTCCGCGGCCGCCAGCAGGTCGACGTCGCGATCGCTCAGCGAAACCGTCACCACACCCCAGCGGCGCAGCGGCACGAGCTCGTACCCGAGCCCCGCCAGCCCGTCCACGACCCCGTCCGCCGCCCGCCGACTCGACTCGCGCTCGTCGTCGCTCAGCTCCCGCCACGCCCGATGAAGTCCCGCGCCGCTCCCGGTTCGCGCCGTGTGGTCCTCATGCAGCGACCGCGCTAGCTGCTCGCGCACCCCGCCCTCCACGACCTCGGGCGAGCACGCGCGGTCCAGGAACGGGAACAGCACGAGCCCGGGGAACGGCTCCGGCTCGTCCCCGTGCGCCGCCACGATCGCGCTGATGCCGGTGTCGGCGTCGGTCCGCACGACCACCGGCACCGACGGGTCGTCCACGGTCCGGTGCACGAAGATCCCGGTCGACAGCGCCAACGACTCGTCGTCGAACGCCACCGCCACCATCGTCGGTCGGTCCTCCCGCAGCATGCGGGTGAACGCGTCCACCGCCTCCGCCGACGGCGCATCCAGGTCCATGTCCAGGCAGTGCGCATCGATGGCTGCCGACAGCGCAGGATGCTGCAGCCGCAGCGCTTCCAGCCGACCCGACGCGTCGCGATCCACCAGCGTCAGCCGCAGCGGACCCGACCCCACCTCGGCCCACTGCTGCGCGACCGCGACCACGATGCCCCGCCCGAGCCGACCCAGCCCCAGGACCGCGACGTGCGGCACCCGCGCCCCGTCGCCGAACGCCGGCGCCTCCGCGAGCAGAGCCCGCGCCGCCCGCGCATGCAGGTTGAAGAACTCCACCCGCACCGACGTCGTCCCGCCGAGCTCCCCGCCGCGCAACAGCTCCACCAGATCGGAGTCCGCCAGTGCCACCGAGCACCGCAGCGCCGGCTGGTGCGGGTCCCGCGACACCTGGCGGCAGGCCGCGGCGACCGCGACGTTGCCCGCATCGGTGGCGGTCAGCGCCACCACTCGGGCCGCCCGGTCCGCGCGCACCGCGCGCAGCACGTCGGGGTCCGACGGCGACCCGAACAGCACCGGGATGTCGTGGTCGCGGACCGTGGCCGCCCCCGGAGCTCCCGGACTCGGCTCCACCGCGACGACGCGCTGCCCCTCCCGGGCCAGCGCCTCGGCCAGCCGCGACCCGGCCGGTCCGAGCCCGCACACCACGATGTGCCCCTTCAGGAAGCGCATCCGCCACCGGACGTACTCGTCCCGGAACACCACCGACGCCGCCTGCAGCACCGTGCCCAGGGCCATCACCGGCGCCACGAACCGGGCGATCTGCAGCCGCCAGTTCATGTCGCTCGAACCGCCGGAGTAGTCCAGTGCCGCGAGCTGCAGGGTGAGGTAGACGTTGTCGAGGAACGAGCGGTCGAGGTCGCCCTCCTGCGACTGCTGGAGGAACCCGCCGACGCCGAGGACGAGCAGCGCCACCCAACCGGCGGCGAGCAGGTACCACCGCCGCCTCGGCGAGTCGAGCAGCTTCATGACGCCCCCTCCTCGGACGAGGCAGTCTGACCCGCACGCACCACCGGTACGACCACGACGCGCCGTCCCCGGTCCCGGGCGTACGCGACCACCTCGGCCGTGCCGCCATGGCCGCGCGCCGGCTCCTCGTCCCACAGGGCAAGCAGCACGTCGCAGCGGTCGACGACCGCACGCCCCGCCGCCATGTACGCGGCCTCGCGCGAGCCCGCCGCGGCACCCGCTACCACCTGCACCGAGGCGGCCACAGCGAGCAGGCCCGCGAACTCCTCGGCCGACCCCGGGAAGTCGGCCCGGTAGTCCTCGACCGGCAACGGCAGCACCACCTCGATCGCCCCGCCGGCGCGCGCCAAGGCCCGTCCTGCGACCAGCCGGTCCGCGCCCTCCGCCAGCGACGTCACCACCGTGACCGGGGCGCCGCCGGCCAGCTCCGACAGGACCGTGTCCACCGCCGCAGCGACGGCGTCCGGGGCCGCCAGGTCCCGGTGGCCGGTGACACCGACGCGCACCGCGGCTGTCTCGGGCATGGCGGGACGCTAGCCGTTCCGGGGTGCGGGACCGGCGGTTCCCGGTCAGGATCGTGCCTCGTGAGGAACCGACGCACCGCTCACCCGCTGCTCGCCACCGCGCTCGCCGCCGTGACCGCGCTCGCCACCGTGTCCGCGACGCTGGCGGTGCCGTCCGCCGCAGACGCGGCCACCCCGCGCGCCGAGGGCACCCCGATGCCGACGGTCGAGCCCATCACGGGCCGGACGACGCCGTTCGGGGCTGCGCTGCAGGACCTCAGGGCCGCCGGGTACGTGGAGCGTGAGTACCGCGTCACGCTCACCGATCCGCAGGTGTACGCGTACACGGGGACGAGCACCGAGGTGTCCGCCTCGCCGGCCCCCCCGTCCCCCGAAGGCGCGTACCGCAGCCGGATGCTGGTCCGGCTCCCGAAGGACCCCGCGGACTTCAACGGCCGCGTCCTGGTCGAGATGCTCAACACCACCGCGCAGCTGGACCTCGACGTCGCCTGGCAGCAGGCGCACGGCTACCTGCTGCGCGACGGCTGGGCGTACGTCGGGCTCACCGTCCAGCAGACCGGGCTGTCCGCCCTCAACGCCTTCAAGCGCGACCCGCGCCGCTACGCCGGGCTCGGGCTCAACCTGCGCACCCCCGCCGCCGTGGAGGCCGGGTTCACCGGCAACCGCGACCCCTCGCTCGCCTGGGACCTGGTCAGCCAGGTAGGTGCCCTGGTCGGCTCGGGCGCGGACGGCGACCCGCTGCGCGGGTACGACGTGGGCCGCACGTACCTGACCGGCCAGTCCCAGATGGCCGGGTACGCCGTCACCTACGTCAACGCGATCCACCCCAGGGCCCAGGTGTACGACGGGTTCCTCGTGGTCTCCCGGTCGGCCCGCGCCACGAACCTGGGGTGGTCGACGGACCCCACGTCCACCACCGACGCCCAGCTGCGGCTCGCCGGCGGGGGTACACCGGTGCTCAACCTGCAGACCGAGACCGACGTGTCCTCGAGCCCCCTCGTGCGACGTCCGGACGCCGACACGACCACCGACCGCTTCCGCCTGTGGGAGGTCGCCGGCTCGGCGCACAACGACGAGTGGGCCTCGCTGCAGTCACTGGACCTGATCGCCCGTGACTTCCCGTTGTCCATCTCCACCGACTGCCAGTGGCGCCCCCCGACCACCGTCACGCGCTTCCCGGTGCGCTACGTCTGGCACGCGGCCCTGGACCGGCTCGACCGCTGGGCCTCCGGGGGCGCGGCACCACCGACCGCGCCGCGGATCGCCCTGTCCGGGGACCGGGTGCTGCGCGACCGCGACGGCAACGCCCGTGGCGGCGTCCGCATCGCCCCGATGGACGTGCCTCTGGCCCGCTACGCACCGACGAGCCCGGGCGCGCTGTTCTGCGGGTTGACCGGCGCCCAGACCCCCTTCTCCGCGAAGAAGCAGGCCACCCGCTACGGCACCACCGCGCGGTACGTGACGAAGGTGCGCGCCTCCACCGCCGCCGACGTCCGGACCGGCTACCTGCTGCGCGAGGACCGCGCAGCGCTGGTGGCGGCGGCGAAGAAGGTCGTCATTCCTCGTCGCTGACCGCGTCGGGCGCCGGGCGGAAGGCCACGGCAGGCATCCGCTCGGCCAGTGAGTGCAGGCTCTCCGGCGACGCGTCGAAGTCCGCTCCCAGCAGCCGCTTCCCGAGCTCCTTGGCCGCGCGCGGGTGCCGGCGCTGGTAGTCGCGGAGCAGCTCCTCCGTCTGGGCCACGCCGAGGAACCGCTGCTCGGGCACGAAGTGGTGGGTGCCGACATCGATGCGCAGGGCCGGGTTGGCCTGCAGGTTGCGGAACCAGTCCGACCGCGGACCGAACCCGGACACCACGTACCACTCGGGCACGTCGGGGTCGTGCCGGGCCACCTCGACCACGGTGCGCCGGGTGAGGCCGGACTTCCGCCCCACATGGGTGATCATCAGGAACCGACCGCCGAGTACGAAGCCGAGGTGCGCCTGGTAGAGCTTCACGGGGGCCCGGAACAGCCGGGCCTGCAGCGCGCCCGGCCGCGGCGGCTGAGGGGCATTCGGCTGCGGGGTCTGCCCGGACTCGGGCTGGTCGGTCACGTCCGTCGACGCTACGCCTCCCGACCGCACGCCGCGACGGCCGTCCGACCCTCCCCCCGCAGCCACCCGTCACCGACCATGGCAGTAGGCACGAGAGGGCACACCTGCAGCCAACGGGGACGCGATCCACGCCGGAGGAGGCATGGCGGGATTCATCCGGGTCGTCGCGACCGACTTCGACGGCACCCTGAGCACCCACGGCCGACGTCCCGAACCCGAGGTCTTGGCGGCGCGCGCCCAGGTCCGCTCGGCGGGAGTCACGGTCCTGCTGGTCACCGGGCGGATCCTGTCCGAACTGGTCGAGGACTTCCCGGATGTGGACGAGCACGTCGACGCCATCGTCGCGGAGAACGGCGCGGTCCTGCGCCACCGCGGCGAGGACCGCCCACTGACCGCCCCGCTGGACCCGGTGCTGCCCGAGGCCCTGCGCACCGCGGGCATCCCCTTCCGGCAGGGGCGGGTGCTGCTGGCCACCTGGTCCGAGCACGCCGTCGCGGTGCTCCGGGAGATCCGCGTCCTGGGCCTGGACGCGCAGCTGGTCTACAACCGCGCCGCCCTCATGGTCCTCCCCGCGGGGGTCACCAAGGGCACCGGCGTCTACGAGGCCCTCGGCGAACTGGGCATCTCGCACCACAGTGCGCTGGGGATCGGCGACGCCGAGAACGACCACCCGCTGCTCGACGTCTGCGAGATCGGTGTCGCCGTCGGCAACGCGGTTCCCGCGCTCAAGCGGCACGCGGACGTCGTTCTCGACCGCCCCGCCGGCGACGGCGTCCGGGACCTGCTCGACGGCCCGCTGCTGCAGGGCACGGGACGGGTGCACTCCGGCCGGTGGCGCCTGGTGCTGGGGACCGGTCCCGACGGCACCCCCGTGGAACTGCCGTCCTCGCAGGTCAACCTGCTGGTGTGCGGCGAGTCCGGGGCCGGCAAGAGCGCGGTCGCGGGTCTGCTGGCGGAGCGCCTCACCGCGCTGCACTACTCGGTCCTGCTCGTCGACCCGGAGGGCGACCACGGCGGACTGGCCCGGCTGCGCGGCGTGGTCGCCGTCGACGCCCGGGACGGGCTGCCGGCCCCGGACCGCATCGTCCAGCGCTGCGCGCACCGCTTCTCCAGCGTCGTGCTCGACCTGTCCTCGCTCAGCCCGGCCGAGACCCGCGACTACCTGCCGCACCTGATCGCCGCGGTCCACGACGCGCGACGCGAGACCGGGCTGCCGCACTGGCTGTTCCTGGACGAGGCGCAGTCCCTGGCCGACCACAGCGCGCAGCTCGCCGACAGGGCCCTGTCCGGGGACCGCGGCTGCTGCCTGGTCACCTGGCAGCCCGGCTCCCTCGCCCCGGAGGTCCTGGCCGCGACCGACGCCGTCGTGGTCGTGCCGCTGGCCGGCTGGGCGTCCGCCGAGACGCTCCACGCCGCCGCCGCCGTCTCCGGTGCCCCCGCCGACGAGATCGGCCGCCGGCTGTCGCGGCTGTCGCCGCAGCAGGTGCTGCTCGCGGCAGCCCCCGAGTACGGAGGAGTCGTGCCCGTGACCGTGCCCCAGCCGGTCAGCGGCTACGTACGGCACCGGCACAAGTACGCCACCCAGCAGGTCCGCACCGACCGGCGCTTCCACTTCCGCGACGGCCGGGACCGGCCCGCCGGGACGGCCGGGAGCATGCGCCAGCTGTGCGACGTGCTGCGCGACTGCGAGGCGAGCGTGATCCGGCACCACGCCGAGGGCGGGGACCTGGCCCGGTGGATCCGCGGCGTGTTCCGCGACCGGGTGCTCGCCGACCAGGTGGCCGAGGTCGAGCGGGCGGTGGCAGCCGGGCATCTTCCGCCCGACACGGCCCGGGACCGGCTGGTCACGGCCGTCGCGGCGCGCTACCCGGCGTAGCCCCCAGCCGGAGCGACGGCCGCACCGCGAGGAGTCGCACCGCCAGGAGTCGCACCGCCAGGAGTCGCACCGCGAGGAACAGCCCCGACACGAGGAAGGGCCCCTCGATGTATGAGATCGAGGGGCCCGCCTCGCGTCACGTGCGGCGACTGCGCCACCGGCGGACCGGCACGTCTCGACGTCGCTCGCGACACTCCCCGTCGGGCTCCGCGAGCTCCGCCCCGGTCCCGGTCTCCCGGTCCCGGCACGCTCCGCGCCTCTCGGCCCGGAGTCCCCGTCGTCCTATGCGGTTCGCACGAGCAAGCCCGGCGCTCCGCCTCCGACCGGCCCGGTCGCTCCCCTCGCGGCTTGCGCCGTCCGGCTCGCTCCCTGTGGCCCGGGGGCCCGCCGACCCCGTCGGCGTAGGCGTAGTTCTAGTCGCTCGATCCGTTGGCGCGCAAGGGTTTCGGCGAACATTTTCCGGAAGATGGGTCCAACGTCCCGTCATGCACACGTCGTCCCCATGTTGTCCCCAGAACGGCTGCGACAACACCCAGGTTGTCCCCAGAATCATCCACATGCGGATCTGTGTCGTCGGCGGCGGCTCGACGTACACGCCCGAGCTCGTGGACGGCCTGGTCCGCCGCCACGCCACGCTCCCGGTGGGCGAGCTGGTCCTGCACGACACCGACGCCGACCGCCTCGCCGTCCTCGCCGGGATGGCGGGCCGGATGCTGGCCACGGCCGACTCCGGGGTCGCCCTGCACGCGACCACCGACCTCGACGCCGCGGTCGACTCCGCGCAGGCCGTGCTCGTGCAACTGCGGGTCGGGGGCCAGGACGCCCGGGTGTCCGATGAGGAGTTCCCGCTCGCCTGCGGGTGCGTGGGGCAGGAGACGACCGGCGCCGGCGGCCTGGCCAAGGCGCTGCGGACGGTCCCCGTCGTGCTCGACGTCGCCGAGACCGTGCGGCGACGCGCCCCCGACGCCTGGATCGTGGACTTCACCAACCCGGTCGGCATCGTCACCCGCGCGCTGCTCGACGTCGGACACCGCGCCGTGGGCCTGTGCAACGTGGCCATCGGCTTCCGCCGCTGGTTCGCCGAACTGCTCGGCGTCGACTCCGGCGCGGTCCGCCTCGGGCACGTCGGCCTCAACCACCTGACCTGGGAGCGGTCCGTCGTCGTCGACGGCAGCGACCGGCTGCCCGGCCTGCTGGCGGACCACCGGGATGCGATCGCCGCCCGGGTCGAGCTCCCCCCGGACCTGCTGACGCTGCTGGGCAGCGTGCCGTCGTACTACCTGCGCTACTTCTACGAGCACGACCGGGTGGTCGCCGAGCAGCGCACCGCCCCGAGCCGGGCCGAGCGCGTGCGCGAGATCGAGCGGGACCTGCTGACGACGTACGCCGACCCGACAGTCTCGTCCCCGCCGCCGCTGCTGGCCGAGCGCGGCGGGGCGCACTACTCCGACGCCGCGCTCGACCTCGCGACCCGACTGGTCGGGTCCGGACGGGACACCCCCGAGGTGCAGGTCGTCGACGTGCGCAACGACGGGACGCTGCCGTTCCTCCCGGACGCCGCCGTCGTCGAGGTCCCCTGCAGGGTCGACCCGTCGGGTGCGCACCCGCTGCCGGTCGACCCGCTGCCGCCGGACCTGGCGGGGCTGATCGCGCACGTGGCCGCGTACGAGGGGCTCGCGGTCGAGGCGGCGCTGCGGGGCGGACGGGACCGCGTCGTCACGGCACTGCTGGCGCACCCGCTGGTCGGCCAGTACGACCTGGCTGAGAGGCTCGCTGACGACCTGATCGCGCGCAACGCCGACCTCCTGCCCTGGAGCCGCGCATGAGCACCGCCCGGGTGGCCCTCGCCGTCGACGGGGGCGCGAGCAAGACCGACGTGGTCGTCCTCGACCTGCCGTCCGGCTACGTGCTCGGCCGCGCCCGCGGACCGGGCTGCTCCCACCACCAGCTCGGCATCGAGGTGGCCGTGCAGGTCCTCGACGAGACGGTGTCGCGGGCCTTGGGCTCGACCGCGCGCACGCCCCGCGACGTGGCCGTGGCGGGCTGCTACCTCACGGCGGTCGACCTGGAGGAGGAGACCGCAGACCTGACCGCCGCCCTGGCCCGCACCGAGTGGGCCCGCGAGCGCCTGACCGTGGACAACGACGTGTTCGCCCTGCTGCGCACCGGGACCGACGCCGCCGACGCCGCGGTCGTGGTCTGCGGTACGGGGATCAACGCCGCCGCGGTGCGCGCGGACGGAGCCCGCGAGCGCGTGCTGTCGCTGGGGCGCGTGTCGGGCGACTGGGGCGGCGGGAGCGGTCTGGCGGACGCGGTGCTGTGGCACGCCGCCCGGGCCGAGGACGGTCGCGGACCGGAGACGACGCTGCGGCAGGCGCTGCTGGAATGGACCGGACGGGACTCGGTCCATGACGTCTCCGTGGACGTGCACCTCGGGCGACTGTCGGTGGAGACGTGGTGGGACCGGATCCCGGACGTGTTCGCCCTGGCCTCCGCCGGCGACCGGGTGGCCCGCAGCCTGGTCGAGCGGCAGGGCCACGAGGTAGCCCTGCTCGCCGGCGCCCTGCTCGGCCGGCTGGGACTGACCACCCGGCGCGTCCCGGTCGTGCTCGGCGGCGGCATCCTCGCCTCCGGGGACGCCCGGCTGATGGCGGCCGTGCGCCGGACCCTGATCACCCTCGCGCCGCACGCGGTGCCCACGGTCGTGCAGCGGTCCCCCGTGCTGGGCGCGGCACTGCTGACACTGCGGGATGCGGGCGTGGACGACACGGCGCTGGCCGAGGCAGCCCGCGGGCTGGCGGACGAGTGACCGCTGCGGATCCCGCACGCATCTCCCGGGTGGCGCGGTCGGGACTCGTGCTCGACGTACGCGACGAAGGGCCGCTCGACGGCCCGATCGCCGTTCTGCTGCACGGGTTCCCGCAGCACTCCGCGGCATGGGACGAGGTGGCCCCGCGGCTGCACCGGCTCGGCCTGCGCACCCTGGCCCCGGATCAGCGCGGGTACTCCCCCGGCGCCCGGCCCACCCGACGCCGCGACTACCGGATGGCCGAGCTCGTTGACGACGTGGCCGCAGTCGTCGCTGCCAGCCGCACCGGAGGCGGCGTCGACCGGGGCGTCCACCTGGTCGGCCACGACTGGGGTGCCGCGGTCGCCTGGGCGACCGCCCAGAGCCGACCGGACCTCGTCCGCAGCCTGGTGTCGGTGTCGATCCCGCACCCGCGGGCCTTCGTCACCGCCGCGCTCACGTCCTCGCAGGCCTGGCACTCCTGGTACATGGGCGCCTTCCAGCTCCCCGGGCTGGCCGAGCGCGCGCTGGACCCGGCGCACCCGTCCGGCCGACGGCGCCTCGTCCGGATGCTCGTCGACACCGGGCTGGATCCGGCGCGCGCCGAGCGGGACGCCGACTTCCTGTCGACGCCGGGGGCGTTCACCGCCGCGCTCGGGTGGTACCGGGCGCTGCCTCTGCAGCGACCCGGGGAGGGCGGCGGATCGGTCCGCGTCCCGACTGCGCTGCTGTGGAGCGACGCCGACGTGGCCATCACCCGCGCCGGAGTCGACCGGACGCCGCGGTACGTCGACGCCCCGTTCCGCCTCGACGTGCTGCCCGGCGTCGGTCACTGGATCCCCGAGTTGGCACCCGTCGCCGTCGCCGACGCCGTGGCGCACGTGGTGGCTCAGGCCTGACGGGGTGCTCCCCGTCCGGTGCGGGTCCACAGCGCGGCGGGGATCCCGCTCAACGCGGCGGCGAGCGGCGTGAGCATGAGGACCGCGCCGGCGCCGACCCGGTCCACCAGCACCCCCGCGAGCGCCATCGCCAGCGCGCCGAACGCGTTGCCGGCCGTGGTCACCCAGGCGTACGCCTGCGTGGCCGCCGCCAGTGGCACGTCCCGGTCCACCAAGAGGAAGCAGGTCACGAACAACGGGCCCAGCGGCAGGCCCGCCACGACCAGTGCGATCGCCAGCGGCAGCGGCTCCCTGACCACGAGCAGCGGTAGCAGCGCCACCACCTGCACCAGGCCGAGCAGCACGCGGCGCCGGTCCGGGTCCGCCGCCGGGATCCGCCCCGCGACGAGTACCCCGATGACGCTCCCCAGCGTGTAGACCGCGAGCAGGACTCCGCCGAGGGCCGCCGCCCCGGCGGCGGACGTCAGGGCCGGGACCGCCGTGTCGACCAGGCCGATGACCGCGCCGAGCCCGGTCACCGACAGAGCCGCGCGCACCACGGTCGCGCGAGCCGGTCCGGCCAGCGGCACCGGACGCGTACGGGTCTCGTCAGGGCGTCGCCGCCCCAGGGTCCGGCCGGCCAGGATCAGCGACCCCGTCGCCACCAGGCCGACGGCGGCCAGGAAGGCGGCCTCCCGGCCCACCACGGCGATGCCGAGCGCGGCCAGGGCCGGCCCGGCGACGTACGCCGACTCCTCGCCGACCGAGTCGACGCTGAACGCCGCGGTCCGGACCGGGTCCGGCGAGTCCCCCAGCAGCGCGGTCCAGCCGCGCCGGGTCACCGCCGCCGCCGGCGGGGCCACCGCACCGGCCAGGGTCGCCACCGCCACCACCAGCCACGGCATCGACGACGGCAGCCACGGGGCCGGCGCCAGCAGCGCCACGAAGGCGACCGTCAGGACCACCAGGGCGACCCGGCCACGGTGGTCGATCACCCGGCCGCGCAGCGGGGCCAGCAGGCCGGAGGTGAGGCCGAAGCCGGCCAGCGCGATCCCGGCCACGGTGAACCCGTCGTAGCGCTCGGCGAGGACGAGCAGCGCGGGCAGGGTGAGCGCACCGAACCCGATCCGCGCCGCCATGCCGGCCGCGAACAGCGGTCGGGCCCCCGGGAGCCGCAGCGCGACGGCGTACGACCCCACGGTCGAAGGCTAGCCACCGGGTCGCGCATGTTTCGGGCCGTTGGTCCCGGCGGCACGGGTCCTGGTGCCCTGCCTGGGCGCGGAGTGCGGCGGTGAGGCTCGTCCGATGCGACCCGGCACACCCGGGCCGCGATGAAGCGTCGCCCCGGGCCCGACCGGCACCGGGCTGACCGCACGGGAGGAGCACGGGGACCATGACCGAGACCACGGACCCGGCGGCCAACCCGGCCGGCGCCCTCGTCGTCGGCTACGACGGCTCGGCACCCGCGCAGGCCGCCCTCGACTGGGGGATGGCCGAGGCAGCCCTTCGGCGAGTGCCCGTCGTGCTCCTGCACGCGGTGATGCCCCCGACACCGACGTCCGCGCTCGGCTACGCCGTCCCCGTGGACCTCGGCGCCGTCGACGACCTGCAGTCCGCGGCGGGCGAGGTCCTGCAGCAGGCGGCGCAGGAGGCGGCTGAGCGGACCCCCGGCGTGGAGGTCGAGGCATTGGTGCAGGTGGGATCCCCCACCGCGGTCCTGCTCGAGGCCAGCCGCGACGCCGACCTGGTCGTCGTGGGCAGCCGGGGTCACGGCGGCTTCCGCGGCCTGATCCTGGGCTCGGTGGGCGTGCAGACCGCGACCCACGCCGACTGCCCCGTCGTCATCGTGCGCGGGGTCCCCGAGAAGCCCGACGGCCCCGTCCTCGTCGGCGTCGACGGCTCCGAGCTGGCCCGCGCGGCCCTGGGCTTCGGGTTCGACTACGCCAGCCGGCACGGGCTGCCGCTGCTGGCGGTGCACGCCTGGCAGGTCCCGCCGTACGACACCCTGGCCATGCCGGGAGCCGTACCCATCGACGCCCTCACCGAGGTGGAGGACGACGAGCTGCGGCTCACGGCGGAGTCGATGGCCGGCTACCGCGAGTCGTACCCCGACGTCGAGGTCGAGCAGCGTGTCGTCGAGGGCCCCGCCGCCAAGATCCTGGTCGACGCCGCGGCGGACGCCTCGTTGGTCGTCGTGGGGTCGCACGGGCGCGGGGAGTTCCTCAGCGCGCTGCTGGGCTCGGTGAGCCACGCCGTGATCCACAAGGTCGACTGCCCGGTGGCCGTCGTCCGCCCGGCGCACGTCGGGGAGGACGACACGTGACCGCGGAGCCCGGCGCCGGGGACCGCGCCGCCGACCCGGCCACGCCACGCGCGCGCCGGGTCGCGCCGGCCCGGCCCACCGTGCGGACCCTGATGTCCCCGCACGTGCTCACGGTGTCCACCGACGAGACGCTGTGGGACGCCTGGCAGTTGATGTTCGTCTCCGGCCTGCACCACCTCGTGGTCACCGACCCCGAGGGCGCGCCGCTGGGGATGGTCTCCGACCGCGGCCTGCTGGCCGAGCTCCCGCTCACCCCGGAGCACCTCGAGCACCGGCGCGTCGGCGAACTGCTGCTGCGCGGGCCGCTGGTGTCGGTGCACCCGGACACGTCCCCGGAGGACGCCGCCCGGACGCTCGCCGGGTACGGCGCAGAGGCCGCTCCGGTGCTGGACGACGCGGGCCGGCTGGTGGGATTGCTCACCTGCATCGACCTGGTGCGGTGGCTGGCCGCATCCGACGGGTAGCCGACGCATAGGGTTCGCCCCATGGCGGACCGCTCCCAGGACCGGCTGGTCTGGATCGACTGCGAGATGACGGGTCTGGACCTGTCGTCCGACGCGCTCGTGGAGATCGCCTGCATCGTGACCGAGGCCGACCTGACCGAGCTCGACGCGGGCGTGTCCGTCGTCATCAGGCCCGCGGACGAGGCCGCCATGGCCGGCATGCCGGACGTCGTACGCGAGATGCACACGTCCTCCGGCCTGCTGGAGGACATCCCCGGCGGCATCCCGCTGGCCGACGCCGAGCGGATCGTCCTGGACTACGTCCGGGGGCACGTCCCCGAGGCGCGGCGGGCTCCGCTGGCGGGCTCGTCGGTGTACGTCGACCGCGGCTTCCTGGCCCGGGACATGCAGGAGCTGGACGCGCACCTGCACTACCGGCTGGTGGACGTGTCGTCGGTGAAGGAGCTGGTCCGCCGCTGGTACCCGCGGGTCTACTTCGCGGCCCCGCCCAAGACCGGCAACCACCGCGCGCTGGCCGACATCCGCGAGTCCATCGCCGAGCTGCGCTACTACCGCGACGCCGTCCTGCTCCCCCAGCCCGGGCCGGACTCGTCGACCGCCCGCACCCTCGCCGCCGGCCACGTCGTCGACCACGGGACCGAGGCGCAGTAGTCCCTGGCCCCGGCCCGCCCTCCGCCGGTTCGGAGGTGGGCCCGCGCGCGGGTACACTGCTGCGGCCGCGGCGATCCCGCGGCACCTTGGTGGGTGTAGCTCAGCTGGTAGAGCACCTGGTTGTGGTCCAGGTGGCCGCGGGTTCGAGTCCCGTCACTCACCCCACGCGTCCAGAGCGCCGGAGTTGATCTTCCGCGGAAGATCAACTCCGCTCTGAGATTCTGCGCAGATGTGAGCCGACGGGTCGCTACCCCGTGCTCGCCCGCCCCGGAAGCAACCGTTCGACTCACATTTGCACCGGGGCCGCGCCAGCCCGAACGTGGATCGTGGGCTCTCCCCCGGGCAGGGGGTGTCATGCCTGCCCGGGGTTCCGGAGGTAGGGATCCAGCGTCGTCGGCGTGAGGGCGTCGACCACCTCCGTCGCGTCGCTCAGGTCCGCCCACGGCGCACGCCTCACCGCCACGACGGCCATCCCGGCCGCCCGGGCGGCGATAACTCCGGGAGTGCTGTCCTCGACCGCGATGCACTCGTACGCCGGAACGCCGAGCAGCCGCGCCGCCGCCAGGAAGCCGTCGGGCGCTGGCTTGGCCAGGGGCACCTCGTCGCCGGCGACGGACCTCGGCTCCAGCGCCGACAGGCCCATCCCTTGGAGGGTCGCCGTCACCCTCGATCGCGGGCTGGAGCTGGCGAGGGCGACCGGGATGCGGCGCTTCGTCAGCGACAGGAGAAGCGCGACGGCGTCGGGAAACGGCTGTACACCCTTGCGCAGGGATGCCAGCAAGTGGTCCGAGTACTGGGGCCACAACTGAGCAGCACTAGGCAGAGTCCCGGTCCGCTGGGCGAAGTGGTCTCGTGTCGCCGCGAAGGACAGTCCCGTGACCGCCCGGTCGTCCTCGCCCGTCCGCACGACGTCGTACCCAGCGAGCACTCGATCCCACGCGGCGCCGGACAGGTGCTCGCTGTCCGCCAGCGTGCCGTCGAGGTCGAACACGACGGCCACCGCACGTCGTCGGGCCCTCCGCATCTGCCAGGAGAAGCCGGTCAACGCGCCCTCGAGTGCCGGATACCGGCCGAGTAGGTCTCCTTCAGATGCGCCATGGTGCGGTCGTAGGTGCGGGCAGCGAACGCGGCGTAGAGCATGTCCATGACAAGGACCTGTCCCCACTTCGACGTGACCGTCTCCCCGTACAGCTCGCCGACGGACGTTCCACGCGCGGTGAACAGCGTGACATCAGCCTGATCGATCACCGACGAGCCGTCCCCCGCAGTGATCGCGATGGTGCTCGCACCGTGCCGACGGGCCAGTCGCAGGGCGTCGATGACCGGCAGCGACTCACCCGAGTCGCTGATGCCGATCACGAGATCGTCGGGTCCGAGGATGGTGGCACTCATCACCTGGATGCTCTGGTCCCGGAAGAGCATGCACTTCTTGCCCGCCCGGGTCAGCCGCATGACCCCGTCCTCGGCGGCCAGGCTGGACGACCCCATGCAGGCGAACATGACGACGTCGCTCGCCTCGATCAGGGAGACCGCCCGGTCGAGTGCGTCGAGGTTCAGCAGGCTGGCGGTCTGCCGCAGCGCCTGCTCACTGCTGGCGGAGATCTTCGTGGCGATCTCCCCCAGGGAGTCGTCCGGCGCCACGCCGGCGTACACCGACGGTTCGGGAGAGCCGGCGGACGACTGCCTGTTGAGCACGGCCGTCTCGGCCGCACCGATCCGCAGGTCCTGGTAGCGAGCGAGACCCACCTCGCGTACGAAGCGGGACACGGTCGACTCGGCGACTCCGCAGGCAGCCGCCAGTTCCGTGATGGTCAGGTGCTGCGCGCGACCCGGGTCCTCCAGCACGTACTCCCCCACCTGCCGCAGGGCAGGGGCCAGGTACGGGAGCTTGGTGGCGACGACCCGTAGTGCTGCACCGCCTTCCCCTACCCGCGTGGTCACGGCGAACGACCCGCCCGTCAGCCCGCGGAGTCCAGCACGCGGAGGATGCCCTCCACCGCGGACCGGGTCGCGCGCTCGACGCTCTCGTCGGTGAAGCCACCGACGTGCGGTGTCGCCACGACGTCGGGACGGGCCAGCAGCGAGAGTCGCGCGGGCGGTTCGGCGGCGAACACGTCGGTCGCGAAGCCGGCCAGGATCCCCGCATCCAGGGCGGCCTCCACGGCGGCCTCATCCACGAGCCCGGCGCGCGCGGTGTTGACCAGGTAGCTGCCGCGGCGGAACCCGGCGAGCGCCACTGCGTCGATGATCGGGGACTCCCCCGGTGGACAGTGCAGCGACACCACGTCGGAGCCGGACACGACGGCCTCGAGATCGGCGTACTCCACCTCGTCCCGCGCAGCCAGTTCGGGGGATGGCGCGAGGTCGTGGGCCAGCACCCTCATGCCGAACCCGAGTCCGAGCTCGGCCACCCGCCTGCCGATCTGACCGGTCCCTACGACCCCGAGAGTTCGGCCTCGCAGCTCCACGCCGCGGCGGCGCTCCCAGTTCCCCGCCTTCAGGGCGGCGTCCGACATGGGGACGGACCGGATGCACGCCAGGATCAGGGCCATGGCCAGCTCCGCCACGCCTTCGGCGTTCGCGCCCTCCGCCCGCTCGACGGCGATCCCGAGTTCCGCAGCCGTCACGGTGTCGACGTTGTCCACGCCGACGCCGTTCCGGCTCACGACCCGCAGCTCCGGGCAGGCGCGCAGCAACTCCCCCGGCACCGGTTCCACCCCTGCCAGGTAGCCCACGCACCCCGGCAGCACCGCGTCCTGCTCGGCCCTCGTCGGCTGTCGGCCCGGCGCCGGGAACACGACCTCGTAGCCCCGCTCGACCAGCGGCTGCAGGGCCGGGTGGCCTCCGGTCGACAGGGAGCGCGGTGTGACCGCGATGCGTCCGGTCACTGCTTCCATCGCGGGTTGTCGACGAAGGCGGGCGCGCCGTCGCGTTCGACGACAAGCTTGCGGAAGCCCTGCGTCTCGATGGTCCCGTAGTCGTGGCCGGCGTGGCCGGGGAAGGCGAAGAACGTGATGAGCGGCTCGGTCGCGGACACGTTGACGCTGCGGTGGGCGTAGCGGCCGGGGACGTAGACCGCCGTCCCGGGCGTGAGCTCCTGTGCCTCCCATTCGCCCTCCGGGCTCTCCATCACCATGTAGCCGTGGCCGCGCAGGCAGTAGTAGACCTCGGCGGTGTCGAGCACCGTGTGGAAGTGGCCCTTGGTCATGAAGTACTCGTCGCCCACCTTCCCGGGGTGGGTGATGCTCGTGCCGTAGGCAACGTCTCCGGAGGTCTCGGGGACGCCCATGTCGAAGAACTCGTAGACGAGGACGTCGTCCTCGGCGAGCTGGCGCTGCACGGCGTCCTGGTCGGCGTACATGTCCGCCATCGCCGAGAGCCTGCGCCGCAGGGGTTCCTTGGTGGCGGACAGGCCGGTGTGCAGGTCGAAGTCGACGAGGGTCGAGGCAGTCATGCGGATGCTCCCTTGGTGGCGTTGATGGCGATCGTCGAGAGCCGGTCGAAGTCCGGCCCCGACGTGGGGATGTCGATGTGGAAGACCTCGGCGATGACGCGGGTCCACCCGTGGATGAAGTACTCCCAGCCGTCGACCACCGTGAGCCCGTGGTCGCGCTCCTGGGCGCGGGCCTGGTCGAGGAAGACCAGGTCACCGCGGTAGTTGAAGTCCCACGCGACGCCGTTCAGCGGGAAGGAGGCGGCGTCGGTGAGCGGGGACCCCGGGCGGTCCTTGCCCAGTCCGGTGGCGTTCGCGACGACTGACCCGGGGGCCAGGCCGGCCAGGACCGCGTCGTTGTCCGGCGGCGTCGGCGCCTGGTGGTACTCGACCGGGATCGCCATGCCGATGCTGCCGTGCACCTGCTGCATCTCCTCGAGCCGGTGCGGCCGACGGTTGGTGACCACGATGCGACCGGGCACGTCAGCGCCTTCGCAGGCCTTCTCGTGCAGCCACAGCGTCAGGGCCAGCGACGATCCGCCGGCGCCCAGCAGCATGAGGTCCGCACCGGTGCGGCCCCAGTAGCCCGGCCCGACGATGGACTCCAGCGACAGCCCGCTGGTGAGCGGGTCCATGGCGTGGCCCCAGAGCTGGTTCCCACGCTTGCTGATGCTGCTGACCTCGTCGAGGATCTCGGTCTCCCGACCGACGCCGTCGAACAGATCCTTGCTGGCCTTGTACAGGTTCAGCTTGTGGGTCGTGACGAGGGCCCCGAGCGACAGCGGGTCCGTCTTGATGAACTCGACGACGGCGCGGTAGTTCGCGGGATCGTCATCCAGTGGTAGGTCGATACCGCGTATCACGGCGTCCAGGGCGAGCGCGTCCGCCCAGGCGGGGAACACCTTCATGATGGACGACTTGGTCGTGGTGACGCCGACGAAGTACATGGTCCGCCGGTCGGCGGGCGGGGGCAGGTCGACCATGTCAGTGGTCCTCCCAGTCGCGAACGCGGGAGACCGCCTTCTGCCAGCCCGCGTACAGCGCGTCGCCGGTCTCCTGGGTCATCTGCGGTTCGAAACGGCGGTCAAGTTCGAAGGAGTCCTGGAGCTCGCGCTGGCTGTCCCAGAAGGCGGTGGCCAGTCCGGCGAGGAAGGCTGCCCCACGGGCGGACGACTCGATCACGGTCGGCCTGAGGACCGGCACCCCGAGGATGTCGGCCTGGAACTGCATGAGGAAGTTGTTGCGGGCGGCGCCGCCGTCGACACGGATCTCGGTCGTCGCGATCCCGGAGTCGCTCTCCATGCACCCGATCACGTCGCGGATCTGATAGTCGATCGACTCCAGGGCGGCCCGGATGATGTGGTTGCGGTTGGCGCCTCGGGTGAGTCCGAGGATCGCCCCACGCGCGTACGGGTCCCAGTACGGCGCGGCCAGCCCGGTCAGAGCCGGCACGACGTAGACACCGTGGGTGTCCTTGACCCGGCGGGCGGACAACTCGCTGTCCTCGGCGTCGTACACGATCTTCAGCTCGTCCCGCAGCCACTGGATGATGGCGGCGGAGACGAAGATCAACCCCTCGAGCGCGTATTCGACCCGGCCGTCGATCCCCCAGGCCACCGTCGTGAGAAGACCGCTCTGCGAGGCCACCGGCGCTCTGCCGGTGTTCATGAGCAGAGAGGCGCCGGTCCCGTACGTGCACTTGACCATGCCCGGCTCGAAGCAGGCCTGCCCGAACAGCGCTCCGTGCTGGTCTCCGCAGGCGGCGGCGACCGGGATGCTGCCCCCGGGGAAGATGTCCGGGGCTGTGTGCCCGTAGACCTCGCTGGTCTGGCGCGCCTCGGGCAGCATGGCGCGGGGAACCCCCAGCATCGCCAGCAGCTCGTCGTCCCACTGGCAGGTGTTGATGTTGAACATCAGCGTGCGCGACGCGTTCGTGTAGTCCGTGACGTGGGCCGCGCCGGCGGTGAGGTTCCAGATCAGCCAGGTGTCGACGGTGCCGAAGAGCAGGTCGCCCGCCTCGGCCCGCTCACGGGCGCCGGGCACGTTGTCGAGGATCCAGCGGACCTTGGTGCCGGAGAAGTACGAGTCGATGACCAGTCCGGTCTTCTCACGGACCATCTCCTCGAACCCCATCGCCTTCAGCTCGTCGCAGAAGCCGGCGGTTCGCCGGTCCTGCCAGACGATGGCGTTCATCACCGGCTGGCCCGTGCGGCGATCCCAGACGACGGTGGTCTCGCGCTGGTTGGTGACGCCGATGCCGGCCACGTCCTCCGGGCCGGCACCGGCGTCGGTCATCGCCCGCTTCGCCACGGTGATCTGGGTGTTCCAGATGTCCAGCGGGTTGTGCTCCACCCACCCGGGCTGGGGGTAGATCTGGGGGAACTCCTGCTGGGCGTCGGACACGATGTGCCCGCGATGGTCGAACAGGATCGCTCGGATGCCCGTTGTGCCTGAGTCGAAGGCCATCACGTACCTGGGTGTCATCGCACGTCCTCTCCGTCGAACACGACCATGGCCTTCATCCCGGCACCGGAAGCGGAGTGCTCGAATGCGTCGGCGATGCCTTCAAGGGGGACCGTCATCGTCACCAGATCGCTCGGCCGTACCCGGCCGTCGGCGACCAGCTGAAGCGAGGCCGCGTAGTCGGCGTTGCTGGAACCTGTCGTCCCGGTCAGGACCAGGCCCTTGTAGTGGAGCCGGTTGGTGTCGATGGGCGGGTGCTCGCCGCCACCGAGCCCGGCGAAGAAGTTGAGGCGTCCGTGGGTGGCGAGGAGCTGCACCGTGTCCGACTGCACCTGGGGAGCCGAGACGCACGTGATGGCCACGTCCACCCCGCGGCCACCCGTCTCAGCCTCGACCACGTCGGCCAGATCCGTCGTCGTGACGTCCACGGTGACGTCCGCGCCCAGGCGCTCGGCGATGTCGAGCCGAGGGCGGCCGGCATTGGCCACGATGGTCCGTCGGGCGCCCGAGAGGCGGCTCAGCAACAGGTGGAAGATCCCGATGGGGCCGGCGCCGACCACCAGCACGGAGTCGTCCATCCCGATGTGCAGCGCCTGCTGTCCCCGGTAGCAGCAGGAGAAGGGCTCGGTGAGGGCGGCGTCGGCGTAGCTGACGCCGTCGGGGATGCGGAACACATTGCCCCGCTGCAGGGCGAAGCCGGGCACCGCCATGAGCTCCTCGAACGCGCCGTCCATGCTGACGCCGAAGGCCTCGTAGTCCGGACACATGTTGTTCAGTCCGACCAGGCAGAACTCGCAACGGCCGCACCCGACGTTCGGGGTCACGGACACCCGCTCGCCCACGGCATGGGTCTCCACCTGGTGCCCGACCGCGACAATGTCACCCGCGATCTCGTGCCCCAGGACGCGGTGCTGCCCCTGGGGGATCTTGAAGTGGCCGTGCTTGGAGATACGCAGGTCGGTGCCGCAGATCGACGCTGCGCGCACTCGAACCAGGATTCCGTCGTCCGGCACCGTCGGCTCGGGGACGTCCTCCACACGGATGTCTCCAGGCGCGTGGAACACCGCCGCCTTCACCGGGCACCCACCGATGCGAGCTGGGGCGCCACGGACGGGTCGCCGAGCTCCTGGCGGGCTTGGTCCGCCACGGCGAAGACGACCTTGTTGTACCACGTCCTCCGCTGCAGCAGGTCCTCGAAGACATCGGGGGCCTCGGCCAGGGACGGGGCGTGGCTGATCAGCGGGGCCACTCTGAGGTCGCCTCGCGCGACGTGGTCGACGACCATCTCCCACTCGCTGTGGCCCGCGGGTGCGATCTTCGAGTTCCAGGTGCCGAGGATTCGCACCTCGCGCCTCAGCACTGACGACACCAGCTCACGGGGAAGCGTCACGTCCCCGCTGACATCGCCCAGCAGCAGCACCTGGCCGAACGTGGCAGCCACCGTGACAGCCTGCTGAAGCGTGACGGGCAGCCCGCTCGCCTCGACCGAGATGTCGACCCCCCTGCCCCCGGTCCGTTCCATCACCTGCTCGACGGTGTCGCCCGGCGAGGCGTCGACCGTCTCGAACCCGAGGTCGGCCATCAGTCCCCGCTTGCGGGCGTCGACATCCGCGACGAGCACGCGAGTGACGCCACGGATCCGAAGCCACTGCGCCGCAAGGGCGCCGATCGGTCCCGCCCCGATGACGAGCGCACTGGCGCTCGCCGGGACGTCCAGCTTCAGGACACCGTGCAGTGCGACGGCGGCCGGCTCGACGATGGCCGCGTGCACCAGTGGCACCGAGTCCGGTACCGGGATCAGGTTGTCCTCCGGCACCCACAGCCACTCGGCCATCGCTCCGTCGCGCCGCGAGCCGTAATAGTCGTACCCGGAACCCAGCACGTACTCGCCGACGCGGGTCAGGGGGTCGGCCGGGTCGGGCAGGCACGGGAAGACCGCCACCTTCTGACCGGGACGCAGTCCCGATCCCTCCGGCACCTGGTCCACCACGCCCGAGAACTCGTGTCCGAGGACGAGGGGGTAGTGGTAGGCCTTGCCCCTGCCGTACCGCAGTACGTCGGACCCGCATACGCCGACCGCTCCGATCCGCACCCGGACCGGTTTCGCGCCGAACGGCGCTGGGTCCGGGATGTCTCTGTAGGCCAACGTGTTCGGGGCCTCGAGGACGACCGCCTTCATGTCGGGTCAGACCTCCATGCCATAGCGGTGGGCCTTGTGCGTCGGGTAGAGCGCGAACTGCGGGATGGTGACGTCAGGCGTCCGCGTCGCGACGTACAACGTGACCTCGGCGACGTTGGAGACGTCGATGCAGGAGGCGTGGATGCCCTCCTCGCGCTCCTTCTCGTCGAGCCACCCGTCCAGGTAGGCCGGGATGTCCCCGTCGTAGAGCCCCTGGTCGATGATCTCGGTCATCGGTGTCTTCACGTGGGACGGGTTGATGACCGTGACCCCGATGTTCTTGTCCTTGCCCTCGAGCAGGATGTTCTTGGAGAAGCCCATCATCCCGTGCTTCGACGCGCGGTACGGGCTGTGGCCCGGGCCACTGGCCAGCCGCGCGGAGGACGACCCCATGTTGATGATCCGGCCGCCGGACTCCTGCTGCTCCATGATGCGGAAGGCCTCGCGACAGCAGAGGAAGACGGCGGTGAGGTTCGGACCGAGAGTCTTGTTCCACTCGTCCAGAGTGACCTCGGACACCGGCGGGGACAGCGAGTCTCGCCCCGCGCTGTTGACGAGCACATCGAGGTGTCCCCATCGCGTCACCGTGTCGGCGAAGAGCGCCCGCACGGCGTCCTCCTCACAGACGTCGGCGTGCACGCCCACGACGTCGCCGCCCTCAGCGGCGATCTCGGCCACGACCCGGTCCAGCCGCTCGCGGTCGATGTCCACCATCGTCACCTTGGCCTGGTTGGCCGCGAAGATGCGCGCGACGGCCTCGCCGATGCCGGAGGCACCGCCGGTCACGATGGCGACCTTGCCGGCCAGTGCAGTACCCGGGGTGGGCGTGTAGTCGGGCATGTCGAAGTCCTCACTTGTCGCTGGGGTGGAGGGGACGGTCGGCCGTGGGAGGAGTGGCGAGCGAATCGGCCACAGCGACGGCCTCGGCAGTCCTGCGCTGGATCTGCTCGAATCGGTGGGCGGCGATGTCCGGTGCCGTCGCGAGCCAGGACCCGCCGCAGGCCAGGACGGCCGGGTGCTGCAGGTAGTCGGGCAGGTTCGACGGTGAGATCCCGCCGGTGGGCATGAATCGCACGGTGCGGTACGGCGCGGACATCGCGCCGAGCAGGCGGAGGCCACCCGCGGCCTCGGCGGGGAAGAACTTCAGCAGGGTGAGGCCGCGGGACAGACCCATCTCGATCTCGGTCGGCGTGCTCACGCCCGGCACGACGGGGACGCCTCGGTCGAGACAGTGGTCCACGACCTCGGCGTTGAATCCCGGCGCGACAACGAACTGCGCCCCGGACGCGACGGCGACATCCACCGTGGCGACGTCGAGGACCGTTCCGGCTCCCACGAGGATCTCGGGCACCGAGTCCCGCAGGGCCGCGATGGCCTCCGCCGCCGCCGCCGTGCGGAACGTGACCTCGGCCAGGGGCAGGCCGCCCGCGACCAGGGCGCGTCCGAGCCCGGGGGCGTCCGCTGCGTCATCGATGACGACGACCGGCACCAGGCGGCGCACGGCCAGCTCCGCAGTCAGGGTGTGCGTGTCCATGCCGGTCCTCCTACGCCTTCGTCGCCGCGCCGGTCGGCTGGCTGCGGTGGGCCCGAACGATGTCCGCGGTCGACCGCGCATGGGCCTCGATCTGGTGGAAGCGACCCTCGACGATCGACTCGGGACTGGCGACCCAACTGCCGGCACAGGCCACGACGTTCGGCAGTGCCAGGTAGCTCGCCAGGTTCTGCGGGGTGATCCCTCCCGAGCACAGGAACTCCACGCTCGTGAACGGGCGGCCCAGCGCCTGCAGCATGGCGGGGCCACCCGAGAGCTGCGCGGGGAAGAAGTTGAACGTCCGGACCCCGCGGGTCCACCCCACCTCGATCTCGGACGCGTCGTTGGCGCCGGGGACGATCGGGATGCGTCGTTCGACGCAGTAGTCCACGACCTCGGGGTTCAGGCCCGGTGAGACGACGAACGCCGCACCGGCGTCCATGGACCTCTCCACGGTCTCCGCGTCGATCACCGTCCCCGCCGCGACGAGCAGCTCCGGCAGCTCCGCCCGCAGCCGGATGATGGCGCGCTGGGCCGCCTCGGTCCGGAAGGTCACTTCCACGAGCCTCAGCCCCGCGCGGAGCAGGGCCTCCCCCAGGGGGACGGCGTCCTCCGGGTCGTGAACAGTGACGACCGGCATGAATCCCGCGTCGCGCAGGGCCTCGGTCACCTCGGTGGCTGTACGCACGTCGATCCTCAGACGATCGAGCGGCGCGTGCCGCCGTCCACGGAGACCGAGGATCCCGTTGTTGCCGATGCCTGCCGGGAGCACAGGTAGACGGCCATCGCTGCCACCTCGTCCGGTGTCGCAGCGCGGCGCAGCAGTTGCGTGGGCCGGTGGACCCGGACGAACTCGTCCGTCGCCTCTTGCTGGGTCTGGCCCTCCTGGGCACCCATCTTCCAGACGAACTCCGAGACGCCCTCGGACGCCGTGGGGCCGGGGAGGATCGAGTTGACCGTCACGCCGGTTCCCGCGCAGAACTCCGCCAGCCCTCGCGAGATGGCCAGTTGCGCGGTCTTGGTCATCCCGTAATGCATCATCTCCGGAGGAATCTGGAGGGCGGACTCGCTCGACACGAACACGACCCGGCCCCAGCCCTTGTCGATCATCCCGGGCAGGTACGCCCGGGACAGGCGAATGCCGCTCATCACATTGATCTGGAAGAACCGGAGCCACTCGTCGTCATCGATCTCCAGGAACGGCTTGGGGTCGAAGATCCCGAGGTTGTTCACGAGGATGTCGCAGCTGGGGACCGCGCTCAGCAGCTGCTCGGCACCCTCGACCGTGGCCAGGTCCGCGGCAACACCGCGGACGGACGCGCCGGGGACGTCGTTCTCGACGGACGCGACGGCGCGCTCGACGGTGGCCTGGCTGCGACCGTTGAGGACAACGGCAGAGCCCGCGCCCGCCAGGCCGCGCACGATGGCCAGACCGATTCCCTGGGTGGAGCCGGACACGACGGCTGTCGTGCCACTCAGATCGATGTGCATGGCTGCCCTTCGGTTCAGATGTCGGAGACGAGGACGGGGGTGCCGCCGTTGGTGGCCGAGGTCGCGGCGGCGAGGACGAGGCCGATGCTGCCGAGGTTGTCGGCGCCGCTGGGCTCGGGGGCACGATCCTCGTCGAGAGCATCAAGGAACTCCTCGAGCACCGCGGCTCGCTCCTCCGTGGGCGGATCGACCAACGGGACGCGCATGAGGTCTCCCGGAAGCTCCAAGGCACCCGGCGTGTAGACGGTGTCGGCGAGCTCGGTCGGCCGGAAGTAGACCTCGTTGTCGGCCCAGTGGAGGGATCCGCGGGTCCCGTGGATCTCCCACGCACCGTCCCACGTGGTCAGAGGCCCTCGGGAGCAGTACGACCCTTGCCACGAGACCATCGCACCGCCGGGGGTCTCGAACTCGACCGTCGCGCTGGCGTTTCCCCGGTACCAGCTCCAGCTGGGGTTCCAGCTGCGGGCGCGGACGACGTGCGGCTCGAGACCGAACACACCACGGATGAAGTCGAAGTGGTGGATGGCCATGTCGATGATCAGCGGCTCGTCCATGAGGCAGCGGAAGTTGTCCGGCTCAAACGGCGTGGCCTTGTGGAACCGACCGAAGACCTGCTCTACCTCGCCGATGAGCCCGCGTCGGATCAGTGACTGGACCGTGCGCGGACCCCGACGGAACCGGAATGTCTGGGAGATCATCAGACGCCGTCCCGCCGCTTCGGCCGCTGCCACGACCGGACGGGCATGCGCGGGCGTGGGCGCGAACGGCTTCTCCATCAGGATGTGCAGGCCCTCGTCGATCGCCGCCATCGCGACCGGCGCGTGGTCGGCCGGCGGGACGACGATGAGCGCGCAGTCTGCCTCGACCGCGGCCAGGGCCTCGTCGACGGACGTGAAGCGGTGGTCGGCCGGCAGACCGATCTGGTCGGCGACCCGGTCGAGCGAGACCCGGTCCACGTCCACGAGGCCGACGAGCTCGCTGCGCTCGCTCGACGCAACCTCGTGGGCCCAGCCTTCGCCCCACCAGCCCGTACCGAACTGGAGGAACCGCCGCGGAGTGGCCACTACAGCTCCTCCCCCTTCAGCCACCGCGCTGCGATCACGGCGATGAGCAGCGCCGAGCCCTGGAACACCGGCTCGATCCAGAAGGGCGCACCGAGCAGCACCAGCCCGGTCGTGCCGACCTGGACCGTGATGACCGCGAGGACGGTCCCCCAGACGTTGAACACCCCGGGCTGGACGGCCGTGGCGCCGAGGAACACGGCCGCGTACGCAGGGAGCAGGAACGGCGTACCCACGGTGGGGTTCCCGCTGCCCAGGATGCCCGCCTGAACGACTCCGGCCACGCCGGCAAGGAAGCCCGCCCCTGCGAAGGCCAGCAGGGTCACGTTCTTGACCGAGATGCCGGAGAGCCGGGCCGCATCCTTGGATCCGCCGATGGCGTACAGGTAGCGGCCGAGCGGTGTGCTCGAGAGCAGGTACCACATCAGCAGCGCGATGACACCGGCGTAGACGACCGGCTTGGGAACGCCGAGGAAGTCACCCCGGCCGAGCGCAACGAGCCCTTCAGGGATGTTGGAGTAGAACACGTTGCCCTGGGTGTACGCGCCGATGAAGCCGGTGAGCAGTGCGCTCATCGCGATCGTGACGATGAACGAGTTGACGCCCACCCTTGTGACGAGCAGACCGTTGACCACTCCCACCAGGGTCGACGCCCCGACGGCCGCGATCAGCGCCGGCACCAGCGGCCAGTTGTTCTGGGAGGTCAGTCCGGTCACCAGGATGACCGACATACCCAGGTTGGCTGCGATCGACAGGTCGAGCTCGCCGACGATGAGCGGGAGGAGCAGGCCGAGGCACAGGATCGTCAGCACGGCCTGCAGCGTCAGGATCGTCGACGCGTTGGCCCCAGTAGCGAAGGTCTCGGGCCTCAGCAGCGAGAAGACGATGATGAAGAGCACGAGGATCAGCGGCAGCGCGATGCGGGAGGCGAAGATCGACACCGGCTCGGTCCTGCCGCCGGGTAGCCGCACGGTGCGGACCCGGTCCGCCCCTACGGAGACGCGCTCGGTCGTGACCTGAGTGGTCATGCGTCGCTCCCTTGGCGTTGAGTCGCCAGCGATCCGGCGCTCCCGAAGTAGATGAGCTCGGTCAGCTGCTGGCGGGTGAGTCCCTCGTTGGGTAGGTCGGCGATCAGGCACCCGTCGCGGAGTACGAGGAGCCGGTCGCAGACGCTGAGCATCAGGTCGAGCTCGGAGGAGATGAGGAGCACCGCGGTGCCCTGTTCCGCCGCCTTGCCGATCAGTTCGAAGATCTCGACCCGCGCTCCGATGTCGACGCCCTGGACCGGCTCGTCGAAGACCACGAAGCGGGGATGGGTGTTCATCCACTTCGCGATGACGACCTTCTGCTGGTTGCCACCGGAGAAGAACTTGAACGCCCGCGACTCCATCGGCGGATTAACGCCGAACCGCTCGATCAGCCCGCGCACCGTCTCCCTCTCACGGCGGGTCGCGATGCGACCGCCGGTGAAGAAGGTCGACACCGTGGGCAGCGTCAGGTTCGCGGAGATGGGCATGTCAAGCACACCGCCGTCGCGGCGACGGTTCTCCGGCACGAGCGCGACCCCGGCCCGCACCGCTCGCTTGGGCGAGCTCGGGGCGGAGGAACCGGTGACCTCGACGCTGCCCGCCGTCGGTCGCTGGGCCCCGAAGAGCATCCGGGCCAACTCGCTGCGACCGGAGCCGAGCATGCCCACCAGCCCGACGATCTCCCCCTCCGACACGGTGAAGGACACGTCCTTGAGCCGGTTGCCCCGCAGGTGGGACACGCGGATCACCGGCGTCCCGACCCCGCCGCGCTGCTCTCGCTCGGGGATGGCGACCTCGCGGCCGACGATGAGGTGCACCAGGTCTCGTTCCCTCAGCCCCTGGCAGTCGACCGTGTCGATGCGACGGCCGTCCCTCAGGATCGTCGCCCGGTCAGCCAGCACCAGAATCTCCTGCAGCTTGTGCGAGACGTACAGCACGGCGACGCCGCTCGCGGTCACCTGCCGGACCGAGGCGAACAGGCGCTCCGCCTCGTCATCCGGAAGTGCGGCAGTGGGCTCGTCCAGGACGAGGACCCGGGCACCCGACTCGGCCGAGCTGAGGGCGCGGGCGATGGCGACGATGGTCTGGGTGGCGACGGGCAGCCGCGCAACGGGTGCATCGATGTCGATGTCAGCGTGGTTCAAGCGTCCCAGGACCTCGCGAGCCCGGGCACGAATCCTCCGCCACCTGATCCGGGACAGCAGACCGGTCCCGTACCCCTGGCTGATCGCGAAGTTCTCCGCCACCGAGAGGTTGGGGATCAGACCCAGGTCCTGGTGGACGAACACCATCCCCAGGCGAGTGGCCTGGGCCGGTGTCAGGGGGAGGTCCACCGGCTGCCCGGCGATGCTGACGGCCGCACCGTCATCGGGCTGGTAGAACCCGGCGAGGCACTTGATGAGCGTCGACTTGCCGGAGCCGTTCTCGCCAAGCAGGGCGTGGACCTCGCCCGCTCGGAGCTCCAGGTCGACGTCGTCCAGCGCCCGCTGGCCGGTGAAGGTCTTGGACAGCCCCCGCACGGTGAGTGCCGTGCGGGGGCCGTCCTCCGCCATGGCGGACTGGATCACTGCTGGACGCCCCACGCCTCGAGGTACAGCGGGATGGCGTCGAAGTCGCCGTCCCAGGCCTTCTCGGTCAGGCCTGCGGCGTTCTCCTGGACGACCAGCTTGCCGACCAGACCCTGGTCCGCGGGAGACTCTCCGTTCAGCAGCCGGTTGATGTTGTCCACGTGGCCGTAGCCGGCGCGCTGGAAGGCGAACCCGATGCAGGCGTTCTGGACCCCGCCCTCGGCGACGATCTTCGCATTGGCGACGTCGCAGTCGACGGAGAAGGCCTGTGACGTTGCGGGGTCAGCCAGGTTGGCGGGGATCAGGCCCTGGGTGATGACCTGGTTGAGAGCGGCGTCGAACCCGACGAAGAGGGTGTTGTAGTCGGGGTGCTGCTTGATGGTCTGGACGACCCGGTTCGGCAGAGTCGTCGCGATGTCGGCGGCGAGGTGCTTGTCCTCGGCGAGGAGCTCGCAGCCACCGCCCGCGGCGGCGCAGTCGTCGATGAACTGCTTGAACCCGGCGATGCGCTGCTGGACCGTGGCGAACTCGTCATCCTCGAACACGATGGCCTTGACCGGCTGACCGAAGGTCTCCTGGGCGTTGAGGTACGCCTGCTGGCCGAGCAGGTAGCCGGCGTCGAAGTTGACCTCGAGCGGCGGGACGATCGCCTGGTACAGGTCGTCGGCGTTGCCGGCCATGTTGGAGACCACGACGATGCCTGCGTCGCGGGCCGCCTGGAGGTCCGCCTTGATCGCGCCGGCGTCGATGGACGTCGTCATGATGGCGTCGGCCCCGCTGGCGACGGCCCGCTGGACCGCGGCGGAAGGCCCGCCCTGGCCCTGCGAGGGGTCGTCGATCGTGACGTCCCAGCCGAGGAGCTCCCCCGCCTCCTTGGCCGAGCGGGCGGAGCGCGCGCAGCCCTCGACCGCCATGGAGCAGGGGATGATGACCAGCTTCACGCCCGAGCTGGGGGCCGGTCCCCCGGTCGGGACCGGTGCGGTCTCCGGGGTCTGGTCCGCCTTGGCGGCGTCCACGGCCTCCTGCGCCGCCGCCTCGAACGCGGCCAGGTCACCGCCCGCCGTCTCACCACCGCCGGATGCGTCGGACGACGTGGACGCCGCGTCGGTGGCAGGGGCACTGGAGTCGCCGCTCGAGCTCGAACCGCCGCAGGCACTGAGCAGCAGGCCTGCGGTCAGGACGACCGACCCGACCGCCGCCAGGTGCCGGCGGCGGTGGGTGCTGACGCTGTGGGTCATGTCCGAGAACCTCCCTGGGCCCTGGGAGGCCAGTCCCCGCTGGACGCCTCTCCGTTGTGCCCTTCGCCACACCATGGCAGAGATTTCGAGATTTGGTCAACTGTTTCGTAGAAGTTTCTGCCCAATCTCGGCCCGCACTTGTTCACGGGCGCCGGCAACGGCGGGAACCGGTGGGCACGCGGCCCGACTGGATGAGAACTTTCTTCGATCAGGAGCGGGTGTCAGCCGCCGGCGCGGGTGCCTCGGATGCCCGAGACGTACGTCTCCTCGAGGTGTCCGAGGGTCTCCGCGTAGTAGCGCACGGCGTAGGCGGCATAGAGCGCATCCGTCACCAGCAACTGGCCCCACTTGGCGGTCACGGCCTCCCCGTAGACGCCGGCATCCGCAAGCGGCGAGCCCGTGAGCAGCACCGCGTCTGCGGCACGCGCAACCGGCGACCTCGGATCGGACGTGATGGCGACGGTGAAGGCGCCGTGCTGCCGAGCCAGGAGCAGAGCATCGGCGACGGAGGTGGTGGCCCCGGAATCACTGATGCCGAGCATGACGTCCTGGTCGCCGAGCGTCGCGGCGGTCATCACCTGCAGGCTCTGGTCCCGGAACATCGAGCACTGCTTGCCCGCTCGCACGAAACGCAGGATCACGTTCTCCGCGGCGACCGCGGAGGCACCCATCGCGACCACGTGGATCGCGCGGGCGGCATGGACCCGGGAGACGACGTCCTCGATCAGACCCGGGTCCAGGAGCACCGCCGTGCGCTCGATCGCCTGCCGACTGCCGATGCCGACCTTGCCCAGAGCCTCCGCGACCGTGTCGGTCTTGAGGATTCCTTCGTAGACGTAGGCCTTGCCGGTGACGCCGTCGCCGTTCCCGCGCGAGGAGTAGACCGCCTCGGCGATTCCGAGCCGCATCGCGTTGTAGTTCGTCAGGCCCAGTTCGCGAACGAATCGCGACACCGTCGACTCGGCGACTCCCGCCTCCTGCGCGAGGTCCGTAATCGACATCGCCTGGGAGTCCTCGGGTCGGGCGAGGATCACGTCGGCGACCTGACGAAGAGCGGGGCTGAAGTGGTCCGCCTTGCCGGCGATCAGGTGCAGCAGGTTGCGGCGCTCGGGAGGCCCTGAGGTCACCGCCGCCCCCTCTCCAGCGCGCGCTGGACGCCTGCTCAACGCTGGGAGTGTAGACGTGATGATCAGCCCGCGTTGCGCACCTCGCCGTCGGGAGACAGGAGGTAGGCCGCCCCCACGCTTGGCACGATGGCGTGCACATCAGGTGCGGACTCGCTCAGGTCACTCGCCAGCTGCACCGGATCCACGGTGTTGAAGTCGAACATCCCCCAGTGGTGGCAGATCAACGTTCCGATGCCCGCCTCGCGGCACAGCTGGACAGCCTCGTACCAGTGGAAGTTGCCGGGTACGCCGTTGCCGGAACGGTGGGCGTCTCGGCCATTGACGGGGAGGAGGGCCACCTGGACACCGAGGTCGCGCAGCAGGTCCGCCTGGCCCTCGTACGGGACGCAGTCGCCCGAGTGGTACAGCCGCACACCGCCGACGTCGAGCACGAACCCGAGGTGGAGGTAGTTCCCCATCTCGTCCTGCGTGAGCTCCTCGTGCGCGGCGGGGATCGCGCGCACGGCGACCTCCCCCACCACGTGATCCTCTCCGGCGTTGATCTCGACGAGGCGATCCGCTGGTACCCCGCGGTCGAGAGCCTTGGCACGCTCGGCGCGGGGGACGACGAACGCGGGGTCGCTAGCGGTCTGGACGGCTCGGATGGTCCCGGGGTCCATGTGGTCGGTGTGCCCATGGCTGCACAGGACGGCGTCCAGTCCCCGGATCCCCGCCGGATCCACGGGGATCGGGACCATGCGGCGGTGCGGGAAGAGGGTCCCCCGGTACTTCTCCGCGAGCGAGTCCGACAGGTACGGATCCACCAGCAGCAACGTGTCTCCGCGACGGAGAGCGAACGTCGCCTGACCGAGCCACCACAGGATGCCGTCATCGTGGCCCGCCGCCTCGGGCGGTGTGAAGTCAGGGCTCACCGAGTTCACGACCATGACCCTCCCCGCGTGACGAGTTCTCGCAGGACTTTCGTATTGCTGGAACAGTACTAGAAGAATCTTCGATCCTCGACTTCGCCACGAACGGCAACGACGGGGCCCGGGCTGGCGGGGCGGAAGGCGGCAGGCCCCCGTGAGGGCACAACGGCTGAGCATCACTGAGATCGGCCGCGGACTACTGACTGTCCCCCGCAGGACTAATCTGGAACCCACAACTCCAGCACGGCCAGGGGCGATCGGATACCTCTTCGAGTCCCGTCACTCACCCCACGCGTCCGGAGCAGCGGAGTTGATCTTCCGCGGAAGATCGACTCCGGCGTCCGATCCCGGTCTCGACGTCCCTACCCGCTGGCGGTGCGCACCGGGACCTCGAGGAACCTCCCCGGGTCGGCGGCCAGTTGCGCGGCGGTCCGCTCATCGACGTCGATGACGAACGCCGCCCGCACCGGGTCACCGTCGGCCGGGGTGGCCACGACGACGACGTCGTACGACCCGGACCGCCAGGGCATCTCCGTGTCACTCACCATGAGCGCCACCGGCGACTGAGGGGTGGACGCGCTGACGAGCAGCGGGCTGGGGTCGGCGGCGAACTCCCACGTCAGGGCCTGCGTCCCCGGGTCGTAGGCCCAGGTGCCGCGTTCCTCCCACGTGAACGCGACCGGGTCGCCGCCGCCCACCGGCGTGACGGTCGCGCCCAACCCGGAGACGACGGCCACGCGGTCGGTCGTCCCGCCGACGATGAGGTGGGGCTGGACGTACATCCACGCTGCATCACCTGCCTGCACGATCCGGACGACCGAGGGAGCGCCGAGCGCGACGTCAGGAGGTCGGTTGGTCGCCCACCAGGTGAACATCGAGAACAGCAGCGACGTGACCGCGATGACCAGGGGTATCACCGTGGTCCCGGCCGCCCTGAGCAGGCCGCGAGCGTCCGACTGTCCCGGCGAGGGTTCGGTCGGGCCGGTCGGGTCGACCGGCGGCGGCGCGTCCATGCGACGTCCCTACAGGTCCGAGCGTGGGGTGTCGGCGCCGGCGGTGACGGCGGCGCGGCCTGCGGCGGGCGAGTGCATGTCGGCGAGTGTGACAGCAGCCGCCGCGTGGCCCAAGCGGCCGTGCGGTCGCCTTCGCCGCGACCCGACCGTCCGGCCTGCGGTGCACCGTTCTTCGCCCGCGCCTCGGTCGGCAGATGCACCATGTGCCGGATGCCTGCCCAGGAGGTCCCCTTCAGACGCGCCGTCGTTGCGGTCGTACGTGTGCCCGGCCGGGGTCAGGTGGTCCTGGCGTCCACGCTCGCGTAGCCGATGGGCGGCGGGTACGTCCCCAGAAACTCCTGGTACTCCGGAGACTGGACGAACGACGACGCCGCGATTCCCTGGAAGGCGGCGGCGTCGGCGTACACCGTCATCCCGACGACCAGGTGCGGGTCCAGGGCAGACACCCACTGGTACTCCGCCACGAAGCCGTCCTCCTCGCGGAGGGCGGCCAGGAACGCATCGCGCGTCACGGCGTACGTCGCGGAGTCGAAGTCCGCGTAGGCGGACAGGTCGCGGCTGGCCACCTCCAGGACTTGGCCCGGGACCCCGGCGATATCCGCGAGGTCGTAGCGCGCCGTCGGGTCGAGCGGACGCAGCGCCGTGAAGACCGCCGGAGTGAAGGTCGCGAACAGAGCGGCTGCCTCCGGAGATCCGCCCAGCGCCTCGCCGGCAGCCGCGAAGGCGGACGACGAGTCGTACTCGGTCATGCCGATGAACACCGGCGGCTGCGGAGCCCCTCCCGACGCGAAGTCGAAGACGGCGGCGAACTCGCGGTCGGTGCCCACCCCCTGCTGCTCCCGAAGGCGCGCGACGAAAGCGTCGCGGGCGACCGCGAACGCGTCGAGGTCCTGGCTCGGGTGGAGCCGCCGTACCGCCAGCTCCGTGACGACCCCCGCGTCGAAGGTGCTCCCCATGTCGCCTCCTCAATATCTGAATGTTCAGGTAGTTGCGGAGCCTAGGCCTGACTATCTGAACGGTCAAGTAATCTCGGCCCATGGAGCCGCTCAACGACGTGGAGACACAGGCCTGGCGGGCGTTCCTCGTGCTGTGGCGGCTCGGCCTCCCCGAGTTCGACCGCACGCTGCGCACCGAGGGGCTCATCCACCTCGAGTACGGGATCCTGGCCGTCCTCCGGGAGGCCCCCGACCAGACCATGCCCGCCGGCGAGATCGCCGCCCTGGCAGGCGTCAGCTCCAGCCGACTCAGCCACCGCCTGCGGGTCATGGAGTCACGCGGTGACGTCACCCGGTGCACCTCGCCGCTGGACGGGCGCGGAGTCCTGGTCACGCTGACCGAGCAGGGAGACGCCAAGGTCGCGCGGCTGGCAGACCGGCACACCGCAGACATCCGCCGGGTGATGTTCGACCCCCTGACGGCCCAACAGACCGCGGCCCTCGCCGACGCCCTCATGACGATCGCGCGACGGCTCAGCGACCACCCCTTCCTCACCCCGGGCGACCGGGTCTCGTGACCGCCGCGGTGGCCCCTCACCCCGCCCGTCGGCCCGGCCGGGCGGACGACCCGCCGCGGTGCGGGCGCCGCCCGGCCGGGCCGGGAGGACAGCGTGTCGCTAGGCGTTCGCGCGGGCCGAGAACACGTTCAAGCCTCCGGAGAACACCGACGTCCCCAGCTCAGCGTTCAGCGCGCCCGCGGCGACATCGGTCAGGGTGAGGTTCGCGCCGGTCACCTGGACGTCGGCCGGGTCGATCGCCGCGCCGGACAGGTCGATGTCGAACAGGGCCACGCGGATACCGTCGGGCACCCCGCCCCGGCCGTCGAACACGGTGCCGGTCAGGACCGGGGTCGAGTAGTCCTGGCCGACCGCCGGCTCGGAGAAGCCATCCAGGTCGATGGTGAAGTCCTTCACCACGATCCGCTTCGTGAACGAGCCGAGCTTGACGAAGGCGACCCCGCCGGAGTGGGTGATCTCGCCGGTCAGGCCGTTGCTGACGCCGGTGATGGGGAACGAGTACGTCAGCGCCAGCGGTCGCAGCGAGGCGCCATCGGTGCGGCCCGGGGACACGGTGTACGGAAGGACACCGGCTCGCAGCAGTGCCGCGGCGATGCCGGGCTGCGTGGTCACGGCGGTACGGCCAGTCGTCGGGGACGGCACCGGGTCGGTGTCGGCGGACGCGGTCGGAACGGCGAACAGCGCGGTCGTGCCGGCCAGGACGGCGGCGGCCACGCCTGCGGTCAGGCGGCGGGCGAGGGACATCGGCGGAACCTCCGGGTGGTCGGGCCTCGACGCGGTCGGATGACGGCGTCGCTACCCGTTCTTCGCCCGAACCCGGGGGCCCGGATGCACGAACCCCGGTCCTCGACCGCGATGCAGTCGTGTGCAGGGACGTCGAAGAGGTGCGCCGTCGCTGCCGCAGTTGCGGTCGTCGGCCTCCTCCGGGAGGCCGCCTACGCCTCCAATCGGTAGCCGAGGCCGGGCTCTGTGACGAGGTGCCGAGGGTGCGCCGGGTCCGGCTCCAGCTTGCGTCGCAGCTGAGCCATGTAGACGCGTAGGTAGTGCTGCTCCTTCTCGTAGCCGGGGCCCCACACGTCGGCGAGAAGTTGCTTGCCCGAGACCAGGCGCCCGAGGTTGCGGGCCAGCACCTCGAGCACGTGATACTCGGTGGGCGTCAGCCGGACGATCTCGTCCCCCCGCCGGACCTGCCCCGCAGCGAGGTCGATGACGAATGACGAGGTCTCAACAGCGGAGACCGCTGGACCGCCGGAGAGGGTGCCACGCCGGATGGCGGCCCTGACTCGGGCCATCAGCTCGTTCATCTCGAACGGCTTGGTGACGTAGTCGTCGGCCCCGGCGTCGAGGGCGAGCACCTTCTCCGCGCCCGTCGATCGGGCCGAGAGGACGATCACTGGGACGCTGCTCCAGCCACGGATGCCCTCCAGCACCTCGATGCCGTCAAGGTCAGGAAGACCCAGGTCCAGGACGACGACGTCCGGGTGGCACTCGGCCGTCGCCGCGAGGCCTGCGCGTCCGGTGGCCGCGGTGCGTACGTCGAAGCCTCGGGCGCGCAGGTTGATGGCCAGGGCGCGCGCCAGAGCGGCCTCGTCCTCGACTACCAGAACGGTGGTCATGGACCCTCGCTCGCGTTGGCTCGGTCAGCGAGAGGAACGCGCACCAACATCGTCAGGCCGCCACCCGGCGTGTCGTCCGCCCACACCGTCGCCCCCACCGCTTCCGCCAAGCCGCGGGCCACCGCCAGCCCCAAGCCGACCCCCGTTCCCGAGGGAGCATCGCCGAGGCGTTGGAACGGCTGGAACATGCGGGTGCGGTCGTCGGCTGCTACTCCAGGGCCTCGATCGATCACGCGGAGCTCCAGGGCGTCGCCAGGCACCGCGGCAGCGCACACCCGGACGGGCACCCCGTCCGGGCTGTGCCGCACGGCGTTCTCCAGGAGGTTGGCGACCACCCGCTCGAGCAAGCCCGCGTCGGTGTTCACCAGCGGCAGTCCCTCCTGGACCTCGTCCAGGGCGATCTCATCCGGAACCCCCGAGAGCACCCTGCTCACCACCTCGTCGATCGACACCGCTTCGAACACGGGCCGCACCGCGCCAGTCTGGAGCCTGCTCAGGTCGAGCAGGTTGGCCACGAGCGCGTCGAGCCGGTCGGTCGCGTCGGCCGCCTCCTGGAGGAGCTCCCGACGGTCACGCTCGCTCAGGCCCAGGTCATCGTCGAGCACGGTGTCAAGCGCCGCCTTCACTCCGGCTACAGGCGTGCGGAGGTCGTGGGACACGGCGGCCAAGATGGCCGTGCGTACGCCGTCGGAGGCTTGCAGCCGAGCGGCGTCCGCGGCCCGTGCCGCCAGTCGGTTGCGCTCGAGGACGGCACCGGCCTGCGCGGCGAAGGCGTCGAGGATGCGGAGATCCGAGGCCGGGAGGGGGCGCCCCGCCAGAGCAAGGTGGAGACCCGGCCCCGCATCGACGACGACGTCCGCCTCGTCCAGCCGACGCGGGGGACGGTCGCCCGTGGCCTCCACGACGCTGGGGAACGGCGCCTGTGCGAGGTCCTCGAACAGGGAGGCGCTTCGCATCCCGAAGGTCGTGCACGCCTGATCCAACAGCGCCTGGATCCCGTTCTCGCGCCCCAGGACCTCGGTCGACAAGGACAGCAGAATGTTGGCCTCGGCACGGCGGCGCGCCGACTCCTGAGAGAGGGCCACGCTGCGGTCGACGATCGACGCGATGACGGCGCCGACAAGGACGAAGACAAGAAGTGCGAAGGCGTTCTCCGGCTGCGCGATGGTGAAGGTCCGAACCGGATGGACGAAGAAGAAGTTGACAGCCAAGCTCGCGATGAGCGCGGTCGCGACGGCCGGGGCCAGGCCCCCCACGAGGGAGGAGGCGACCACACCGAGCAGGTAGGCGAGCAGCACGGTGGACAGGCTCAGCACTCGGTGGAAGGGAGCGAGGACTGCCGTGACGGCAAAGGGGATCGTGACGGCCAGCACCCAGGCCCAAGCCCGGCGTCGGGCGATCCGGCCCCGCCGCACCCGTGCCGCCCCCGTGCGTCCGGCCCGATCGTGCGTGACGACGTGAATGTCGATCTCGCCGGAATCCCGGACGATCTCGTCGACCGTACTGGGGCGAAGGGCGAGGCTGATCCGGCCTCGACGCGACGCACCGACGACCACTTGCGTGCCGTTGACGGACCGGGCGAACTCGAGCACCGCCTGCGCCGGATGCTCCCCGACCACGGTGTGGAACGTGCCGCCGAGATCCGCAGTGAGCTGGCGAAGGCGCGCGAGACTCTCCGGCCGCGCTCCCCGAGTCCCGTCGCCGCGCACCACGTGGACGGCGACGAGGTCCCGCCCGGCGCTGCGGCCCGAGATCAGCGCCCCCCGACGGAGAAGCGCCTCGCTCTCCGCGCCCCCGGTGACGGCCACCACGATGCGGGTGCGGGCCGCCCACGTCTCCTGGATCCCGTGCTCCTCGCGGTATCTCTCCAGTCCCTCCTCGACGCGGTCCGCCAGCCACAGCAGCGCCAGTTCTCGCAACGCGGTGAGGTTGCCGACACGGAAGTAGTTGCCGAGCGCGGCATCGACGTTCTCGGACGCGTAGACATTGCCGTGCGCCATTCGTCGGCGCAGGGCCTCCGGTGTCATGTCGACGAGTTCGATCTGGTCGGCAGCGCGAACCCTCGCATCCGGCACGGTCTCGCGCTGCTTGATCCCGGTGATCGCCTCGACGACGTCGTTGAGTGACTCCAAGTGCTGGATGTTCACCGTCGAGATGACGTCGATGCCCGCGTCGAGCAAGTCGTCGATGTCCTGCCAGCGCGTGGCGTTCCGCGCGCCGGGCACGTTGGTGTGCGCGAGCTCGTCGACGAGGGCGACCTGGGGCCGGCGGGCGAGCACCGCGTCGAGGTCCATCTCCTCGAACGTCGCCCCGCGGTGCTCGATCACCCGTCGAGGGACCACCTCCAGGCCGACGATCAGGTCAGCGGTGTGGCGACGGCCGTGGCTCTCCACGAGCCCGACCACGACGTCGGTGCCTCGCTCGAGCCTGCGGTGACCCTCGCCCAGCATGGCGAAGGTCTTGCCCACCCCGGGAGCGGCGCCGAGGTAGATGCGCAGCCGGCCCCGGCCCATGGGCCCATTGTGGCGGGCGGCTGGGTCCGGCGTCACGACAAGAGCGCCAGAGCGAGGTTCAGCTCGAGCACGTTGACGCGCGGCTCGCCGATGAAGCCGAACAGCCGTCCTTCGAGGTGCTGTTCCACCAGGGCCATGACCGCTGACTGCTGAAGGTCTCGCGCCGCGGCCACGCGGGCCACCTGAACGCGGGCGTACTCGGGGCTGATGTGGGGGTCGAGACCGCTGCCCGAGGCGGTCACGGCGTCGGGCGGTACGGCGCCGCGGGGGACGCCGTTCACGTCCGCAGCCGCCGCCTGCCGCTCGGTGACGTCCGCCACCAGGTCGGGGTTGTCCGCGGCGAGATTGCTGCCCCCGCTCGACAGTGCGTCGTAGCCGTCCCCAGCCGCCGACGGCCGCGGATGGAACCACTCGGGACCGGTGAAGGACTGGCCGATAAGGCTCGACCCGACCACGTCCCCAGATCCGTCGGTGACGTAGGAACCGTCGCTCAGCGCCGGCAGGAGCCGACCGACGCCGAAGACCGCGAGCGGGTAGAGGATGCCGAGGACGACGGTCATGACCAGCAGCAGGCGCAGGCCGACCCAGGCCTGGCGCAGGGCGAGGGGCATGTGATCACCCGATCCCGGGGATGCGCGAGATGACCAGGTCGAGGAGCTTGATGCCGACGAAGGGAACGATGATCCCGCCCAGCCCGTACACGAGGAGGTTGCGGGCGAGCAGGGACGACGCATTGGCGGGGCGGTATCGCACCCCGCGCAGGGCGAGCGGGATGAGGGCGATGATCACCAGGGCGTTGAACACGACCGCAGAGAGGATCGCCGAGTTGGGGCTCGACAGGCGCATGATGTTGAGCGCCTCGAGTCCGGGATAGGCGGCCACGAACAGCGCCGGGATGATGGCGAAGTACTTCGCGATGTCGTTGGCGATGGAGAAGGTCGTCAGCGAGCCCCTGGTGATGAGCAACTGCTTGCCGATCTCCACGACGTCGATGAGCTTCGTGGGGTTGGAGTCGAGGTCCACCATGTTGCCGGCCTCCTTGGCTGCAGAGGTGCCGGTGTTCATGGCGACGCCCACATCCGCCTGTGCCAGCGCGGGGGCGTCGTTGGTGCCATCGCCGGTCATCGCAACCAGGCGACCGCCCTCCTGCTCGCGCTTGATCAGGGCCATCTTGTCCTCGGGCGTGGCCTCGGCGAGGAAGTCGTCGACCCCGGCCTCCCTGGCGATCGCCGCAGCGGTCATGCGGTTGTCGCCGGTGATCATCACGGTCCGGATCCCCATGCGACGCAGTTCGTCAAAGCGCTCCCGTATCCCCTCCTTGACGACATCCTTGAGGTGGATCACACCCACCACCCGCGCTCCGTCCGAGACGACAAGCGGCGTGCCGCCGGCGGCCGCGATGCCGTCCACCTCGGCTGCGCACTCGGGCGGCACGTTGCCGCCCAGGGCGGTCACGTGCGCGAAGACGGCATTCGCGGCGCCCTTGCGCACCTGGCGCCCATCGACATCGATCCCACTCATCCGGGTCTGGGCCGTGAAGGGCACGAAGGTGGCCTGCGCGAGCAAGCCCGCCTCGGGCGCCCTGAGGCCGTACCTCTCCTTGCAGAGCACGACGACGGACCGGCCTTCCGGCGTCTCGTCCGCCAGGCTGCTGAGCTGCGCCGCCTCTGCGAGATCCGCCCCGGTGACGCCTCGGGCCGGAAGGAGTTCGACCGCCTGCCGGTTGCCCAGGGTGATGGTCCCGGTCTTGTCCAGCAGCAGCGTGGATACGTCGCCGGCGGCCTCCACTGCCCGCCCCGACATCGCCAGCACGTTGCGCTGGACCAAGCGGTCCATGCCGGCGATACCTATCGCAGACAGCAGGGCCCCGATCGTCGTGGGGATCAGGCACACCAGCAGCGCGACCAGGACGACGACGCCCGTGGTCGTTCCGGAGTAGGCGGCCAGCGGCGACAGGGTGAGGACCACGAGGAGGAACACGATCGTCAGCGAGGCGAGCAGGATATTCAGAGCGACCTCGTTGGGTGTCTTCTGACGGCTGGCACCCTCGACCAAGGAGATCATCCGGTCGATGAAGGTATGGCCGGGGGCGGCCGTGACCTGCACGACGATGCGGTCGGACAGTACCTTCGTGCCGCCGGTGACCGCGCTGCGGTCACCGCCGCTCTCGCGGATCACCGGCGCGGACTCCCCGGTGATGGCTGACTCGTCCACGCTGGCCACGCCTTCGACGACGTCGCCGTCGCACGGGACGACGTCACCGGCCTCGCAGACGACCCGATCACCGACGACCAGCGCCGTTGCGGGGATCAGGGACTCGCGTCCGGCCCGGTCGAGACGCCGCGCCACGGTGTCGCGGCGCGTAGCACGAAGTGTTGCAGCCTGCGCCCGGCCACGGCCTTCTGCCACGGCCTCGGCCAAGTTCGCGAAGACGACCGTCAGCCACAGCCACGCAGCGACAGAGATGGCGAACACGCTCGGCTCCGCCACCGCCCCAAGCGTCGCGAGGACGGAGCCGACCAGCACGACGAACATGACGGGGTTGCGCCACATCAGGCGGGGGTCGAGCTTGCGCAACGCCCCGGGAAGGGACTGCAGCATCATCTTTGGCTCGAAGGCGCCCGCACTCGCTCGCCCCGCTGCTGCCGTCTGGGGGGTCATGACAGCGCCTCCGCAATAGGCCCGAGGGCGAGGGCCGGCACGAACGTCAGCCCGGCGACGATGAGAACGACCCCTGCGACCAGGACCACGAACAGCGGCCGGTGTGTCGCTAGCGTTCCGTCGGTGACCGGGACCGCGCGCTGTGCGGCGAGGGAGCCGGCGAGGGCGAGCACGAGGCAGATCGGCGCGAAACGACCGAGCCCCATCGCGATCGCCAAGGCGACGTTGTAGAAGTCGGTGTTCGCGTTCAGTCCGGCGAACGCCGAACCGTTGTTGTTCGACGCGGACGCGAACGCATAGAAGACCTCCGAGAGCCCGTGCGGTCCTGGATTGAGGATGGAGTCCAGGCCCGCGGAGGTGGCCATCGCCACGCCGAGCCCGATCAGGAGGACCGCCGGGGTGAGGAGCACGTACAGCGAGACCAGCTTCATCTCACGAGCACCGATCTTCTTGCCGAGGTACTCCGGCGTCCGTCCCACCATCAGACCGGCGATGAAGACCGAGACCATGGCGGCGATGAGGATCCCGTAGAGACCCGACCCGACCCCACCCGGGGAGACCTCGCCCAGAACCATGTTGAGGATGGCGAGGCCGCCGCCGTCGGCGGTGAAGGACGAGTGCATCGCATCCACGGCCCCCGTGGACGTTCCGGTGGTCGCCGACGCGAACACCGCCGACATCGGCACCCCGAACCGGACCTCCTTGCCCTCCATGGCCGCGCCTGCCAGCTGCAAGGCGGGGCCACCGTGGGCCCACTCCGCCCAGACGAGGAGCGAGGTGACCGAGCCCCACAACAGGGCCATCACGGCGAGGACGGCGTAGCCCTGACGCTTGTCCCCGACCAGCCGGCCGAACGTCCGCGTCAAGGCCACGGGTATGAGCAGGATGAGGAAGACCTGGATCAGGTTCGTCCACGCACGGGGATTCTCGAACGGGTGCGCAGAGTTGGCGTTGAAGAATCCGCCGCCGTTGGTGCCGAGGAGCTTGATGGCCTCCTGGCTGGCAACCGGGCCTCCCGGAATCGTCTGCTGGCCACCAGTCACCGTTGTGACCGCGGTGTCCCCGGCGAAGTTCTGGATGACCCCGCCGAGCAGGAGCACCACTGCGAAGACGACGGCGAGCGGCAGCAGCACCCGGAGGGTGAGCCGCGTGATATCGACCCAGAAGTTGCCCAGTCGGTCGGTGTTCGTGCGCACCAGGCCCCGCACGAGCGCGATCGCGACGGCGATGCCGACCGCGGCGGACAGGAAGTTCTGCACGGCCAGGCCGGCCATCTGCGCGGTGTAGCCCAGAGCCGTCTCGCCTGAGTACGACTGCCAGTTTGTGTTGGTCACGAAGCTGACCGCCGTGTTGAGCGCCTGCAGCGGCGGCACCCCCTGCCGGTCCAGCGAGTACGGGAGGGCGGGCTGCAGGCGCAGGATCCCGAAAAGCACCAGGATCGACACGGCAGAGAACGCGAGCACCGACCGCAGGTACACGGTCCACCTCTGGTCGGCCGCCGGGTCGATGCCCGCGATCCGGTAGACCGCTCGCTCGATCCGGCTGTGAGAGGAGGACTGCACGACTCGCGCGACGTACTCCCCCACGGGTCGGTGGGCAACAGCCAGCGCCACCAGCAGCAGCGCCACCTGCAGCAGTGCAGAAGTGAGGCTGGACATGTCAGAAGTGCTCCGCTCGCACGAGCGCCACCACCAGGTACACCGTCAGTGCGATTCCCGACGCCAGGGCCAGCAGCCCGAGCCAGTCCACAACAACTCCACTCCGAGTGCGACCGCCGTCCGTAGGGCCTTGTTCACTCCGCCGACAGCCACCGCGTCCATCGCTCGTCCTCGACGGCCTGACCGCCTCAGTACAACCGCAGCCGGCGGAACGCGGACCGATCCTTGACGCTTCCTTGACGCCCACCGAGGAAGCCTTGATGCGGTGCTGATGGCTGGGGACGGCGATGGCCGTCCAGGGTCTGGCGACAGGACCGGCCGATCGGACCATCGACTCTGCTGTCACCGGCACCGGATCGCTACCGTGGACATGGGTCTGCGGGCACCGTGATCCACGGTCCGCAGCGTCGGCGGCCTCGGTCGTCGGCAGGGTCACGGTGCCTCACCGCTGGAGGTGCACCGTGACTCGACCGGCCCGGCATCCTGTCCCCTGGCTACCCGTCCCCCGGCTTCTGGCCTTCCTCTTCGCGCCACTGCTTGCACTCACCCTTGTCGGAGCCGCGCCTTCGACCTCGGCGGTCGCGGCGCAGCCCACGGTCAAGGGGGCGGCGTACGCGCATCTGAAGACGTTCCTCACCCAGTACGACTCCACCGGGTTCGCACACGCAACCAAGATCGCGGGACTGGTGACGTTCCGGCGCACCCTCGCCTCCGTGCGCGTCAAGGTCGACCGCGCGCTGAAGCCCATCGCGCTGTACGACCCGAAGTCGCACACCATCACGTTCTCCCGCGACCCCCGGACCCTGCCGCTGCGGCTGGTGCTGGACTTCGGGGAGACCGTCTGGCACGAGCTCGTCCACGCCATCGAGGACGACCACGGGGACATCGGGGTCCTGGACAGCACCAACTACGCAGAGCGCAACGTCGAGTACATGGCCCAGGTCGTCAACGTGGCGTTCCCCAAGCTGCGCAACATGGAGCGACTGGCGCGCAAGGGCGCGTCCACGGCGACCCTCGCCCGCTACTGGAAGCTGTTCCTGGGCTCGATGAGCGCCGCTGCCCAGGACGCGGTGAAGAACGGCTACCCCGTGAAGCCAGCACTGCTCTCATCGTGGTTCGGGTTCTCCGCGAACACCGACAAGATCAAGGCGTACTACCTGTCCGGCAAGTTCCTCCCCGGACGTCCGGGCAACAACCTGCGCGCCGCCATCCGCGGCGACACGGCTCCGCCCCCGCCGACGGCGCCATCCTGGGCGGGTACCTGGACCACGAACTGGGGAACGATGACGCTCACGCAGTCCGGTGCGACGGTCACGGGCACCTACACCAGCGACGGCAGGCTCACCGGGACGGTCAGCGGCAACACGCTCACGGGACGATGGTCCGACGGGCCGAACTGGGGCCCGGCCGACGGAGGCACCTTCGTCTTCACGCGGACGTCCACCACGGGCTTCATGGGGTCCTGGAAGCACGACGACGGCCAGCGCTCAGGCACCTGGACCGGGAGGCTTCAGTAGCGGGATCGCAGTTCCCCGCACCGGCCGCTTGGGACGCGCCGACCGCCGCAGCCGCGTCACGCCTCGGCGGGAGCGCGGTCAGGGATACCAGAGGAGCGGCGGTCCGACGGGCGGCGTCGCTCCGGTGGCCAACTCGTGACAGAACGCGACGTAGGCGAAGACGTTGCGTATCTGGTCCCCGGTCTGCAACGAGGAAAAGCGGGGCGTGCCCGGGACTCCCTTGATGTCGGCGTCGTAGTAGCAGAACTCGGCCGCGACGCGGAGCATCTCCGTCGCCCTGACGGTGCCGCTCAGCACGTTCGCGAACGGTGGGGTCACAGCGAAGGTCAGCCCGGGGAAGCCAGAGCAGGCGCGGTAGATGCCCCGTTGGGAGGTCGAGCGGAAGCCCGGCTGGTCCAGCCCCAGCACGTTGGGCGACCCCAGGAGCTGGGCCATCCCATCCACCATCGGGGCGAGCCAGTAGCGCATCAGCGGGTCGCGCGTCCCGGGTCCACCAGCGCCGGCTCCGAAGTCACGCTCAAGGGCCGCCTCGAACGCCACCCTGCCCGGGGTGACGTCGGCCGGATCGGGATCGTTGTACTGCTGCATCGCGTTACGAGCCGACTGGGCCCAGCCTGCAGCGGTCGCAGCGGCGGCGCTCGCCAGTGCAGGGAGCGTGCCGGTCCCCGGGTCCGGGGCGTCCGGCGAAGCCGACTCCGAGGCGAAGATGGCGTCGAGGGCCGCCATGGTCCCCTTCCCCACGACGGGGTCGGTCGGCTGAAGGCCGGAGTCCTTCTTGAACGCGGAGACCGCCTTCCCGGTCTGCTTGCCGAAGAGACCATCGCTCCCCGTCCAGACCAGGTAGCCCAGGCCGGAGAGAGCGTCCTGGACCCGATGCACGGCCTCGGAGTCCGGGTCGTCCAGGGTCAGGGTGCGCGTGCCGGCGAGGCAGCCTTCCAGCGTGGCCTGACCTCGGAATCGCTGCGACTGCAGGGGCATAGCGGGCTCCTTCGGGTCCGGACGGATCAGAGGTGATCGCTGGAGGACCCGAGCCCCCGCTGATTCGACACTGTGGCACCGCCACGACCACACGTCCAGACCCCGCCCGGCGACTAGAGCAGGTCCAGTCCGTACTCCTCGGCGATACGGGCCAGCGGGGCCAGCAGTCGCGGGTGCTGCAACGGGACATGCAGGAGCGGGTGGGTCGGTACGGCGTCGGCCGCCCGCTCGAAGAACACGAGGGAACGGCCAGCCGGCAGCACGCTGGAGCTCCACGAGATCCCGTCCAGCTCGCCGTACGCGTTCCAGATCGTCCTCGCCCAGCGGCGCGCGACGGCACGCGGACCGGACATGAGTGCGGCGTTGCCGCCCGCGCGGGCAAGCCAGTTCGACCCGGCCAGGTCCAGAACACGAAGCCTCCGCGTCGGCTGCCACAGCACCAGCCAGTGGGAGCCCGGCGACACCGGGACGACCCTGCGCTCCGCGAAGGCCTCGAGCACCGCGACGTGCAGGGGGTCGGCGCCGGCCCGCGGCCCACCGAGCGCCGCGTACATCACGCCCCGGTGGGGGTGGTCGCGCGTGGGAGGTGGCTGGTGGTCGAACCGCATCCCGGCGAGCGGACCGTGGAAGCGGAACTGGTCCCATGACTGCGGGTGGGCGCCGTCCACCCGGTACAGGCGCACCGCGACCATGCCGGTGCTGGGGATCAGGTCGGCCGACCGCAGCCGGGGCAGGTCCGCGGCGGCCGGGGGCGGAGGGCACCGGACCGTCACCGACGCGACCCGTCCCTGTCAGGCACGGACCAGCGAGTGCACCAGGTCCGCCACCGGTTCCGGGTCCCCGCCCGACACCAGCCAGTCCACGGGAGACACCGGCGTGCCGTCGATGGCCAGGTCGACGTTCGGGTTCGTCATGAAACCGGCCAGTTCCAACGGATGCAGCCCGGCGGCCTGCGCCGTGATCCGATCCAATCCGGGGACTACGCGATCCGCGACGAACTGCCAGCGAGGCAACGCGTAGCCGCCCTTCGACCGGATCGCCACCAGCTCACCGGAGTCGATGCGCTGGCGAACCCGTGCCGCGGTGACTCCCAGCAGCGCGCCGGCGTCCTCCACGGAGAGCCCTTGGGTGACAAGGGCGTGCTCCTGCAAGCGCCCGGCCAGCAGCGCACGCATCCCGGCCGGGTCCCCCTCGGGTCCGTCCGCAGAGATGCCGGCCTCGGCCAGCGCGTCGACCTCGGCCTCGGTGAACGCGCTGCGCCGTGAAGCCAGGGCGCCCTCCACGAGGCCGAGCAGCTCGCCCACCTCCAGCCCAGCCTCGTCGGCCACCCGAGCCAGCCGCGCCTCGTGCTCCAGGGCGTCCGCAACCACCACCCGTAGCGCCGTCGCCACGACCGGGCTGTGCCCGGCGGGCAGCACCACGGTGACGTTCGCCTGCTCTGCCCCGGCGACGCCGCGCGCTCGGGCGGACCGCCGCGGTGGCGCCGGTACGTCCTTGACCAGCGCCTCGGGGACCTCGAGCGTGCTCATGTTGCGCCTCCTTGCGTGCACAAGGATACAGAAGCAGCCGGTCGCCTCCCGCGGCCGATCACAGATGTGAGCCCAACGGTCGCTACCCGGGGCCTCGTACGCCGGGTAGCGACCCGTCGGCTCACATCTGCACGCGCGGTCGGTCCCAGCCCGACGATGTGGGTCTTCCGCGGAAGATCCACATCGTCCGTCGGACCTAGCGGTTGTCGCGGCGCTCCTTGCGGCGGCGGTGACGGCGCATCATCCCCAGGCCGAGCCACACCAGGGCGCCGAACACGGCCACCACGATGGTGTAGAGCCACAGCGGCCAGGTGAAGGTGAGGACCAGGAACTTGAACTCGACGCTCTCGGTGTTCTGCAGGATGAAGATCACGAGGACACCGAGACCGGCGATCGAGGCGATCGCCCCGAGGCCCAGGCTGCGACCGTCCTTGGCTGGCTCGGACTGCTGACTCATCGCGTTCTCCCCACCGTCGGCCCGGGTGTTCCCGGCGGCGCCATCGTGACAGAACGCCTACCCGTCTCGGCGGACATCAGGGCAGCGCGGCGTCGTCGGACGGTCGGGCGTGCCGGACCACCAGCCGAAGGGTCACGACCGCGACGTACGCCCACAGCAGCACGAGCCCGACGGCCGCGACCAGCGAGATCACCCGCAGCGCGATGCTGTCGAGCTCCACGGCCAGCGCGGACACCGCCAGCGTCATGGCCCCGACCGGGAACACGAAGCCCCACCAGCCGGGATGGATCGGCACCGCACCGGCGCGCCGCAGCCGGCGCAGCTCGACGACGGCGAAGGCCGCCCACCACAGGCCGAAGCCGAGCCCCATGGCGAGTACGGCGACGCCGGCGCCGACCGCGGACAGCGACTCGATCCCGGCGGCCCGGCCGGACTGCAGCAGCCGGAGCAGCGCGATGCCGAGGATCCCGGCCGGCGCCAGCGGGATCCACAGCGACGGCGCGAGCGCAGACGGCATCGGGCCGGCCATGGCCAGCCGCGCGACCAGCAGGGTCAGCACCACTAGGAACAGCACCAGCCCGATCCCGAAGAAGGCGAAGCCGACGGTCAGCAGCAGGCCAGCGGCGCCCGGGTTGGCCGCGATCAGTGGCGTCAGGGCCAGCGGGACCAGCAGGTTCATCACAGGCGGGATCAGCCAGCCGCCGTTGACGTTCTCCAGCCCTGGCGAGGCGTGCAGCATCACCGACGACCACGCGACCCCGGTGACCAGCGCACCCACGGCTCCGACGACCAGCAGGATCCCGGACACCCACAGCGCGACCCCGGTGGGCACCAGCTCCGGACCGACCCGTCCCCAGCCGACGGCCAGGACCAGCAGGCCCGCGGGCACGGTCGCCAGCATCGCGCCGTGCCCGGGGTGGGCCACCTCGTCGCGCAACTCACCCCGGTCGCCCAGCCGACGGGCGTAGCGCGGTAGCAGGAGCAGCCCGAGCGCTGACGCCAGCAGCAGGAACGCGACCGCCGCCCAGTCCCAGGCCGCACCGCCCCAGGCAGCGCCCTGCGACGCGAGCACCAGCGCCACCGCGCCCGTGCCCATGACCGCGCCGTACCAGGCCGGGTGCGCGTGGACGGATCCCGTACTCATCCCATCTCCCTCGATCGCGAATCCGGGGCTACTCGGCCGGGACCGAGGGACGGTCGTGCGTCCCGCGCAGCCGGACCTCGGGGAGCACCAGCGCCAGCAGCACCGCCACGACCATCACCGGCACGGCGGTGAGGAAGACGGCGGCCAGCGAGTCGCTGAACGCGGTGAGGACCAGGTGCTGCACCTGGGCGGGCAGCCCGGCGATCGTCGACATGGCGCTGGTCAGCTGCGACGGGTCGAGACCGCCCGCGGCACCGGCGGGCAGCGACGCGGCGAGGTGCGACGCCAGCTGCGACGTCATGACCGCGCCGAACACCGCGGTGCCGAACGTGCCTCCGATCGTCCGGAAGAACGTCGTGCCACTGGTGGCGACGCCGATCTCGCGCTGATCCACCGAGTTCTGCACGGCGATGACGAGCACCTGCATGACGTTCCCGAGGCCGGCGCCCAGGACGAACATGGCCAGGGCGACCTTCCAGTACGGCGTGTCCACCTGCAGGGTGCTGAACAGCAGCAGGGCGACCGTCGCCAGCACCGTGCCGATGATGGGGAACACCTTGTAGCGGCCGAACCGGGAGATCAGCCGCCCGGAGATGATCGACATCGAGAGCAGGCCGAGCATCATCGGGATCATCTGCAGCCCGGCCTGGGTCGGGCTGGCGCCCTGGACCACCTGCAGGTACAGCGGCAGGAAGATGATGGCGCCGAACATGGCCAGTCCCACGATGAAGCCGATGAGGCTGCTGACGCCGAACACCTTGTTGCGGAACAGCGACATCGGGACCAGCGGCTCAGGGACGCGCAGCTGCCGGCGGACGAAGGCGACGAGGAGCAGGACCGATCCGGCGGCCATCAGCAGGATGGTCGGGGACGTCCATGCGTACTCGCGCCCGCCCCACTCGGTGACCAGCAGGCCGAGGACGACGCCGCCGACCATGAGGGCGGCACCGATGTAGTCGACCCGGTGATCGACGCGGTGCTGCGGGATGTGCAGGACCGAGGCGAGCACGAAGAACGCGGCGATCCCGAGCGGGATGTTGATGTAGAAGATCCACCGCCAGGACAGCGTCTCGACCAGCCAGCCGCCGAGCAGCGGGCCCACCACGCTCGCCACGGCGAACACCGCGCCGAACAGACCGGTGTATCGCCCGCGCTCGCGCGGGGGGATGACGTCGGCGATGACCGCCATGACCAGCACCATGAGCCCGCCACCGCCGAGGCCCTGGATACCCCGGGTGACGATCAGCCAGCCCATCGACGTCGAGGCGCCCGCGAGCGCCGACCCGACCAGGAAGATCACGATGGCGGACTGCAGCATCAGCTTGCGCCCGTAGATGTCGGAGATCTTCCCCCAGATCGGGGTCGAGGCGGTCGAGGCGAGCAGGTACGCGGTGACCACCCAGGCCAGCTGGTTCAGGCCGCCGAGGTCGCTGGTGATGCGGGGCAGCGCAGTGCTGACGATCGTCTGGTCGAGGGCGGCGAGGAACAGCGTCAGCATCAGCGCTCCCAGCACCAGCCGTAGCCGCTGCCCGCCCAGCAGGTCATGCTCGGGGGCACCCTCGGCGACGAGGACGCGCTCGGGATCGGCCGCCGCGGACGGGTCGGTCTCGGGTGGACTGCTGCTCATGCATCGACTCCCTGAAGAAGGTCGTTCTCGAGCTCGGCGCTGAAGCGGCCGAGAAGCCGGGCGAAGGTGTCGCGGTCCACGTCGGACCACGAGGCGAGGACCCGCTCGAAGTCACGGACCCGGTCGACGATGGCCCGCTCGGCCCGCGCGCGGCCCGAGGCGGTGGCGCTCACGACGTGGGCTCGCCCGTCGGTCGGGTCGGCCGAGCGCTCGACCAGCCGTGCCTGAGTCAGCTGGCGAAGGTGCCTGCTGACGGTGGACTGGTCCAGCTGCATCGCCTGGGCCAGGTCGCACGAGCGCATCGGCCCCCGCTTGGACAGGTGCACCAGCATGGCGGTGGCCTGCGCGCCCTCCTGTCGCAGCAGGCGGCTGCGCTGCAGCACGCCGAGCAGGTCGGCCAGCGCTCCGACCGCGTCGGCGTTAGCCGGATCCGCCACGGCCCCCCGGGCCACCCGGCGCGGGTCCAGCGGTTCAGATGCTTGCACCATGCAAGTATCACCCCGGACGCCGGACGCCGCCATCCCGGTACGCCATGACGTGGCTCACGCACCACAGCCCGCGCTGTACCCCCCTGGGTATCCCGGCGATCCTCCGCTCACCCTCGCTGTCAGCGAGCGACGTCGCGCGGGGGTGTCCTAGGGTCCGGGAAGAACGGTGTTCGTGGGGTTGCAGCACGCGAGTGGGGTGACGGGTCCATGTGGGTCGTGGGCATCGGATCCTCGGCTGGGGGGGTCGAGGCCCTCCGGGAGCTGCTGCCCGCCCTTCCCGCCGGCGATGTCGCGTACGTCGTGGCCCAGCACATGTCGCCGCAGCACCCCAGCCTGCTCCTGCAGGTCCTCGGCCGGGAGACCTCCCTGCCGGTCCGGGAGATCGGTGACTCCACGCCGCTCGTCGCCGGTGAGGTCTTCCTGGCGCCACCCAACCGGGACGTACGCCTGCGCGGCGCGGTCCTCACCTCGGCCCAGGCCGAGCCGAGGATCTCCCCCCAGCCGAGCATCGACGCCCTGCTGACGTCCATCGCGGCGGAGGCCGGCCCGGCCGCGATCGGGGTGGTGCTGTCGGGGACCGGCTCCGACGGGGTGGCCGGGATGCGCGCGGTCCGGGCCGCGGGAGGTCGGACCTTCGCCCAGGACCCGTCCTCGGCGCGCTACCGCGACATGCCGGGCGCCTGCATCGACGCGGGCGTCGTCGACGTCGCCGCGGACCCGGTGGGCATCGGAGCGGCGATCGGCGCCGTGCTGTCCGGCCAGCGGCTGCCGGAGACGGTGGGCCGGTTCTCCGGGGACCTCGACCTGGCGGAGCTGGCCGCAGAGACCCGGCGGGTCACCGCCTGGGACATCGCCAGCTACAAGGACGGCACGCTGGGGCGCCAGCTCGCCAAGCGGATCGCCAAGCTCGGGCTGGGCACGACCGCGGAGTACGTGACGTACGTGCGCGAGACCCCCGCGGAGCTGGAGACGCTGCGCGACTCCATGCTCATCACGGTCACCGGGTTCCTCCGCGACCGCAAGTCCTTCGACGCCCTCGCCGACGCGCTGCGTCCCGTGGTCGCCGCGAAGTCGTCCGGACAGCCGCTGCGGGCCTGGGTCGCTGGCTGCGCCACCGGCGAGGAGGCGTACTCCGTCGCGATGCTCCTGGCGGAGACCGCGCGCGAGCAGGAGGTCGACACGCCGGTCAAGGTCTTCGCCACCGACATCTCGGACGCGGCCATGGAGACCGCGCGCCGGGGCACCTACCCGGTCTCGGCCCTGGCCGAGGTGCCCGAGGAGTGGCGCCGCCGCTACTTCACCGTCACCGGCGACCTGGCCCAGGTGGACAAGCGCCTGCGGGAGATGCTCGTCATCGCCCGCCAGGACGTGACCCGCGACCCTCCGCTGGTGCGGATGGACCTGGTCAGCTGCCGCAACCTGCTCATCTACCTGATCCCCGACGTCCAGGACCAGGTGCTGGCGAACCTGCACGCGGCCCTGGCGCCCCAGGGGCTGCTCTTCCTGGGCCGGTCGGAGTCCATCCCCGCCGACACCCCGCTGTTCGCCACGGTGGACGCCGCGAGCCGGGTCTTCCAGACCAAGCCGGGGAGCACGATCGCCACCTACACCGGCCTGCCCCGCACCCCGATCCTCACGCACCCGGTCCGCCGTCCGGCGGGCGGTCGCTCGTCCCGCGACCGCGTTCGCGACCGGCTGCGCGACACCCTGCTGGGCCAGTACGGCCCTGCGACGGTGCTGGTGGACCCGGACGGGATCCCGGTGCACACCGTGGGCGACGTGCGCCGGTTCCTCGCCATGCCGGACGCGGACGGCGACATGACGCTCGCCGGGATGGTCGTCCCGGAGCTCCGGACCGAGGTCGGCAGCCTGCTGGCACGCGTGCGCCGGTCCGATGCCACCCCCGTCGGCCACACCGTCGTCCTGCGGGACGCGGAGGGGCGCGCGGAGACCTGGCAGCTGCGCGCCCAGGCGCTGGCCGAGGCCGACGAGGACGACCCGTACGTGGCACTGTCCTTCGTCGCGGCCCCGTCGACCCGGGACGTCCACGACCGAGTCCCACCGGTCGTCGCCGAGTCGACCGGCGCGGACGACGTCACCGACCTGCTGCTGCGGGTCAAGGAACTGGAGCTGGAGCTGGCGGGCAGCCGCGAGCACCTGCAGGCGGTGGTCGAGGAGCTGGAGTCCTCCAACGAGGAACTGCAGTCGATGAACGAGGAGCTGCAGGCGTCGGGCGAGGAGCTCCAGGCCACGAACGAGGAGCTCGAGACGACCAACGAGGAGCTGCAGGCCACCAACGAGGAGCTCACCACCGTCAACGAGACACTCGAGGTGCGCACCGCTGAGCTCTCCGAGTCCAACATCGTCCTGACGAACATCCAGTCGTCCGTGCACACCGCGATCCTGCTGGTGGACCGCGACCAGCGGGTGCTGCGGTTCTCTCCCCTGGCCGTCAAGGCGTTCGGACTGGTGGCGTCGGACATCGGGACCCGGCTGTCGAGGCTGCCGACGAACCTGGACCTGGACGCGCTGCCGTCGATCCTCGACACGGTCATGGCCACCCGCGAGGGCGAGGTGCGGGAGGTCTCGTCCACGTCGGCGACCTACCTGCTGCAGGTGATGCCGTACGAGGAAGGGGGCTCCGTCACCGGCGCCGTCATCGCGCTGTCGGACATCACCGAGCTGGCCAACGCCCGGGCGGAGCTGTCGGTGCGCGACGAGGAGTACCGGATGATCGCCGAGACGGTGCCGCACACCGTCTACCGCGCCAGCATCGACGGGGACTCCCTGGGCTACGTCTCGGACACGGTCAGCGACGTCTTCGGCGTCACCGCGGAGGAGGTGCAGGCGGACCCCGGCCTGCTGCGCAGCCTGGTCCACCCGGACGACCTGGCTGCCGTCACCCGGGCCACGGCGGGCGGGGGCGGAACCGACTCGCCCCTGGACTACCGCGTGGTGCGACCGGACGGGGAGACGCGCACCGTCCGCGAGCTCAGCCACCTGGTCCTCGACGCCCACGGCCTCCCCCGGTACCGCGTGGGCACGATCCTCGACATCACCGACCTGGCCCGGGCCCGCGACGTCGCCGAACGCGAGCGCCGCCGCGCCGAGACCACGTTCAGCAGCGGTGGCACCCCCATGCTCACGCTGACCGCCGCCGGGGTGATCACCCGGGTCAACCCGCTGGTCCACGACCTGCTCCGCGTGGACGACGAGGGGGTGGTCGGCACCCCGCTCACGTCCTGGATCGAGCCCGCCGAGGTCCCCGAGACGGTGCGCCGGCTCAGCGAGGTCGCGGGCGGCGCCGACCCGGTGACGGCGCGCACGCACTACGTGGCCCGCGACGGGTCACTGCTCACGGTCGACCAGACGATCGCGTTCGTGGGGCTGCCCGAGGAGGGCAGCGACCCGGGCTCCGCGACCCTGCTGGTGTCGCTCCGCGACGTCACAGCGGCGGAGCAGGCCACCGCCATGGCGGCCGGCCACCTGGCGCAGCTCGAGGCGGTGTTCGCGGGGTCCAGCGCCGCGATGTCCATCACCAGCAGGGACGGGCACATCCTGCGACCCAACGATGCGCTGTGCGAGCTGTTCGGCTACCCGCGCGAGGAGCTCACCGGCATGCACTTCGCCCAGCTGACGCTGGCCGACGACCTGCCGGAGGAGACCAAGCTGTTCGGCGAGCTCCTCCGGGGAGACCGGGACCGCTACAGCCTGGTGAAGCGCTGCATCACCAAGAGCGGTGAGGTGATCTGGGGTCGGCTGACCGTACGCTCGGCCCCGCCCCTGCAGCCCGGCGCCGAACCGGTGCTCATGGCGACGATCCTCGACGTGACGCAGGAACGGCACCGGGAGCAGGCGGCCCTGCGGATCGCGCAGACCGACCCGCTGACCGGGCTGCTGAACCGGACGATCGTCTTCGACCGCCTCCGGCAGGCCATCCACCGAGCGCACCGCAGCGGCGAGCACATCTCGGTGCTGTTCATCGACCTCGACGACTTCAAGCTGGTCAACGACCGACTCGGGCACGAGGCCGGGGACGCGGTCCTCACCGCGGTGGCGGAGCGGCTGCGGGCGGCGACCCGGGAGAGCGACTCGGTCGCACGCCTCGGCGGGGACGAGTACCTCGTCATCGCCCCGCACGACCTGCACGAGCCCCCGCACGAGGGTGGCCGGCTGGCCCAGGAGCTGCTCTCCGTGATGTCCGACCCGATCCGGCTGACCCGCGCCTCGGCCGACCCGACGGCCGGCGCTGACGCGTCCGGAGGCGTCGAGGTGCAGGCGGCCGACGAGGGCACCGCGGTCGCCCTGCGCGCGCTCGAGAGCGTGTCGGAGGGGATCGACCTCGGGTTCGCCCCGGCCCTGGCCGTGACCGCCAGCATCGGCGTCGCGCACTACCCCAGCGACGGGGAGGGCGCCGACGAGCTCGTCAACCGCGCCGACCTCGCGATGTACTCGGCGAAGGGTCGCGGCGGCGACCAGGTGGTGTTCTACTCCGACCGGCTGCAGCACACCGCGAGGCTGCGCGCCGAGCAGCGGGCGGATCTGTCCCGGGCCCTGGAGCTCGGGGAGATCGTCCCCCACTACCAGCCCGTGGTGGACGCGCGAACGGGCCGGCCGGTCGAGCTCGAGGCGCTGGCGCGGTGGCACCACCCCGAGCGCGGCGTCCTCCCGCCCAGCGACTTCCTCGCACTGGCCGAGGACTTCCACCGGCTGGACGAGATGACGCTGCAGCTCCTCCGGCAGGCCGTCGCGGACCTGCCCGCGCTGCGACGTCGGTGGCCCGACCTGACCGTGTCCGTGAACCTCGCACCGGGTCAGCTCACCCACCCGCAGTTCCTGGACGAGGTGGTGCGCTGCCTCGGACCCGACCTGCGCGGGTGGACCGTCGAGGTGACGGAGGCGGCGGCGTTCAGCAGGGACGGTGTCGTACTGCGCTCGCTGGAGCGGCTCCGCGAGGCCGGGGCCGCGGTCGCGCTCGACGACTTCGGCAGCGGCTACTCCAGCCTCGGCCAGCTGCGCACCTTCCCGTTCGACGAGCTCAAGCTGGACCGCTCGTTCGTGTGCGAGCCGCCCGAGTCGTCGCACTGCGCGCTGGTCCAGGCGATGGTGACGATGTCCCGGGCCCTGGGCGCGGTGACCGTGGCCGAGGGAGTGGAGACGTCCGCGCAGGCGCGGGCGCTGACCGACCTGGGCGTGGACCGCCTCCAGGGGTTCCTCTTCTCGCCGCCGCTGGCCCAGCCCGACGTCCTCGCGTGGCTGAACGACGAGCGCTGGGGGCCGGACCTCCCCCAGGACGGCTGAGGGGAGCCAGGAAGCCCCATGGCCGACGCCTGGGCGGCCCCCGCCGACGAGGACGACTACCACCTCGGTCGGTACCTCGACGCGATCCGCGGCGGCGACCGACGCGCGGCCGTCGACGTCGCGCTCGAGCTCCTCGACCTCGGCGCAACCGCTGAGGACGTGGTCACCCACCTGCTGGCCCGGGCCCAGTCCCAGGTCGGCCGGGGCTGGGAGCAGGGCCGCTGGAGCATCGCCCTGGAGCATCGGGCCACGGCCATCACCGAGTCCGCGTTGGAGGCGACCGTCGCGGCTGCGCGGACGCTACCGGGAGCCGTCCCGGAGGGGGCGCGCGGACGGGCCACGGTCCTGTGCAGCGAGGGCGAGTGGCACTCCCTGCCCGGCCGGATGATGGCCGACGTCCTGCGGCTGCGCGGGATCGACGTCGAGTTCGTCGGGCCGTCGCTTCCGGCGCACGAGCTGACGGCCTACCTGGGTCCCGACCCCCCTCCGGTCGTCGCGGTCTCCTGCTCCCTGTCCCAGTCCCTCGTCGGTGCCTGGCACGCCATCACCACCCTGCGGCGCATCGGGACCACCGTGGTCGTCGGAGGGCGCGGTTTCGGGCCGCACGGACGCTGGGCCACCCCGGTCGGAGCCGACCAGTGGGCACCGACCTTCTCGCACGGGGCCGACCTGGTCATGCGCTCGCTCCGGGAACCACCCGCACCGTCTCGGGACACCCCGAGGGACGAGGACCGCACCGCCGAGGTCCGCTTCCTGGAGCGCTTCGGGGAGTCGATGGTGGAGCGGGCCGTGGCCGAGGCGGTGGCCGCCTGGCCGCAGGTCATGGCGAGGGACGCGGCGCTGAGAGCGACCCGCGAGGATCTTCGGGCCACCCTGCGCACGGTGACCGCCGCTGTCCTGGTGGACGACGACACCGTGGTCCTCGAGTTCACCGGCTGGTGCGAGCGCGTGCTCGGCGCCCGAGGCCTCCCGCTGGCCTTCGTCCCGAGCGCGTACGAGCTCCTGCTGCACCAACTGCCCACCGAGGTGGGCCGTGGCCGCGCCATGGCCGAGGCCGGCCGAGCGGCCTGCAGCGACGAGCCCCTCCCCCGGTCCTGACGCTGCTGCGCAGCCGCCACCGGACCGGGCCCGTAGCTCGGTGCCGCGGGAGGCGGGACCTTGGGCCCTGCGCTCCGCAGCCCGGTCCGCCGATGGGAAGGCGTGCCCTGCGGGCGCAGGACACGGCGTCGGGAGACGGTGATCACGATGTCCCGCAGGAACCGCCAGGACGACTCAGGCTTCAGCCTCGTGGAACTCCTGGTGGTGATCATCATCGTCGGGATCCTGGCGGCGATCGCGATCCCGGTGTTCCTGCACCAACGGTTCGCCGCCAGTACGGCGGCCTCGGAGTCGCTGATGCGTGCGCTGGGGATGGAGGCCTTCACCTCGATCGTGGCCGATCGTCCGGCGGACGACGTCTCGGCGGCGGTGGCGCAGGAGGCCGAGCGCTGGTCGGTCAACGGGGAGCCCGTCCGAGTGGCCGAGGGGCCCAGCGCCGTCTCGACGGACGATCACCACGTCGCGTCGGTGCTCGAGGCGGGTGACGAGGTCACCTGGGTCGGATCGGTCCTCGCGGACGACGGCTCGTGCCTGCGCGTCGTCGCCTCCAGCATCCACGGGCTCAGCGGCATCGCCGCCACCACCGACGGTGCCTGCACGCCCGTCCCCGGCACCGACGTCGGCGCCGCCGGCGAGGCAGGGCCGGCAGGGCCCGTCCGGGTGACGCTGAGCGCGGCCGACTTCGCCGCGGCGCTGCTGAACCCGTACAACAACCGGACCGGAAGGCCGGTGGTCTGGAGCGACGGGACGGTGCGGCTGCCCGAGGCAGGTGTGCTGCTGTCCACTCCCGGCGGGCTGGCGCTGAGCGACCTCGTGCTCAGTGGCACCGTGACCCCGTCGGCGGGCGCGCCCGGGGCGGGGCTCGTCTTCCGCGGCTCCCAGGGCAGCAACGGGCTGACCGGCTACGTCTTCCAGATCGACCCCGGCTACCTGACCAACGGCCGCCCGTCGATCCTGCTGCGCCAGTGGACCAACGGGTCGGAGTACTACCGCCCGCTCGGCCGCATCGAGGTGCCTGCGGGACTCGACCCCTACGCGGCCAACAACCTGCAGGTCACCGTCATCGGGAACCAGTTCGTCGGCACGGTCAACGGCCAGGAGGTCATGCGCGTCGACCTGCCCGCGGACGGGCCGCAGGGCACCCAGTACGGCGCCCGGACCTGGGGCACCGGCGGAGCCACCGTCTCCGGTCTGTCCGTCACCGCGACGTCCTGACCGCGCGTTCGCCCCACGCGGGACCACGCCTCAGCGTGGAGAGACCGGACGACGCCTCCAGCGGGCGTCGGTGACCGCCAGTAGCAGAGCGCCCACGCCGATGCCGGCCAGGAGCACCCACAGGACCCGGCTGGCCGCCCACGGCCCCTCGTACGGCAACGGGAAGAGCGGCAGCTGCCGGGCAAGGGGTCGCGTGATCGCCAGCCCAGCCGAGATGAGCACGACGTACGGCGCCAGGACGCGGCCGGGATGCCCACTCCCCCGCGAGCGCAGCCAGGCAGTCATGCCGCCGACGGCGACCATCGCCGCCAGGCCCTGAAGCACAAGATCGGATCGTCGCCCGAACAGATCGCCGCCGAGCACCATCACGGCGGCAACCCACACCATCGCGAGGACGGCGACACCGAGCCCCTGGGACGCCAGTCGCCAGCGCAGGTGCCGTGCCGCCGCGCCGACGATCTCCGCCAGCGGCTCGTCCAGGCACCAGGCGACCGCACCGGCCAGGGCACCCACCGCGACGCCCCCCAGCGCCCACGTCTGCCCGGGCCAGCGGCCGAGGAGGGCCAGCATGACGACGATCATGACCGAGCAGACCAGCACCAGCGCCCACGGGACAGCGACGCGTGCATGCGCGAGCATCACTCGCCCGGTGACGCGGCTGCCCCCGTGCTCGGGATCGGGTTGACCATCGTCTCCTGCACACCCGACGTCATGGTGATCACGCCGAGAACGACCGCGGCGATCGTGGTGACGACGATGCCGACCCGGAGACGCTCGCGCGGCCGCTCACGGTCTCGGTAGAGGGCGACCAGGATGCCGAGGGCGCACAGCGAGACGAGGTAGGCGACGTACCACTCCGGCGATCCGGTCAGGATCACCGTACGGTTCTCGTCGCCCTCGATCCCGAACTGGCCGCCGAACCACGTGAACGGCCAGAAGACCCGGACGTAGCGCAGGCCCTCGAGGACTCCTGGCTGCATCAGGACGTTCAGCGCCATCGACGCGATGACGAGCAGGACCCCGGTGACGACGGCGATGCCCCGGCGGGGGAACCACCGGGCCAGGTCGAGGCCGATGATCGGCCCCCCGGCGCAGCTGACCGCTCCCAGCGAGAACAGCCAGGCGTACGACCACGAGCCGCCGACGCCTCCGAACGGAAGCCCGTTCGGCGGGGTCACGGTGGTGCTGTACCTCCAGGCGGCCCAGACGAACCAGAGCAGTCCGGCGCTGAACGGCACGAGCACGGCCCATGCCAACGCCGCGGTGCGCGCCCGCATCCCGAGTGCCGGAGAACCGGACGCCTCGGCCAGGCGGTCGGAGCTTCGGGTGAGTCGGTACATCACCACGATGCCGAAGACGCCGATGAACAGGGCGGGGGCGAGGACGTAGGTGAGCCCGGAGTCCAGCTCGCCGGTGGCGTCCCGCCACTGTGCCGACAGGACGGCGGTGAGGACGACGCCGATGAGGAGCAGGGGGTGCCGGGCGTAGCGACCCGCCTCGGTGACGGCGAGCCGGCCGACGGCGGAGGCGGGCGCCGCGGACGAGGCGGGTACGACGGGCAGACGGGTGGCGTCGGCGCTCATCGGGCTGCTCCTTCCCTCGGGGTGCGTGACGGTCCCGTCATGAGCAGGTAGGCGTCCTCGACGGTGGCGGGGACGGGGGCGGCGTCCGCGCCCGGCCGACCGCCGACGGACCGCACGGATCCGGTGCCGGTGCGCCAGGACGCATGGCTGTCCGGCGCTGCCGACGCACCGACCCACACGTGCCCCTCCGCGGTCGCGACGAACTCGGCCACCCGACCGTCGAACAGCACGCATCCGTCGACGAGCAGGATCACCCGGTCACAGAGGGCGGCGACGTCCTCTGTCTGGTGCGTGGCGAGGAAGACCGTCCCCCGCTGCGCCAGCCCGGAGAGGACGTCGCGCAGCGACGCTCGCTGTTGCGGGTCGAGACCGGTGGTGGGCTCGTCGAGCACGATCAGCCTCGGGTCGCCGACCAGTGCCTGCGCGAGGGCGAGCCGCCGCCGCTGACCTCCCGACAGCTTCCGGATCGGCCAGGTGCGGCGGTCGCCGAGCCCCACGAGGTCGAGCACCCGGTCCACCTCACGGTGGCGAGCAGTGCCTTCCGCCCACTCCTTGAGCACGGCGATGTAGTCGACGAAGGCGAAGGCGGTCATGCCGCGCGGGAACCTCACCTCTTGCGGCAGGTAGCCGATGACCCGGCGAGCGGCGGTGCGTTCGGCGATGGACCCGGTCACCTCGTGCCCGTCCACGACGATCCGCCCCGACGTGGGGGGCATCGCCGAGGCCAGCAGGCGGACGAGGGTGCTCTTGCCGGCGCCGTTCGGGCCCAGCAGTCCCACGACTCCGGGCTCCAGCCGCAGCGACGTCGGCTGCAGCGCCTGCCTCGAACCGTAGGACTTCGTCACGTCGGTCACGACGGCCGTCGGCGCGCTCACGACGTGCCTCCGCCGGGCTCCGAGGGGGCGAACCGTGCGACCAGGATCGCCACGGCACCGATCGCGACGACGGCGCAGGCGGCCTGCAGGGGGAGGGCCGCCAGCCGACTCGCACTCTCACGACCGCCGACGACGAGGACGGTCAGCGCCCAGGCGGAGAACACTCCGGTGCTCGTCACCCACGCCGGCCACCACCTCAGAAGCACCAGCGCGACCAGCGTCAGGGAGAGGGAGGGCAACAGCCACGCGAACGCCACCGCGCTGAGCTCAGGCACCACCAGTCCCAGGACCAGGACGGGCGGAACGCTGCAGGTGACCACCACGAGCGTACGAAGGAGCAGCAGCCTCAGTTTCGACGCGGGAGTGGTCTCCGCGATCTCCCGGATCGGGTCGGTGCTGTCGTAGGCGGCAGCGACCCCGATCGCCGGCAGGAGGGGCGCCAGTGCCAGGTAGAGCAGGTCGGCGCGGCGGTCGCTCAGAGCCGCCAGCACGACGGTGGAGACGAAGGCCGCCAGCACCGACAGCGCCCACGGCAGTCGCAATGACCGGGACGCGCTGAGGACCACGGCGTCGGCGTCGGGCAGCCCGACGCGCCGCAGCTGCCGGACCAGCCACGGCGGATGCGGCCTCGCGATCTCCTCCCGGACCCCGGCCCACAGCAGGGCCAGGTCCGGAGCCGGGGCCAGCCGGGCGACATCCGCCCGGCAGGTGCCGCAGGCGGTCAGGTGGGTCTCGACCGAAGCCGACGCAGCCGCGTCAAGCGTCCCCTCCGCGTACCGCTCGACCAGGCCGGGGCCGACGTGCCACGTGGTCGCGCTCATGTGTACCTCCGGACCGGGGTGAGTCCCGCACGCAGAGTCGACTTGGCTGCGCGCAGCCGCCCTTTGACCGTGCCCTGGGGGATCCCGAGCAGCTGGCCGGCCTCCCGCGTGCTGAGGCCGTCGATCAGGGTGGCCTGGACGACCTGTCGCAGCTCGGGTGACAGGCGGTTCAGGGCCGTACCGAGGTCGCCGTGCTCGACGGCGACGAGGACCTGGTCCTCGGCGCTCTCGACCGGGGACAACGCCCCGTCGAGGGCGGCGTCCGAGGCCGGCACGGCCGACTCGCGCCGGCCGCGCAGGAGCGACACCAGGCGACGGATCGCGATCCCCCAGATCCAGGCGGCCACCTCACCGTCGCCGCGCCAGCTCCCGGCCGACCGCCAGACCGCGACGAACGTGTCCTGCAGCACCTCCTGCACGACGTCCGGGTCGCCCATCCGGTGACGCAGGCGGAGGGTCAGCCATGCGGCGTGCCGCTGGACCAGGACCTCCAGGGCCGACTCGTCCGCGGCGGCCACCCGGCGGAGCAGCTCGGCATCCGTCGGATCGTGCGTCGGGGTCCCGCCCATGCCCTGACTGTCGCAAACAAGGGCGTCCGCGGATCACATCGAGCGCGATTCGTTCACCCCGGCTGGGTGTCGTCCCGGATGACCTCCTCGACCGCGGCGGCGTCGACCGGCCCGTCGCCGCCGGTCCAGGTGCCGACCTCGGCCTCGACCTTGGCCTCCGCCTTCGCCCGGTCGTCGCCGGACTTGGCCTCCGCCTCCGCCCACTGCCGGTAGGTCTCCCAGCCGAGCTCGCGCTCGCGCAGCGCCTGCTGCACCCGCGCCATCTGCTCGTCGCTGCAGTCCAGCCGCCAGACCGTACGCAGCGCCTCGGGGATCTCGACCCGGTAGTCGTGCCCGCCCTCCACGAAGACCCCGGGCGTCGGGGTGAGCGCGTTGAGCAGGTCGACGAACGTGGCGAAGAAGGTGACCACCGGCAGCCAGCGGGTCCCACGCGGGGCGCCCGGCGGCCGACGGTCGTCCGGCCCGAGCCAGTCCGGCGGGCGCCACAGCAGCGGGGCGTGGAACTTCGGCACCGGGTCGTCGCCGTTCTGCAGCAGCAGGAATCGCACGCCGGCTCTCTCGTCGGGCGCGAGCCCGTGCCAGTCCCGGATCGCCCTCGGCAGGTACGCCGTGCCGGGGCCGACGTCCGGCACGTCCGCCACTGTGCGGTCCCCCCACAGCTGCTGGCGCCACACCGTGGCTGCGGGCGTCCCGATCCACACCGCGGCGTCCAGGCCGGCGCCCTCCGGGCCGAGCATCCCCGTACCCGCGAACATCTCCTCGCTCACCTGCGAGCCCAGGCTCTCGCCGAAGAGCACGAACTGCGGGCGCCGCTCTGCCGGCATCGCCATCAGCCGGGACACGATCCCGTCGACGACCATCCGGGTCTGCCGGGTGCCGAGGTGCACGGACGTCAGCGAGAGGGAGGAGGGCAGGACGGAGTACTCGATCGCGGCCGAGGCACAGTCGCCGCGGGTGAGGTACTCCAACGTCTCGTCCGCCACGTAGTTGACGTATCCCGAGCCTGTCGGCGAGAAGAGTGCGAAGACCTTGCGCTCCAATGCCTTCGTCCGGTCGATCTCCCGCAGCAGCAGCTGTGCGCGCTCCTCCTCCGTCGGCGCCGAGGACATCGCGGCGTACACGCGGATGGGCTGCTTGGCCGGCTCGCCCATGACGCGCTCGATGTGGTCCGCGCGCAGGACCATGCTCAGCCAGCGGCGACCCTCCCGTGACTGCGCGGCCCACGGGATGTGCGACTGAGGCGAGCCGGTGACCTCCGGCAGGTCGGGGGCCTCGGCGTGCGCCGCCTCCGTCTGGTTGCCGGCCGAGTTGAGCTTCGTGACCACCGCGGACACCGCGGCCCACGCCACCGCTCCCGTGACCGCGGCGGACCCGAGTCGCCCGAGCGCGCGGTGGTCGCCCACCTCGCCACCGAGGACGAACGCGGCACCGCGCGCGATCGTCGTCGTCAGCCGGGTCTCCACGTGCGCCAGCCCCAGCAGGCCACCGGTAACGGCCAGTCCGAGGCCCGCCGCCTGCGCCGGGGAGACGGCCCGCTGGGTGTCCTCCATCGACGCGCCGTCCTGGGAGTCGGCACCCGCGACCTGCTGCCGCGGCCGGGTCAGCGCGTAGGCCGCGGCGCCCACGGCCGCCGCCGCACCGAGGTTCGCCAGCGACGAACCGGGGCGACCGCGCCAAGGCTCCAGCAGGCCGGCGCCGATGCCGGCCGCCGCTGCCCCCGCCTTGCCGGTCGCCGCCAGACGCAGCAGCGCGCGCCGGGGGGACTCGTGCTCGCGCGGCGGGAGCGCCCGAACGAGCGCGACCCCGGCCGCCAGGGTGATGCCGTCGACCACCAGCCCGGTGACGACGCGGCCGGCGGTCGACCCGCGGGCCGCGGGCAGCCGGTCGGCGGCCGACCGCAGCAGAGAGTGCGCCGAGACGCCCCAGGAGTACCAGGAGGCCGCCGCGACCCCGCTGATGACGGCCTGGTCCACGCTGTTCCGGGACAGCAGGTTGCGTTGGTAGGACAGGCCCACGCCCGCAGCACCCAGGAGCAGGCCGGCGCGGGCGGAGACGTCCAGACCACGCTCACGCGCCACGAAGCGGGCCAGGCGCCGGTGGGCGCCGCTGGACAGGGCAGGGCTGGTCGTGTCCGTCACGAAGCCAGTCTCGCCACTCGCCCCACGCGTCGCGCGCGGGGCGCGCAACATCATCCCTTCGGCTCGGCCACGTTCCCGCCGCGGCGCCCTAGGGTGATCTCCGGGAGGTGGGGCGGTTGTTCGGGCGCGTGCTCATGCGCATCGTGCTGCTGCTGGCCGCGGCGGCCGGCCTGCTGTGGCCAGTCCTCCACCAGTTGTCGGCCGGGGTCGACCAGGGCGCCGTCTACGACCCGGTCGTGATCACCACGTACGACGCGCAGTACGTCGTGGCCGCCGACGGCCGGCTCACGGCCACCGAGGACATCACCGCCCAGTTCCCCGCGCTGCGGCACGGCATCTTCCGCTTCTGGGACGTGGTGGACCCCGCCGACCCGCACGCCCGCTACATCCCGAACCTCGTCAGCATCACCATGGACGGCCGCTCGGTCCCGTACGAGACCTACTGGGACTACGGGGACCGCTACTTCGTGGCGAAGATCGGTGACCCGGACGTCTACGTCAGCCCGGGATCGCACGTCTACCGGATCACCTACACCGTCGACGGTGCGCTGTCGCCGCCGACCGCGGGCACCGGGCAGTTCGTGTCCAGCGACGGGACGAACGTCGTCGCGCCCGGCAGCGTGTTCTTCTGGAACGTCGTGGCACAGGGCTGGCAGATGCGCATCGAGCAGGCGCGCATCCGGATCCAGCTGCCCGCGGACTCCGGCGTGGTGCAGTGCACGGCGGGCGGCACCAGCGACGGAACCCGGGTCGCGCAGCGGCCCTGCGAGATCACCGGCGCCGGCACCCGCGAGGTGACGCTGCGCGCCAACTCCCTGCCCGCGAACAGCGGGATGACGACCCGGGTCAGCCTCCCGATCGCCACGCCGCCACGGGTGGAGCTGCCGTGGTCGGTCCTGTGGGACGGGGTGCTCGGTCGCTCGGTGCCGGCCGCCCTGTTCGTGCTGCTGCTGTGCCTGGTGTCCGGTGCCCTGGCACTGGTCTGGGTCCGGTCGACCCGGGAGGAGCCGCCCGGCTTCCCCGTCCAGTACGCGCCGCCGCCGGGCCTGGGACCGGTCGAGACGGTCTACATCGACACCGAGGACACCGGCGACCACGCGCTGACCGCCTCCCTGCTGTACCTGGCCGACCGGCGGCTGGTGACGCTGGAGCACCGACCGGACCAGTCCTGGCTGATCCGCGGGCTCACGACGCCGGACCAGTGGTCCGTCTTCGACGACGTCAGCCAGACCCTGGGCGCGAAGCTGGGTGTGACGACCCCGGGCGGGTGGTTCCTGGCCGACCGGACCAAGTCCTCGGGAGAGACGCTGTCGGAGGCGCAGTCCGCGATCGCGGCGTCGGCCCGGGACTGGGGCCGCCGCTCCGGCTTCGTGGCCTCGGCGCCGTTCGAGACGTGGGGCCGGGTGGCCTGGCTGGCCAGCCTGCCGCTGGCCGTCCTGGGCTTCCTCACCTGGCTCGGCCCGTCGATGTGGGGCCTGCCGTTCGCCGTGTTCGCCATCGTGGGACTCGGCCTGCTGCGACCCGGCGTCGGCCGCCGCCGCACCCGCACCGGTCGCGACCTGTGGTCGCGCGCCGGCGGATTCCGCCGGCTGCTGTCCACCGACTCCGCGGAGGACCGGTTCGACTTCGCGGCGCGCCAGGACCTCTTCATCGCGTACGTGCCCTATGCGGTCGCGTACGGCGTCGCCGACCGGTGGGCGGAGAAGTACCGGATGGCGACCGGCCAGGAGCCGCCCATCCCGTACTGGTACCCCTACGCGATGGGATACAGCCCCTACAGTTCCGGCGGGGGGTTCGACAGTTTCGACAGCACGCTGTCCGCGTCCATCAGCACCTACCAGGCGTCCCAGTCGTCGAGCAGCGGCGGTGGTGGCGGCGGGAGCTTCGGTGGCGGTGGCGGCGGCGGTGGCGGCGGCTCGTGGTGAGCCGGCGATGAGTGCACCTGGAACGGGAGGCGGACCGGCATGACGGTGGTTCTGCTCGTGATCCTGCTGCTGGTCGTGGCAGCGGTGGTCTTCTTCGTGGTCGGCTTCAACCGGCTGCGCAAGGCGGACGTCCGCGCGGACGAGGCGCTGGGCGGCATCGACGTGCAGCTGACCCGCCGCGCCGACCTGGTCCCCAACCTGGTCGAGACGGTGAAGGGCTACGCCTCGCACGAGAAGTCGGTGTTCGAGGAGGTCACCGCGGCGCGCACCGGCGTGACGCAGGCGGCGAAGTCGGGGACGGTCGAGCAGAAGGCGGCGGCGGAGGCCCGGCTGGACAAGGCCCTGGTCAACGTGATGGCGGTGGCGGAGAACTATCCCGACCTCAAGGCGTCGGCGTCCTTCGTCGGCCTGCAGAACCAGCTCACCGACACCGAGAACCAGCTCGCGTTCGCCCGGCAGTACTACAACGACGCCGCAGCCACGCTGAACACGCTGGTATCGACCATTCCGTGGATGTTCTTCGCCGGCATGGCCAACGTGTCCAAGCGGGACTTCTACGAGGCCCCGTTCGGCAACGAGCAACCCCCGCAGGTGTCGTTCTCGTAGGTCGTCCAGAGGGCCGACCGCGTCAGCGGTGCCGCACCCAGACGTTGGGCTCCACGTACGTGCCGAGGTCCTGGTCACGGTCGACCGTGAGCACGCTCAGGCCGTCGGGGATCACGTAGTCGCCGCTGGCGGGAAACGCCATCGAGCACCACCCCTCCCACTGAGCGACGGTCCCGGTCATGACCTGCGAACGTGGTGCGGTGGCGAGGATCCGGCCCCCGATCCGCAGGTGGGTGCGGAGCCAGGGGTCCAGCGGTGACCCGTCCTCCCGGGTCCAGGTGACGTACTCGTCGATCGGCGTAAGCGGGTAGCGCGGCTTGAGGGTGGGGCGCACGGGCGCGATCACCTGGGCCAGGCCCCGCTCCTCCGCCAGGTCGCACAACGAGGTGACCAGGTCGGCCGCGAGTCCGCGTCCGTGCCGGTCCGGGCGCACGATGCCGGCGCACAGCACGAAGGTGTCGGGTGCGCGCCCGTCCGCGCGGTCGCGCAGCGCCCGGCGCAGGCTGTCGGTGTAGCCGGTCGGCAGGTCCTCGACGCTCTCGTCCCACCCCAGCGCGACTCCCCACCCGCCGGCAACGACGACCCCGTCGCCGTCGAGCAGGAAGACGTCAAGGTCGGCGAAGGACTCCCCGATCTCCGGCAGCATCCGCTCGGCGTCGACATCCGCGACGATGAACGGGGGGAAGCCGTCACGGAACAGGGCCTCGAGCTGGTCCTGCGGCCAGTCGCGCGCATCCCGACGCACCCGGGTCAGCTCCATCGGTGCACGTCCCCTTCTGTCTGCTCTGCGGCGGCCCGGTCACCATCGTTCACCCGCGAGGCGCTCCCCGGCCCACGCGGCGGGGGCGTGTTACGTTCGGCGCGCCTCATCGACCGGGTGGGGCGGCGCCCGGCGGTTGCTCCTCCACGGCGGGGTGGCGGGGGTCGACAAAATCCTGCATCCCCTCGGAGTCTCTCCCGTGAGAACACGCATGGCCCTGCTCGCCACCCTCCTGGTCGCGGTCAGTGCGCCCGCCGTCGTTGCCAGCGCCGGACCGGCCGCCGCCGGGCCGCCGGTGCAGAAGGTGGTCCAACTCGGCGACTCCTACTCCGCGGGCAACGGCACCCAGGACTACGTCCCGGCGAACAACGACTGCTTCCGCAGCCCGATGAACTGGGGCGGCCAGTTCGCCGCGTCCCAGGGCGCGACCTACGTGAACCGGGCCTGCAGCGGGGCGGTGACCGCCAACATCACCGGCACGTATGTGCTGTCCGGAGTGGACATCACCAAGCCGCAGGTGCCCTTCAACCAGACCATCCCGGGTTCCGGCACCTTCACCGAGGCGGACTATGTCGCCCTCGCGGAGCAGAACGACGTCTGCCCGACGCCGAGCCTGCCCGACGAGAGATACAGCTACAGCGCGCAGTCGTTCGACTTCAACTCCACCACCCGGGAAGCCACCGGGACCATCCTGTGCAGCCCCTACATGGAGCCGCAGATCGACGCTGTGGACACCACCGCCGATGTGGTCCTGCTGACGATCGGCGGCAACGACATCGGCTTCAGCACAATCGTGGAGTGGTGCTTCGTCTTCCAAAGCGCAACTAACTGCGAGAACGCGGTGAACGCCGCACAGAGCAAGCTCCCCGCGTTGAAGACCGCGGTTCTGGACACGCTTCGGGCGGTGCGGGCCAGGATGCGCCCGGACGCCGTCCTGATCTACGAGGGCTACCCGTACTTGGCCCCAAACGTGCCGCTCATGCTTGGCACCTACAACGCGAACGCCGCAGTGAGGCAACTCGGGGACGCTGGCAGCGAAGTTCAGCGTCAGGTCATCGCAGCGATGAACGGCGGTTGGTGCACCCCCCGTACGTACTACAGCGACGTGGCACGGGAGGTCTTCGCAGGCCACGAACTCAACGCGAATTCCGGGGCCGACAACAGCAACGCCTGGTTCGTCAAGCCCTTCACCTCCGGCTACGAGGTGTCGACCTGGTACCACCCGATCGCCTACGGCTGGGACCAGTGGGCGGACGGTGTGATCCAGTACTACGACACGGTCCCGGCCGGCTTCACCTGCTCGATCCCCGCGTCGGTGCCCGGTGCGCCGACGGGGGTGACCGCCGCGCCGGGTGACGGCAAGGCCACCGTGTCGTGGACCGCGCCTGGATCCGACGGCGGGTCGGCGATCACCGGGTACGTGGTCCAGCAGTCCGTCGACGCCGGCACCACCTGGACCCCCGCGGCCGGCTCCCCCGCCGGTCCGACCGCGACCTCCCTGGAGGTCACCGGCCTGACCAACGGCATCAACGTGTCCTTCCGCGTCGCGGCGACCAACGCCGTCGGGCAGGGCCCGTACTCCACCCCCTCGGTCCCGGTCACCCCCGGCGCCGGCGCCACCGTGACCGTCACCTCACCGGCGGCCAGCGGGTCGCAGATCTCCAGCAACGGCTACTTCGGGGTCTCCGCGGTCAGCACCGGCATCCCCGCCGGCACCACCGCCTACGTCACCCTCAACGGATCCGCCAAGGCCTCCACCACCGTGCAAGCCAGCGGCGCCATCCGCTTCGACGGCACAGCCATCGGCGGCAACCAGTGGATCCCCGCCGAGACCGGCACCTACGCCGTGCGCATCGGCGGCGGCAGCAGCCCCGTGCTGGCGACCTCCAGCACCTTCACCCTGGTGATCATCCCGTTCGGCCTCAACGGCCGCAGCGGCAACAAGTACACCGTGCTGCCGGGCAACTTCTCCCCCGGCACCACCGTGTACCTGACCCGCAACTCCGCCACCGTCGCCTCCGGAAAGGTCCAGACCAAGGAACAGCCCTTCACCATCACCGGCCCCACCACACCAGGCACCTACCAGATCTGGGTCGCCTCCAACCAAGGCCGCGTCTACGGCGACCACGCCGGCGTCATCACCATCCCCTGACAACAGCGCAGCCGGCGAGCTGATCGGCCACGGTCCGGCCGTCCCCACGCGGGGTACGGTCGGACCGTGGCCGTGTGGGACCTCAACGCCGACCTCGGCGAGCTCGAGGGATCCCTCGGCGCCGAGGTGGATGCCGCGCTGCTGACCGTGGTCACCAGTGCCAACGTCGCGTGCGGCGGCCACGCCGGCGACGCCGTGTCGATGCGTCGGGTCTGCGTCGCCGCCGCCGAGTCCGGTGTCGCGGTCGGCGCCCAGGTCTCGTACGTCGACCGCGAGGGATTCGGTCGGCGCCACGTCGACGTCTCGGCGGCGACGCTGATCGCGCAGCTGACCGACCAGCTCGCCGCCCTCGACGAGCACGCCCGCGCCGCCGGCACGGCGGTCACGTACGTGAAGCCGCACGGAGCGCTCTACCACGCCGCCGCCACCGAGCACCGGGTCGCCGCCGCCGTGGTCGCCTCCGTGGCCGCGTACGACGAGCGGCTGCCCCTCCTGACCCTGCCCGGCTCGGCGCTCGCGGCCGCCGCCCGGGAGCGCGGCATGCACGCGGTGGGCGAGGCCTTCGCCGACCGCGCCTACACCCGCGAGGGCCGACTGCTGCCGCGCACCCACCACGCCTCCGTCGTCACCGATCGGCACGAAGTGGTCCTGCGGGTGCTGCGGCTCACCTCCGAGCGCGCCGTCCGCACGGTCGACGGCGCCGACGTGCGCGTGGACGCCCGCAGCGTGTGCCTGCACGGGGACACCCCGGGGGCCGTCGACCTGGCCCGGGCGATCCATACCGCCCTGACCGCTGCCGGTGTCGCCCTGGAGGCGTTCGCCCCTCCCCCTGCGCGGCGGCCATGACCCGGGTGCTCCCGTACGGCGAGTCCGCGGTGCTGCTGGAGACCGACGAGGACGTCCATGACCTGGTCCGCGCGCTCGAGGACGCCGTCGGGTCGGGGCTGCTGGCCGGGGTCGTGGAGTCGGTCCCGGGCGCGCGTACCGTCCTGGTCCGCGTCGACCGACGCCGGGCCTCGGTGGACGCGGTCGCGGGTGCGCTGGCCGGGTTGAGACCGCTACCCCGCGCGCAGGCCGTGCGCCACCTGGTCGAGATCGAGGTGGCCTACGACGGCCCGGACCTCACCGAGGTGGCCCGGCTCTCCCGGCTCACGCCGACCGAGGTGGTGCAAGCGCACACCGCCGTCGAGTACGAGGTGGCCTTCTGCGGCTTCGCGCCCGGGTTCGCGTACCTGACCGGACTCGACCCGGCGCTGCACGTACCGAGGCTGCCCACCCCGCGCACCCGGGTGCCCCGCGGCGCCGTGGCGATCGCGTCGACGTACGCCGCGGTCTACCCGCGCGAGTCCCCGGGGGGCTGGCGGCTGCTGGGCACCACGACGGTGGCCCTGTTCGACGAGCGGCGACGGCGCCCCGCGGTCCTGGAGCCGGGGACGAGGGTGCGGTTCGTGCCCCGGGACGACGGGTGACCGCGCGCGCGGCGCTGGAGGTGGTCTCGGCCGGACCGCTGACCACGGTGCAGGACCTGGGCCGGCCGGGCCTGGGGAGGCTGGCCGTGACCGCGTCCGGGGCGTACGACCGGGCCGCGCTGCGGCTGGCCAACCGGCTGGTCGGCAACCCTGAGGGTGCCGCCGGGCTGGAGTGCCTGCTCGGCGGTCTCGCTGTCCGGGCGGTGGACGCCCCGGTGACGGTCGCGGTGACCGGGTGCCGCGGAGCGCTCACCGTCGACGACCGGGCCGTGGACCGGGGCACCCCGCTCACCGTCGCGCCCGGTCAGGTCCTCGTCCTGGGCCCGGCCGCGTCCGGGCTGCGGGCGTACGTCGCCGTGCGCGGCGGGCTGTCCGTCCCGCCGGTGCTGGGGTCGCGCAGCCGGGACACCCTGGCCGGCCTCGGACCGGAGCCGCTGACGGCCGGCGGCCGCCTGCCGGTCGGCGCCGCGGTCGGCCCGGTCCCGGCGGTGGACCACGTCCCGGTCCCCGCGTACGGCGAGCCGGTCCCGCTCGCGGCCCTCCCCGGGCCGCGCTGGGACTGGTTCACCGACGGGGCGCGGGCTCTGCTCGGCGCCGCCACGTACGAGGTGTCCACCCGATCGGACCGCGTCGGCATCCGGCTGACGGGGCCCGCCCTGGAGCGGGTCGTCACCGGGGAGCTGCCGTCGGAACCGCTGGTCCGCGGCGCGCTGCAGGTGCCCCCGGACGGGACCCCGGTGATCATGGGGCCGGACCACCCGACGACCGGCGGCTACCCGGTGGTAGCCGTGCTGCGCGAGGCCGACCAGGACCGCTGCGCCCAGCTCCGGTCGGGTGACCGGGTCCGCCTCGTGGTCACGCAGCGCTGACCACAGCCCCGTGGCGAGAATCACCCTTTCGGCCCACCAACCGGGCCTGCGCGGGACCGACAAGAGGGGTGTGACCGCGGAGGTGACCAGAATGGCGCAGAACTCGGGGGTAGACGTCATGAGGTTGCTGCGCAGCGGAATCCCGCTGACGCTCCTCATGGATCTGGCTGACCCGACCGGCCCGCGCTCGGAGGAGATCCTCGAGTCCGAGCGGCAGCGGAGGATGCGGGTGCACTGAGCCCGCACCTCAACGCCGACGCGGTTCGGTCGCTCTGTGTAGTCGTCTGCGCGATTTCCCGGTCCCACCGACCGGGTGCTAGATTCTGCGCCACGCGCCGCTAGCTCAACTGGCAGAGCAGCGGACTCTTAATCCGCGGGTTCGGGGTTCGAGTCCCTGGCGGCGCACCCGTGATACGGCCCCTGACCTGCGACGACGCAGCCAGGGGCCGTTCGCATGAGTGGGCTGGGGGACGCGCGTCCTGGCGCTGACCTGGTCTAACGGATGGTGATGACTCCGGCGTGGTCGCCGTAGACGCGGCCTTGGTTGGAGGCGACCCAGATCTGGTAGGTGCCTGGTGTGGTGGGGCCGGTGATGGTGAAGGGTTGTTCCTTGGTCTGGACCTTGCCCGAGGCCACGGTGGCGGAGTTGCGGGTCAGGTACACGGTGGTGCCGGGGGAGAAGTTGCCCGGCAGCACGGTGTACCGGTTGCCGTTCCGTCCGTTGAGCCCGAACGGGATGATCACCAGGGTGAAGGTGCTGGAGGTGGCCAGCACGGGGCTGCCGCCGCCGCCGCCGATGCGTACGGCGTAGGTACCGGTCTCGGCGGGGATCCACTGGTTGCCGCCGATGGGGGTGCCGTCGAAGCGGATGGCGCCGCCGGCTTGCACGGTGGTGGAGGCCTTGGCGGATCCGTTGAGGGTGACGTAGGCGGTGGTGCCGGCGGGGATGCCGGTGCTGGTGGCGGAGACCCCGAAGTAGCCGTTGCTGGAGATCTGCGACCCACTCGCCGCCGGTGAGGTGACCGTCACCGTGGCCGTGCCGGGCGGAGGCGTCGGTCCCGCGCCCGAGGCCGGAGTCACAGGGACCGAAGGGGCGGACCAGGGGCCTTGGCCGACGGCGTTGGTCGCCGCGACGCGGAAGGACACGTTGATGCCGTTGGTCAGCCCGGTCACGGTCAGCGAGGTCGCGGTCGCTGCGGCGGGGGAGCCGGCCGCGGCGGTCCAGGTGGTGCCGGCGTCGACGGACTGCTGGACCACGTACCCGGTGATCGCCGACCCGCCGTTGGATCCAGGCGCGGTCCACGACACCGTGGCCTTGCCGTCACCCGGCGCGGCGGTCACTCCTGTGGGTGGGCCCGGCACGGTCAGCGCAACAGGTGGGATGACAGCGGTCGCGGTGCCGGTCAACGGGAGGGTGTCGCTGTTCCCGACCGGGTAGCCGATGGTCAAGGCAGCCCCGGACAGGGCCCCAGCGGAGGTCGGGGACCAGGCCAAGAGCACCGTGCACGCCCCGGCCACGGGGATCGGGGTGCCCACCGAGCAGGTTCCCCCGGTCACGGTCACGCCCGAACCGGTAGCGGTGATGGTCGACGGCACCGATTTGGTCTCGGCGGTGTCCGGGTTGGTCACCGTCACCGACAGCGGTGCCGCTGTCCCGACCGTGGTGGCTCCGAAGGCCCCGCTGGTGAACGCCAACGGGCCCGGCTGGGTTTCCACCGATCCCAGGTCACAGCCCATCCCCTGCGGACGCGGCTCACCCCGCTGATCCGCCGCCGTCGCACAGGTCGGACCACCGGCGTCAACGACAGGACTGCCCGGCTTCGGCAGCAGAGTCTTCGTCGGCCCCCCGTAGTCGTCCAAGCCAAACAGATCTGGATCACCGGTCAACGTTCCCGGCGGTGGCAAACACGAACCGTCCTCGACCAGGTTCACCCCGAGCCAGAGCACTGGTCCGGAGCAATCCGCACCCACGCTGTTCGCGACGATCGAGCCACGCACAATCGCCGTGCCGATGTTGTAGGCGCCGCCGCCTGCGGTGGTGGCCGAGTTCCCGGAGATCGTGGAGGCTGTCACCGTCGCCGTTCCGGTATTGAAGACGCCGCCGCCTGCGGTGGTGGCCGAGTTCCCGGAGATCGTGGAGTCGGTCACCGTCGCCGTTCCGGTGTTGGTCATGCCTCCGCCACTGTCGGCGGTGTTCCCGGAGATCGTGGAGTCGGTCACCGTCGCCGTGCTGGCCGGGTCTCTGTTCCAGATGCCACCGGCCGCGAGAGCAGCTGTATTCCCGGAGATCGTGGAGTCGGTCACCGACAGCGTGTCGGTGTTGTCGATGCCACCGGCGTTGGTTGCGCTGTTCGCGGAGATCGTGGAGTCGGTCACCGTCGCCGTGCCGGTGTTGGCCATGCCTCCGCCAACGCCGGCGGTGTTTCCGGAGATCACGGAGTTGACCACCGTCGCCGTGCCGGCGTTGTTGATGCCTCCGCCACTGGACGCGAGATTTCCCGAGATCACGGAGTCGGTCACCGTCGCCGTGCCGGTGTTGGCCATGCCTCCGCCAACGCCGGCGGAGTTGCCGGAGATCACGGAGTCGGTCACCGACAACGTGCCCAGGTTCAAGATGCCACCGCCCACTTGGGTGAACTCGGCCGATGTGCTGCCGCGTCTGATGGTGACCCCGGCAAGAGCCGACGTGCTCCCAGCATCGATGAGCAGCACCCTGGTGGCGTTGTTCCCATCGATGATCAACTGGCCCGCTCCCGGACCCTGGATCGTGAGCCCCCCGGGCTGCACCCACAACTCACCGCTGCTCAAGGTGATCGTGCCCGTCACTGCGAACGTGATGATGTCGGCACCAGGAGAACCGTTCGCGTCGAGTATCGCCTGCCGCAGCGAGCCCGCTCCCGAGTCATTCAGGTTGGTCACCGTGAACGTGGCCGCGGACGCGGCACCCGCGGTCCCCACCATCAGCCCAGCAGCCAGCCCGACAGCGGACACGGCCGCCACCACCCGACGGACGCCGACACCCCAGCCCGGCCCAGCCACCATCGACGGCATGCCCCGTCCCCTCGTCCCCCGCAGCGGCCCCACGCGCCGTGGGGGCACCTCGCCGAAAGGAGGCTCGCGGAATCTAGCCCGGCCACCGCTACCTGTCCATCACGTCGGTGACCCGCGGGGATGGCTGCCGACACGCGCTCTGCATGGGTCGCGCAGCGGCATCCATTCCGGCATCCATCGTGGCGGTCGGCCACGGACGACCATGGACACGAAGAAGTCACTGTCACTGTCCCGCTTGAGAACATGGACACCGACGGACAACTGCAGACGAGGCAGCAGCGGACTCCTCATCCGCGGGTTCGGGGTTCGAGTCCCTGGCGGCGCACCCGTTCTGATCGACGGCCTGACCGGCGCTCCCGCCCTTCGAGGTGGGGGCGCTGAGTCGTTTCGGAAGCCTTTGGCCCTGACCCCCGGACCCGCGGGGCGATCACGCTGGACGTATGACGGAGATGCGTGTGGGCCCGGCAGCCGCCGGGCTGACGTGTGCGCGCTGCGGGGCCTCGCTGCCCTCCCCGTCCCCGGCCGGGACGGTCACCTGTCCGTCGTGCTCCCTGACCATGCCCGTCGCGGCGCTGGACGAGCTGGGCGGCCTGACAGCGTGGGCGGACTGGGCCCGGGCGCGGGCGAACTGGCTGCGCGACCGCCTCGCCTCCGACGATCTCCCCGACGACTGGTCGGTGCGGGCCATCGCGATGCCGACCGTCACGCCGGTGCCGACAGTCACGCCCATGCGGCCCGGGGCCCCGAGCGCGCCCCCCGCCACCGTCGCCGCGACGCCCACGCCGCCCCTGGGCGTAGGGACGCTGCTGCTCGTCGGCGGTGCCGTGCTGCTGGTGCTGGCCGGGATCGCCTTCGCGGCCGTCGCCTGGGACCTGCTCGGCCCGATCGGTCAGCTGAGCCTGCTGTACGCCATCGGCGCGGTGGCCCTGCTCGCGGGGCTGCGGCTGCACCGGCGGCTCCCGGGAACGGCCACGACGCTGGGCGTCGTCGGGGCGCTCCTCGTCGCCGTCGGCTGCGTGGCCACGCGGGTCCTGGGCGCGGACCCCCTGGGACCGACCCTGTCCCTGGCGGCCAGCCTCGCTGCGGCGGTCCTGCTGGCCGCGGTCGGCGGGTGGCTGCGCACCCGGATGCGCGGCGTGGGAGAGGTCGCCGCCCTCACCGGGGCGGCCCTCGCGCTGGGGCTGCTCGCGTCCGCCCCGGCCGACGCCGCAGTGCCGCTGGCCGAGCCGTGGGCGTGGTGGGTCGCGGCGGTCCTGCTCCTGGGCGGTGTCGGGCTGCTGCTGCTGCACGCTCGCTACCCCGTGGTGACCTGGCCGGCACTGGCCGCGCTGTCGCTGCTGGTCGGCTCCGGCGCCGCTGCCGTCTTCGTCGCGGGCGAGGCCTCGGTCGGGGACGCGGTCCGGCCGCTCGTCGGTTCGGCCGTCCTGCTGGCGCTCGCCGCCCTCTCGGCGCTGCTGGTCCGGCTGCTGCCGGAGCACCGGCCCGAGCCGGCCCTCGCCGCGGCGGTGCAGGTCACCGTCGCCGCCCTGGTCGCCTTCGGCTCGGGTGTGGCCCAACCGAGCAGCCGTCCGTGGTCCGCGCTCGCGCTGGCCGCGGTCGCCGGCGTCGCGTGGTGGGCCCGCACCCACACGCCCCCGGGCCTGCGCCCCTGGCTCAGCCTGGTCGCCGCGGCCGCGCTCGGGACGGCGGTCGGCCTCGCGGCCGCCCCCTGGGCCATCGACGCGGCGGTAGGGAACGGAGCGGTCGCAGGGGTCGCCCTGTCCGCCGTCCTCGTGGTGCTGGCCGAGCTGACCCGTGAGTCGAGTCGGGCCAGCGGGCTTGCCGCTCTGGTGGCCACCGGTGCCGGGCTGCTCGCCTGGTTGATGGCCACCGTCCCCGGCCAGGAGGGGACGACTTCGGACGCCGCCCTGTGGGCGACGGTCATCGCGCTGACACTGCTGGGCCTGGCCGGGTGGGGCGAGGCACTGCGACGCCCACTCCCCGCGTGGAGCGTGTGGCTGGCCGGCGGGCTGCTCGTCGGCGCCCTGGTGCCGCTGGGACAGCTGGCCGACCTCGAGACCCCCTGGGCTCCGGAGATCGCGGGGGCGGCCCTGGGGGTGCTCGCCGGGGTGTCCGGCGGGCTGTTCTGGTGGCTGCGCCGTCCGGCCCGCACGCCGTCGCTGGCGGTGGTCGGCCCGGCCCTGGCACTGGCCCTGGCCCCCACGACGATCGCCGTGGTCCAGGACGCCCTGACCCGGTGGACGCTCGACGGCGGGTCCGTGTCGACCGCCTACCAGGTGCGGGTTGCGGCGCTGTTCGTCGTCGGCGCCGCCCTGGTGGTGCTCGGCGCCTGGCGCCGCTGGGCCGGGGTCGTCATCCCGGCGGCACTGATGCTGGTCGCGGTGACGGCGGTGCAGCTGGTCGACCTCGGGAGGTTCCTCCCGCAGTGGGTGTCGTTCGCGGTGGCCGGCGGTCTGCTCGTGCTCGCCGGGGCCCGCTGGGAGAGTGTCCGTGGCCTCGGCCGCGCGGGGGCGCACTGGCTGCGCGACCTGCGCTGAGTCACCCCCGCTGCGCTGAGTCTTCCCCGCTGCGCTGAGTCTTCCCCGCTGCGCTGAGTCTCCCCCGCGGGCGGGACGCAGGACCCTGCCCGGCGCGCCCGGATCGCCCTAGCGTCGAAGGCGACGGCGCAACGACTCCCGGGGGTGAGCGGCGATGCCGAGGCCACGGCGTTCGGCAGGGACGAAGTCGGCAGGGTGGAAGGCGATCGGAGTCCTCGCGGCGGCGGTGCTCACGGTCCCCCTCCTCTCCGCGCCCGCGTCGGGCGCGGGCACCCCGGGCACGCTGGACCGGACCTTCGCGAGCCGGGGCACGCTGGTCGTTCCCCTGACCGCCGGGGTCTACCAGGAGTGGGGCGAGCGCCTCGGCGGACTGCTCCGCGGACCCGGGACCGGCTTCCGGGTCGTCACGGCCGGGTCGCACCCGACCGAGGTCGAGTCCAGCGAGGGTGTCATCACCGTGCGGGCCTACCGCGCGAACGGCAAGGTCAACACCGCCTTCAACGGCGGGAAGCCGCGCCTGCTGAAGGTCCTGTCCAGCTCTCCCGGTCCCGGTACCGGCCTGGGCGCCGTCGCCAGCGACGACCGGGCGCGGACCTACCTGTTCGTCGGCACCGGCGACACCGGGGACTTTCTCGGCGCCCGCATCTACCGCGTCACCGAGACCGGGCGCAGGGACCGGTCGTACTCCGCGGTGATCGACTCCGCGCTGCTGTCCAGCCTGCCGGGCAGCGGTCCGCTCAACAGCGGCGCCGGTGGCTCGGTGAAGATGGCCGTGCTCCCGGACGGACGTGCCCGCGTCTGCATCGGCGGGGCCCGCGAGGTGTACCTCGTCGGGTTCGGCGCCGACGGGCGCATCGAGGCCACCTACGGCGCGAGCGGCGTCCCCGGGGTGGCCGTCTACACGCATGCGACGACGACGTCGTTCGAGGCCAGCTGTGGCGCCATGGCGACGTCCCGGGACGGACGGGTCTTCGTGCCGGCGGCCATGAGCTACGACTCCGGCGGGGTCATCGCCTTCTCGCCCGATGGCCGACCCGATGGGGCCTTCGGTGTCGACGGGTACGCCGACTACTCCGCGGTCGACGCGGTCGTCTCCGTGGAGGACATCACCGTCACGCGGGCCGGCGTCGTCTACCTCGTCTGCTGGCAGCAGGGATCCGGCGGCGCCCCGGGCACGGACTTCCTCGCGCGCCTCACCCCCTCCGGCACGTTCGACCCCGGCTTCGGGACCGCAGGGCGCGCGGAGCTGACCGGCATCGGCAGCTTCGCGACCCTGTCCATCGGGTCCGCCGACCGCATGTACCTGGCCCACGGGGACACGGTGACCCGGCTGCGGCAGTCGACGGGGGCGGTGGACGCCGCCTTCGGCACGGCCGGGTCGATCCGGGTGGCCGGGTTGTCGCGGGTGACCCCGCTGACGAGCACGCGCATCCTGCTCGGGCTGCAGCGCCGCCGACCGCCGATCACCTCCCAGGTCCTGGTCCAGAAGCGCTACGCCTGACCCCACCGCTACCGACGGTGCCCGCCGGGCCACGGCCCGTCGAACCCGCGTGACAGCGGTACCCGCCATGGACCACGATCGCCCTCGAGCGCCGAGGAGGGCGGGGCACGGACGTGCCCCCAGGAGGGACACCGGACATGGGCCGTATCTCGCAGTGGGCCGTACGCCATCCGTGGTGGGGCCTGGCCTCCTGGCTGATCCTGGTCGTGCTGATCGGCGTCGGGTACGCGCAGCTCAAGGGCGACTACAACGACAACTTCAACCTGCCGGACTCGGAGTCGACGACGGCGACCGAGCTGCTGCAGGACCTGTCCGGCGGCGGCGCGGGGACGGGCTCGGGGCTCGAGGGCCAGGTGGTGTGGCGTGCCGACACCGGCTCGGCCACCGACCCCGCCACCGCCGCCACCATGTCGGCGGTCCTCGCCGACATCGCGGCCTCCCCCGGCGTCTCGTGCGTCATCTCGCCGTACGGGGAGCCGTTGGGCGCGCAGTGCCCGCCGCAGCAGCCCGCCGCCGGTGCCGACGGCGGGGCCGGCGGCCAGGGCGGCGACCAGGCCGGGCAGGAGGGCGGCGCGGCCACCCAGCCCCAGCTGCCCGAGGACGCGCTCGGCCCGATGGCGCACTTCGGCCAGGCGGGCGTCAGCCCCGACGGGCGGGTGGCGTACGCGACGGTGCTGTTCGCCGGGGAGGACTTCAGCGACCTGCCGACCGAGGACATCGCCACCGCACTGGACTTCGTGAAGGCGCAGAACGGCGAGGACGGCCTCACCGTCGGCGCCAACGGGATCTTCAGCTTCGTCCAGGGCGAGCCGCCGTCGTCGGAGAGCATCGGCGTGGGCGTTGCGCTGACCATCCTGCTGTTCGCGTTCGGCTCGATCCTCGGGGCGTTCCTGCCCATCGTGTCCGCCGCGGTGTCCGTGTCGGTCTCCACGGCACTGGTCCTTCCGATCGTGGCGAACTTCTTCTCCGTCGCCACCTTCGCGCCGTTCCTGGCGTCGATGATCGGCCTCGGCGTCGGGATCGACTACTCCCTGTTCGTCATCAACCGCTATCGCGAGGCGATGCGGCACGGCCGCGACCCGAGGTCGGCGGCGCTGGAGTCGGTGCGTACATCCGGTCGCGCGGTCCAGTTCGCCGCGCTGACGGTGATCATCGCCCTGCTCGGCCTGTTCGTGATGCGGATCGAGTTCTTCAACGGCATCGCGGTCGCCGCGGCCACGACGGTCTTCATGGTCATGCTCGGCGCCCTGTTGCTCCTGCCGGCGGTGCTGTCGCTGCTGGGCAGCTGGGCCTTCGTGGGTCGGATGGCCTGGGTCACCGACGGCGAGGCCATCCCGCAGCCGCGCCTGACCGGGGTGTGGCACGCGATCGGCCGCTTCTTCCGCTACGTCGGCTGGGTGCTGTTCCTGCCCGTGACGATCATCGGCTGGCTGTGGCGGCGATTCGTCCGCGGCGGCCACGCGCCGGAACCGCACCACCCCAGCGCCTTCGCCCGCTACGGCGAGTGGCTGCAGAAGCGGCCCTGGGTCACCGGCATCGCGGCCCTCATCGTCATGCTGCTGTTCGCCGGGCCCGCGCTCTCGCTGCGGCAGGGGTTCGCCGACGACTCGGGCGCGCCGCAGGGCAGCCCGCCGCGGATCGCGTACGACCTCACCGCCGAGGGGTTCGGGCCGGGCGTCAACGGGCCGATGTACGTCGCGGTCGAGCTGCCGGCCCCCGGCGACCAGGCCGCCGTCGGCGCGCTCGCGCAGGCGCTCAACGCGGATCCCGGTGTGGCGCTGGCGGCCGCGGCACCGGTGGCCCCCGACGCCGAGGTCGCCGTGGTCCAGGTCTTCCCGACCACGGCACCGCAGGACGAGGCCACCACGGACCTGCTGTTCCACCTGCGCGACGACGTGATCCCGCAGGCGCTGGCGGGCACCGGGGCCACCGCCTACGTCGGCGGGTTCCAGGCGGTCACCGTGGACTTCACCAAGGTGCTCAGCGACGCGCTGCCCTGGTTCCTGCTCATCGTGGTGGGCCTGGGCTTCATCGCCCTGATGTTCCTGTTCCGATCGGTGCTCGTACCGCTGACCGGAGTGCTGTTCAGCCTGCTGTCGCTGGCGGCGTCCCTCGGCATCACCGTCGCGGTGTTCCAGTGGGGGTGGTTCGCGGGCCTGATCGGGCTGCAGAACACCGGACCGATCTTCCCGTTCCTGCCGATCATGGTGTTCGCCATCCTGTTCGGGCTGTCCTGCGACTACCAGGTCTTCCTGGTCAGCCGGATGCACGAGGAGTGGCTGCACACCCATGACAACCACAAGGCGATCCGCCGCGGACTGGCCGGGTCCGGCCGGGTCGTCGCGATCGCGGCGGCCATCATGGTCAGCGTCTTCGCCGCGTTCGTCCTCGGCAACGACCAGACCGTGAAGCTGTTCGCGGTGTCGCTGTCCTCGGCGGTGCTGCTGGACGCGTTCGTCGTCCGGCTGGTGCTGGTGCCGTCACTGATGACGGTGCTGGGGGCGCGCAACTGGTGGCTGCCGGGATGGCTGGACCGGGTGCTCCCGCACGTCAGCGTGGAGTCCGAGGAGGACATCGAGGCGGGCGCCTCGGAGATCGACGACATCGAGCCGGACGAGATCGGCGAGCCGGACGTCGCGCCGGTCCCCCGCTGACGGGACGGCTACAGGTACAGCCCGGTGGCCGCGTCGCTGTGCCGCGCCGCGGCCACCGCGTGCACGTCGCGCTCGCGCAGCAGCACGTAGTCGATGCCCTGCAGCTCGACGTTGCCGCGGTCCTCCGGCTCGAACAGCACCTGGTCGCCGGTCTGCACGGTCCGCACGTTGGGTCCCACCGCCACGACCCGCGCCCAGGTGAGCCGCTTCCCGACCTGGGCCGTCGCCGGGATCACGATGCCGCCGCTGGAGCGGCGCTCCCCGTCCGGGCCGTCCTGGCGGACCAGGACGCGGTCGTGCAGCAGCTTGATCGGGACCGACCCGTCCGGTCGGGGGGTCGTGTCGGGGGCCTGGGCCGCGCTGGTCACGACGCCAGAGCGTAGGTCACCGACGGCTCACCAGCCGCGGGTGCCCGGTCCGCCCTTGAACGGACCGACCACCGCGTCGGTGATCCAGCCGCCGTAGAACCCGCCCTCCTGCGGGCGGACGACCTCGCCGTCCACCGTGCACCGGTCCATCCGGCCGGGGTAGACGGCCACGTGGTCGCGCAGGGCCGAGAACCCCGGCGACGGGTCGGGGTAGGTCCAGGCCGCCGCCTCCCGGCGCTCACCTCCCCCGACGACCGTGAGGTAGGCGGCCACGCCCTTGTACTCGCAGTACGACGACCCGGGGGCCGGCTCCAGGCTGCCGGCCGCGAAGTCCGCCCGGGGCAGGTAGTAGGTGGGCGGGTGACTGGTCTCCAGCACTCGCAGCGCGCGGCGGGTGTCGCACACGACCTCGCCGCCGAGGACCACCTGCACGTGCGCGGAGGTCGGCTCCACCCGGGGCGGCCGGGGGTAGTCCCATACCGACTCCTGACCGGGTCCGGGCTCGATCGGGTCCGTGCGCCCCGTCACCGCGCGGGGGTCACAACCGGTCGGTGTCCCGGGCCAGTCCGGCCATCTCCGGCGGCACCAGGCCGCGCGGCACCGGGATCCACTGCACCTCGGCCAGCTGCCTGCGCTGGCGGCGGTGGATGGCGGCCACCCGGGCCTTGCGGAGTACGAGCACGCCGACCACGACTCCGGCGACCATGGCGACCCGATCGGGGCGGATCCCGCCGTACTCGTCGGTGAAGAAGCCGGTGACCTTGGCCTTCGCCCTCGCCGCCAGCGTCGGCGGCGCGGTCTGGACCTTCAGCTCGTCCAGCGTCGCGACGAGCCGCGCCCGGGTCGCCTCGATGTCGGCCTGGATCTCCGCCGCGGAGCGCTGCGGCTTCGCGGCCGCCGCAGCCTTGCCGGAGGCGTCGGCCTTGCCGGAGGGGTTGGCCTTGCCGGACTCGGGGGCCTGGCCCGGGGTGGGGGTGGCAGGCACGTCGGCCACGGGGAACCTCCGGCGTCGATGATCGGACGGCTCGCAGCCTACGCGGGTACCGATCGCGGATCGAAGCCGTACGGCAACTCCAGCCGGTGGCGGCGCATCAGGTCCTCGTCGCACAGGATGTCCCGGGTCGCCCCGTCGGCCACGATCGTGCCGTCCGCCAGGATCAGGGCCCGCTCGCACAGCTCCAGGGCGTAGGGCAGGTCGTGCGTGACCATGAAGATGGTCACGTCCAGCGACCGCAGGATGTCGGCGAGCTCGCGCCGGCTGGCCGGGTCGAGGTTGGACGAGGGCTCGTCCAGGACCAGGATCTCCGGCTCCATCGCCAGGACGGTCGCCACCGCGACCCGGCGACGCTGGCCGAAGGACAGGTGGTGCGGGGGCCGGTCGGCGAACTCGCCCATGCCCACGAGGTCCAACGCGTGCCCGACCCGCGCATCGAGGTCGTCGCCACGCAGGCCGAGGTTGGCCGGGCCGAAGGCCACGTCCTCGCGTACGGACGGCATGAAGAGCTGGTCGTCGGGGTCCTGGAACACGATGCCGACGCGGCGCCGGATCTCCCGCAGCACGTCCTTGTCGCGCGCGTCGACGCGCAGGCCCGCGACCTCGACGGTGCCGGTGCCACCGGCCAGGATCCCGTTCAGGTGCAGCACCAGGGTGGTCTTGCCGGCGCCGTTGGGTCCGAGCAGGGCGACCCGCTCCCCCCGGGCGATCGTCATGTCGACGCCGAACAGCGCCTGGTGGCCGTCGGGGTACGCGAACGCCAGCTGGTCCACGCGCAGGCTGGGTGCGGGCGTCGCGGTCATCGCTGCACCGCCCAGGCGGCCAGGCACACGACCAGCGCCACCGCGGGCAGCGTCAGGGCCGTGGTCCAGTCGCGGGACGTGGCATGCACCCGGTCCAGGACCGGCATCGTGCCGGTGTAGCCCCGGCTGAGCATGGCAAGGTGCACGCGTTCTCCTCGTTCGTAGGAGCGGATGAACAGGGCGCCGGCCGACTGCGCGACCGTCGGCCACGACCGGACCCCCGTTGCCTCGAAGCCCCGGGACTCGCGGGCGACCCGCATCCGGCTCATCTCGTCGGTCACGACGTGCGTGTACCGCATCATGAACGCCGCGATCTGGACCAGCATCGGGGGCACGTGCAGCCGCTCCAGGCCCATCAGCAGGTCCCGGGTGGGCGTAGTGGCGGCGAGCAGGATCGCCCCGACGACACCGAGGGTCGCCTTGGCGATGATCCCCCAGGCCGCGACGAGCCCCGGCTGCGACAGCGAGAGTCCCAGGACCTCGACCGTCGGGTCGGGTCCGAAGAAGGGCATGAGGACCGCGAACAGCAGGAAGGGGACCTCCACGACCATCCGCGGCAGGATCACGGTCGCCGGGACGCGGGCGACGGCGGCCACGGCGACGAGGAGCGCGGCGTAGACGCCGAACGCCCAGTACTGCTGGGCCGGTGTCGCGACCACCACGAAGATGAACGCCACCAGCGCGATCACCTTCGCCTCGGCCGGCATGAGGTGCAGCGGCGTGTGCCGGTGGACGTACAGCCGCTCTCCCACGTCGTGCCCGTGCCGGTGGTTCGCGGCGCCGGAGGAGGCGCCACGGCGCCGCCCGATCCACCAGAACAGCACGAACGCCACGGCGACCATGATCAGGACGCCGATCAGGCCGGCCAGACCGACGGAGAACCGCTCGTCCGAGACCCCGGCCACCCCGTAGTCGGCCAGCGGGGATCCCGCGACCGCCGAGTCCTCGGCGGACGCCAGGAAGCCCTGGTCCTCCGCGACCTTCTCCAGCCCGTCCGGTGCCGCGCTGGCGTAGAACGAGACGACCCCTGCCAGCACGACCGACAGCGCGAGGCCCACGGCCAGGAAGCCCCACGGCCCCGAGCCTCGTCCCGCCGGCTGAGGTGCGCCCGCGGGCGAGCCCGCGGACCCCACGGCGGGGGCGGGCCGCAGGTCGTGCACGCCGTAGACGAGGTCGGCGCGGACGGCCAGCACGGCCCCGACGGTCAACGCGGTGATGACGCCCTCACCGAGCCCGATCAGCAGGTGGGTCCCGACCATCGCGAGCAGGACGGTTCCGTTGGAGAACGTGCCCGTCCCGCCGATCGCGTACTCCAGCGTGAAGGCCACCGCGGACGCCGGAACGGACAGGAACCCGCCGACGAAGGCGGCCGCGACCCAGGACGACCGACGCCTCGGCAGCACCCGGGCGAGCAGGCGGAAGACCGGCCAGCCCACCAGCACGGTCACGAACGCCATGTTGATGATGTTCAGCCCGAGCGCGCTCAGCCCGCCGTCGGCGAAGACCAGCGCCTGCACCACGAGTACGACGGAGACCGCCAGCGCGCCGGCCCACGGGCCGACCAGTATCGCCGCGAGCGCTCCCCCGAGCAGGTGGCCGCTGGTGCCGGCCGCGACCGGGAAGTTGAGCATCTGGGCCGCGAAGACGAAGACGGCCACGAGACCGGCCAGGGGTGCGGTGCGCTCGTCCAGCTGGCGTCGGGCACCCTGCAGGGAGATCGCGATCCCCGCGACGGCGATGACGCCCGCCGCGGCGGACACGGGGGCGTCGATGAAGCCGTCGGGGATGTGCACCGGGTCAGGATATGCGGCCGCCTTGCTTCTGCAAGTCCCTTGCAACAAGGCCCCGGGCCTACGCGGCTCCGGGGCCCCGGCACGCACCGTCCGGCCCGCTGCCAGGCCGGACGGCTCCGGGATCGGCGCTTTCTGCCATCCGCTCATCTCCTCCCGTGCACGTGCGCCGGTCTCTGCGCGCGCGGATCACGGCGCCTGGGCCAGGTGCTCCTGGGCCAGGCTGATCTCGCTGGTCAGCGCCCCGACGTAGGGCACCGGGGCTTGCGCCAGGTGCTCCATCGCCAGGCTGGTCTCGCTGGCCGTGGTGGCGGCCGCGGGCACCGGCGCCTGCGCCAGGTGCTCGTTCGCCAGGCTCACCTCACTGGTGTACGACCCGACCCACGGAATGGGTGCCTGCGCCAGGTGCTCCATCGCCAGGCTCACCGCGGCGGTGGGGACGCCGACCCACGGGATCGGCGCCTGCGCCAGGTGCTCCATCGGAAGGCTGGCCTCGTACCCCCACCCGAACGGCGCCTGAGCCAGGTGCTCGTGCGCGAGGCCGTACTCGGCGGGTGCCCACCCGACGGCGATCGGACCCGCCGGCCCGATCACGGGGGCCAGCAGGCCGCCGATGAAGCCGACGAGCAGACCGACGACCAGTCCGACGAGTGCCGTCACCCAGGGGAGCTGCTTCTGCTCGGGCGTGGGCGGCGGAGTGGTCCCGACGTGCTCAGGCGCCTCGAGCGTCTTGAGGTCGGGGTGCTCGTCGATAGGAGGGAGGACCGGAGGGGTCATCGCTGTCATCTGTCTCACCTCCTCTCCCGGAGGTGGGACCGGAACCAGCCGACCCCGGTCCCAACCCCAGGGTCCGTCGTCCCGGTGTCCCGGGCCCAGGGGCCTAGGTCCCCGGGACGCAGGTCCGTGGGCAGGGGGTACCCCGGTCGGGTAGGCCGGTCGCCGCACTGCCGACCGCTGCCGGTCGGTGCCGCCGGCCGCGGGGCTCGTACACTCCGGATCCGTGACGACGCGACTCGAGCCCGGGCAGACCGCCCCCGCCTTCACCCTCCTGGACGACGCCGGCAACAAGCTGAGCCTCAAGGACTTTCGCGGCCAGACCGTGATCCTGTATGCCTACCCGGCCGCGATGACCCCCGGCTGCACCACGCAGGCGTGCGACTTCCGCGACAGCCTCGACGCGCTCGCGGCCCAGGGCATCACGGTCATCGGCATCTCCCCGGACAAGCCGGAGAAGCTGGCCAGGTTCCGCGAGCGCGACGGGCTGACCTTCCCGCTGGTGTCCGACCCCGACCACGCGGTGCTGGAGAAGTACGGCGCCTGGGGCGAGAAGTCCATGTACGGCAAGACCGTCACCGGCGTGATCCGGTCCACGTTCGTCATCGGGCCGACCGGCAAGGTCGAGCACGCGTTCTACAACGTCAAGGCCAAGGGGCACGTCGCGAAGCTGCGCCGCGACCTCGGGCTGGGGTAGCGGGAGCAGTCCGGCCCGCGGACGGGGGTGGGGAGCGGTGCGACGGCCGGCGTGGCTGACCCGCAACCTGCTCATCCTCACCGCGGTCTCGTTCACCCAGGACGCGGCCAGCGAGCTGCTGTACCCGCTGCTCCCGCTGTTCCTCACCGGGGTGCTGGCCGCCCCCGCCGTCGTCGTCGGAGTGGTCGAGGGTGTCGCCGAGGCCACCGCCGGGATCGCGAAGTACGTGTCCGGCCGCTGGTCGGACCGGATCGGACGCAAGCCGCTGACGACCGTCGGCTACGGCCTGGCGGTCGTGGGCAAGGCCGTCGTGGCCGCCGCCTGGGTGTGGCCGGTGGTGCTGGTCGGCCGCGTCGTCGACCGGCTGGGCAAGGGGATCCGGTCGGCGCCGCGCGACGCGTGGATCGCCGACTCCGTGCCGGCGCCATCGTACGGCCGCGCGTTCGGGTTCCACCGGGCCGGTGACACCCTCGGCGCGGTGGTCGGCCCGCTGCTGGGGCTGGCGGCGCTCGCGGCACTGTCCGGGAACATCCGGGCGGCGATGTGGGTCGCGGTGGTGCCCGCCGTGCTGTCCGTGCTGCTGGTGCTGCTGGCCAGGGACCCGCGGGCCCGTCGGCGCGGGGCACCGGCGCCCAGCCCGACCGGCACCGCCGGGGATTTCGACCTGTCGGCGGCGCGCCGCCCGCGGCCGCGCCGTTCCCCGCTGCCCCGCCCCTTCTGGCGGGTGGCGACGGTCCTCGTCCTCATCGCGGTGGTGAACTTCCCCGACGCCCTGCTGCTGCTGCGGGTCTACGAGCTGGGGTTCAGCACCACCGAGGTGGTGCTGGCCTACGTGCTCTTCAACGTCGTGTACGCCGCCGCCTCGTACCCCGCCGGTGCCTTCAGCGACCGCTGGCCGCGCTCGCTGATCTACGGCGCGGGGCTGCTCGCGTTCGCCGTCGGCTACCTCGGGCTCGGGCTGGTGGACGGCGGTCCCGGGGTCTGGGTGCTCATCGCGGTGTACGGGCTCTTCCCCGCGCTGACCGACGGCGTGGGCAAGGCGTGGATCTCCTCGCTGGTGGACGAGGAGCACCGGGGCCGGGCCCAGGGGGTCTACCAGGCGCTGACGAACGCCTCGATCTTCGCGGCCGGGCTGTGGGCCGGCCTGGCGTGGACCGCCGGGGCCGGCAACGGGGTCGTCCCGCTGCTGATCTCCGGCGTCCTCGGCGGCCTGGCCGGCCTCGCCCTCCTGACCCGCCCGCTGTGGTGCCGGTTGCGTGCGCTGTAGCTCGCGGAACCGGCACCACAGGGGGTGGCGCGCGTAGGCTGGCGCGTCGCGCGGGTGTGGCGGAACTGGCAGACGTGCAGGATTTAGGTTCCTGTGCCGCAAGGCGTGAGGGTTCGAGTCCCTCCACCCGCACTCCTCGCCGCCCGCCCCGCACGGCCGGGGCGCGGTCTCAGGGCCGGGGCAGGCCGCGGACGACGAAGTCCGCGTACGCCTCCGGGGCGACCGGCGTCGCCCCGTGCACCGCCATCCCGAGGTAGCCGAACGCCGCGGTCGCGCATACCGCGGCGAGGTCGTTCGGGTCGCCCGCCAGGTCGCCGGCCTCGACGGCGTCGGCGATCCGGTGCCGCAGCCGGTCCCGCAGCTCGGCCTCCACCTCGTCGACCTCGCGCCGTACGGAGTCGTCGACCTCCTTGTGCTGCAGCAGCGGGAACATGCCGTACAGGTACGCGGTCGGGAACGGCTCGGCCCGGCCCACGGCGAACAGCCCCGCCAGGACCTGCCGCAGCCGCTGCAGGGGCGGGGCCGCCTCGTCGACGCCCCGGGCGACCTCGACCACCTGCTCGACCAGCACGCGCCGGCAGGCCACGGCGAACAGCTCGTACTTGCTGGAGAACGCCTTGTAGACCGAGGACGTGGTCACCCCGGCGGCCTCGGCGACCTGCTGCACCGACAGCGCGGTCACCGGGGCGGCGCGCACGGCGCGCACCGCCGCGAGCGTGATCCGTTCGCGGGTCTCCGCGGACACCGACTCCGCCACGCCGCGACTCTAGGCGCCGACGAGTCCGTCGACCGGAGGAACCCCGGTTTCCCTTGGGGGAACACGCATTTCCCCAGGGAAACCCGATTCCCCAGGTGGGGAACACCGACTCCCCCGGGTAGCACCTCGGTGAGCGATCGGCGCCCGCCGTAACCGAGGAGGACCCGCACCGTGACGACACCGAGGACCCGCATCCTGGCGGCGGTCTGCGCGACCACCGCCTGCCTGACCCTGGGGCTGGCCACGCTGGCTCCCGCCGCGCAGGCGGCCCCCGCCGCAACGGCCGGGGCCGCGAGCGCCAGCACCGGCTCCAGCGCCCATGACGAGGGCGCCGCCGCCCTGGAGCGACTGCGCGCTGCGGGCATGCTGGCCGAGGCCCCCGAGGCCGCCAACTCCCGCGCCTACGGGCTGGCCGTGAAGTTCGGCCTGATGTTCTTCAAGGGCCTCGGGACGGGGGCCGGGCACATGTCCTTCGAGCTGCTCGCCCAGGAGCTGGGCTTCGGCCACTCCGACCAGGAGCTGGTCGCGGCGCTGTCCGACATCGGCGCGTCCGTCGAGCAGCTGAACTCCGACGTCCGCGCGCTGGCGGCCCAGGTCGAGGCACTGCTCGACGGCCAGGACCGCGCCAACTTCTACGACTCGTACTCGCAGGCGGGTCAGGCCGCGAGCCGGCTGTCCGTGGCGATGGCCTCCGTCCGCTCCTGGATCGAGCGGGGCGCCACCCCGTCGGCGTCGCATGTGTCGGACCTGCAGACGGTCATCCGCACGTCCGTGGCCGACCTGTCGTTCCAGCTGGTCAACCCGACCACCGGCACGATCCCGCTGATGATGCGCGCGGCCGAGCCGTCGCGGGTCAGCGCCGACCTCCCGTCGTACTGGCGGACCATCGACACCGCCCGCGAGGACTACCGCGCCGTGCTCGCGCAGGGCCTGGCCACCCTGGACCTGCTGCAGCGGTGGGACACCACCGGAACCGTGGCCGCGGACCTGGAGACGCTCTCCGACGTCTCCGCCGACACCGTGCTGCGGATGTACGAGTACGGCCTGGCCGCCGACGCGGCCGACCACCCCTACGTCCACACCCGCGGGTCCCAGTGGGTGATGGGCCCGTGGGCCGCTGTGGAGTTCAACGGCGACCTCTGGCGCGCCGGCTGGCGGCAGATGCACAGCACGACGGGCTGGCTGGATCCGTTCGTGCAGGAGATGGTGCGCGAGTACCGGCCGGCGCTGCACGGCGGGGCGACGCTGGAGCAGTACCTTCGCGACCGGGGCATCCCCACCCGGTACGTCCACCCGGAGACCATCGAGACCCAGGTCACGCAGCGGCCCAACGGAAAGCCGTACCAGAACGACGTCGTCCACGCCGAGCGGGTGCGGGTCACCGACATCCGGGGCAACGAGCAGGTCACGGAGTGGCGCAACCTCGGGGGCGAGCGCGTCGCCTACGTCGTGATCCAGAAGTGTGGGTGGTCACCGGGCCAGACCGTGTGCACCTGGGAGCCGTTCGGCGCCGACGCCCCGGCGCAGGCCGACGCGCTGGCGGCGAGCGAGCGGCAGCAGTGGCGGGTGTCGATGGACGAGCGGGACGTGCGCTGGATGTCGCTGGGCTACCTCAGCGAGGCGCACTCCCGGCTGCTGCGGGCGTACCGGCCCACCAGCACGGCGCTGGGGATCGCCGCCGACATGGACCCGACCCGGATCCGCGCCGCCGCCTTCGGCACCGCCTGACCAACCGCCACGCACCACCCCGGTCCCCGCGACCGGTGGCCCTGTACTCCGCCCTGGGCCACCGGTCGCGGTCGGCGTCAGCCGCCGGAGGGCAGGTCCCGCAGCCGTGACCGCAGCGCAACCACGACGTACACCAGGCAGCCGAGCATGCCCACGTGCAGCACCTCGTTGGCCGAGAAGTAGAACCCCGCGCCGTCGTCCCAGAGGGCCGCCGTCAGCCCCGAGGCGTACCACCCGAAGTACGCGACCTGCACCGCGACGAGGAGCACCGCCGCGACGACGAGCCGACGTCCCAGCGGCCGGTCGGCCTGCCGCGCGCAGCGGGCGCCGACCACGATCACGATCACGATCCCCGGCACGGCGAACAGCATGAGCACCTCGAAGGACAGCAGTGCGGCGCTGGGCAGCATCACCCCGACCGCCGTCACCGCCAGGTACGCCACCACGTTGGCGACCGCATACAGCACGAGCCACCGCCGCGCGCGGAGCCGCGTGCACGCGTACGCCACCGCCACCACCATGGCGCTGACGCTGGTCGCCTGCGCCACGCTGTAGCCGACCTCGAGGCCGTCGGTGAGGCGGCAGTAGTCCCAGCCCTCGCACTTCAGCGGGTACGAGAACGCCTGGTACGAGGCACCGGCCATCGCGGCGCCGACGCCGCCGAGGACCAGCGCCACACCCAGCCACAGCCGGGACCGCTGTCCCGACGCGGTGACCAGGAAGTAGGCGCCGGCCCCCAGCCAGGCCAGTGCGAGCAGCACCACCAGGGCGGTGCCCAAGGGCTCGGACACCACGGTCCCGCCCACGTCGAAGCAGGGCCGCTGCTGGCACCACTCCTGCGGGGTCGTGGCCGGCGTGTAGGCCAGCTCGTCCAGCCGTCCGCAGCCCGCGGTCACCAACGCGGTCACCGCCACGGACACCGCCAGCAGTGGCCGGGGCCTGCCGGGTCGCATGGTCCGGGTCCTCGTGGTCAGCCGAGCAGGTCGCGCAGCACGGGCACGAGCGCCCGGAACGCCGCACCCCGGTGGCTGATCGCGTCCTTCTCCGCCGGCTCCATCTCGGCGGTCGTCCGGTCGTGGCCGTACGGCACGAAGATCGGGTCGTAGCCGAACCCGTTGTCCCCGCGCGGCACCCGGATCAGCGAGCCCTCGATCGTCCCCTCGACGACGCGCTCCTCCCCGGCCGCGCCGTCGGACTCCGGGGGCAGCACAGCCGCCGCCGCGCACAGGAAGTGCGCGCCCCTCCGGTCGTCCGGCACGTCGGACAGCTGGTCCAGGACCAGCTCGAGATTGGCGACGTCGTCACCGTGCCGCCCGGCCCAGCGGGCGGACAGGATCCCGGGCATCCCGTTCAGCGCGTCCACGCACAGCCCGGAGTCGTCGGCGACCGCGGGCAGCCCGGTCCCCGCCGCGGCCGCACGGGCCTTGAGCAGGGCGTTGGCCGCGAACGTCGTCCCCGTCTCCGGGACCTCCGGCAGATCGGGAAACGCGTCCGTCCCGACCAGCTCCACGTCGAGTCCCGCCTCGGCCAGGATCCGCCGCAGCTCGGCAACCTTGTGCGCGTTGCGGGTCGCGAGCACCACGCGCTGCGTCACGGCTGCGACCCGGGCAGCGGCAGCGCCAGCGCCTCGGCCTGCATCCGCGTGAGGTCGGCGCAGCCGGCCTCGGCCAGGGACAGCAGCCGGTCCAGCAGGCGCCGGTCGAACGGCTCCCCCTCCGCCGTGCCCTGCACCTCGACGTAGCGCCCGTCGCCGGTCATGACCACGTTCATGTCGGTGTCGGCCCGCACGTCGTCGTCGTAGTGCAGGTCCAGCCGCGGCTCGCCCTCGACGATCCCGACGCTCACCGCGGCCACGGACCCGACCAGCGGCTGGCGACCGGCCTTCACCAGTCCCTCGCCCTGCGCCCACGCCAGGGCGTCGGCCAGCGCGACGTACGCGCCGGTGATGGCCGCGGTGCGGGTGCCTCCGTCGGCCTGCAGCACGTCGCAGTCGACCTGGATCGTGTTCTCCCCCAGCGCGCCCGTGTCGACGACGGCCCGCAGGCTGCGGCCGACCAGCCGGGAGATCTCCTGGGTGCGGCCGCCCAGGCGCCCCTTGACCGACTCCCGGTCCGACCGGGTCGTGGTGGAGCGGGGCAGCATCGCGTACTCGGCGGTGACCCAGCCGTGCCCGGAGTCCTTGCGCCAGCGCGGGACCCCGGAGGTGAACGACGCGGCGCACAGCACCCGGGTGCGCCCGAACTCGACCAGCACCGATCCCTCGGCGTGGTCGAGCCAGCCGCGCTGGAAGGTGACCGGGCGGAGCTGGTCGGCGCTGCGGCCGTCGGATCGCGTCATGCGCCCGACCCTAGAGGCAGCGTCGCTACACCTGGTACGTGGTCCCGACGCGGGCCAGGTCGAAGGCGCCGTCGTACGCCCGGCCGGCCTGCTCCCGGGTGGCGTCGCGCGGGTTCCAGGCGACCAGGTGGGTCAGCACCAGGTGCCCCACCTCGGCCTTGCGGGCGTGCTCGGCCGCCTCCCGAGCGGTCAGGTGCAGGTCCGGCGGGTTGTCACCCTCCAGGAACGAGGCCTCGAACAGGGCCAGGTCGGCCCCCGCCGCGAGCTCCACGAGCGCGTCGCTGGGCCCGGTGTCGCCGGAGTAGACGATGCTCCGCCCGCCCGCGTCGATGCGGATCGCGTACGCCTCCACCGGGTGGTTGACCCGCGTCGTCGTGATGCGCATCGGACCCAGGTCCACCGGGCCGGGCAGGTGGTCGATGAACTCGAACTCCTCGGTCATCCCCGGGTTCTCGGGCAGGTCGTAGGCACGCGCCATCCGGCCCGCGGTCCCCGTGGGGCCGAGCACGGGGATCACGTGCCGGGGACCCTCCGGGTGGTAGCGCCGCGCGACGTAGTACGACGCGAGGTCGATGCAATGGTCGACGTGCAGGTGCGTCAGCAGCACCGCGTCGATCAGCTCCAGGTCCGCGTAGCGCTGCAGCGCGCCGAGGGAGCCGTTGCCGAGGTCCAGCAGGACCCGGAAGCCCTGGTGCTCCACCAGGTAGCACGACGCCGGGGAGTCAGGCCCGGGGAAGGATCCGGCGCACCCGACGACCGTCAGGTCCATGCCGCCCCCGGCCGCCGTCCCCGCACCATTGCGCGAGGGTATCGCCCGCTGCGCGGGCTCACACCGTCAGCAGTCGCGACGCGCTGCCGACGGCGCCGATCTCCGGGCCGAGGAACCGGCGGCCGAGACGCTCGAACGGTTCGGGGTCCCCGGTGGCGAGGAACCGGTGCTCGGGCTCGGGCAACGACGGGTCGCGCAGCAGGTCGTGCGCGACCAGGGTGCGGTAGACGTCCTTCGCCGTCTCCTCCGCGCTGGACACCAGCGTCACGTCCTCGCCCATGACGTAGGAGATGACGCCGGTGAGCAGCGGGTAGTGCGTGCACCCCAGCACCAGGGTGTCGACGTCGGCCGACACCAGCGGGTCGAGGTAGTCGTGTGCCACCGCGAGCAGCTCGTCGCCGCCGGTCACCCCCGCCTCGACGAACTCGACGAAGCGCGGGCAGGCCCGGGACGAGATGTCCAGGTGGGTGGCGGCCGCGAACGCGTCGTCGTACGCCTTCGACGTGATCGTCGCCCGGGTGCCGATGACCCCGACCCGGCCGTTTCGGGTCGCGGACACGGCCCGTCGCACGGCCGGCTGCACCACCTCGATCACCGGCACGTCGTAGCGCTCCCGGGCGTCGCGCAGCACCGCCGCGCTGGCGGAGTTGCAGGCGATCACCAACGCCTTCACGCCCTCGTCGACGAGGTGGTCCATGACGTCGAGGGCGTACGCGCGCACCTGCGCGATCGGCAGCGGGCCGTACGGGCCGCGGGCGGTGTCACCGACGTACAGCACCGGCTCGTGCGGGAGCTGGTCGAGCACGGCGCGGGCCACGGTGAGCCCGCCCACGCCGGAGTCGAAGATGCCCAGGGGTGCGTCCGCCATCGCCGGTCAGGCCCAGACCTGGCCCTCGAGGGCGTCCTCGGCGTCGTCCAGCGTGCCTTCGTAGACACCGGTGGACAGGTACTTCCAGCCGCCGTCGCACACGATGAACGCGATGTCGGCGCGCTCCCCGGCCTTCACCGCCTTGGCCGCGATGCCCAGCGCCGCGTGCAGGATCGCCCCGGTGGAGATCCCGGCGAAGATGCCCTCCTGGTCCAGCAGCTCGCGCACCCGCTTCACGGCGTCCCGCGGCCCGACCGAGAACCGGGTGGTGAGCACCGACTCGTCGTACAGCTCCGGCACGAACCCCTCGTCGAGGTTGCGCAGGCCGTAGACGAGCTCGCCGTAACGGGGCTCGGCGGCGACGATCTGCACGCCCGGGACCCGCTCCCGCAGGAAGCGACCGACGCCCATGAGCGTGCCGGTGGTGCCCAGCCCCGCGACGAAGTGGGTGATGGACGGCAGGTCGGCGAGGATCTCCGGGCCGGTCGTCGCGTAGTGGGCGTCGGCGTTGGCCGGGTTGCCGTACTGGTAGAGCATCACCCAGTCCGGGTGCTCCGCGGCCATCTGCTTGGCGACGCGGACCGCCTCGTTGGACCCGCCGGCGCCGGAGGAGTAGACGACCTCGGCTCCCCACATCCGCAGCAGCTGGGTGCGCTCGGCCGAGGTGTTCTCCGGCATCACGCAGACCAGCCGGTAGCCCTTGAGCCGGGCGGCCATCGCCAGCGAGATGCCGGTGTTGCCGGACGTCGGCTCCAGGATCGTCGACCCGGGGACCAGCAGGCCGTCCTTCTCGGCCTGCTCGACCATGCGCAGGGCGGCCCGGTCCTTCACCGACCCGGTGGGGTTGCGGTCCTCCAGCTTGGCCCACAGGCGTACGTCCTCCGACGGCGACAGCCGCGGCAGACCCACCAGCGGCGTCCCGCCGACGGAGTCGAGCAGGGAGTCGTACCTCATCAGCCGCCGGCGACCGCCGGGAGGATGGTCACCACGTCCCCGTCGGACAGCGTGGTGCCGAGGCCGTCGAGGAACCGGACGTCCTCGTCGTTGAGGTAGACGTTGACGAAGCGGCGCAGCGCGCCCGCGTCCAGCAGCCGGTCGCCCAGCCCGGGGTGGCGCTGGTCGAGGTCGGACACCAGGTCGGCCAGGGTGTCGCCCTTGCCCTCGACGGTCTTCGCGCCGTCGGTGTAGGTGCGCAGGATGGTCGGGATGCGGACCTCGATGGCCATGTCGTCGGGCTCCGGGAGTCGTCGTGAGGCGGTCGTCGTGAGGCGGTCGTCGCGCTGCGGTCGGGGGCGATCAGGTGCTGCGGTGCGGAACGTCCAGGGTAGGCCCCGTCATTCCCCGCCGCCGCCTCAGCCCGCGGGAGCCCCGGGCCGTGGACGGGTCCCCAGCGTGAGGCGGACCTCCTGGGTCATCGTGAGCGACCCGTCCGGCTCGGCCCCCACGTCGGCGACCATCCGGTCCCGCAGCCCCTCCCGCTCGCCCTCCGGAACCCACTCCCACAGTCCCCGCATGCCGTGGGACCAGGTCCAGTCGAACCAGTGGCCCGCGTCCCGGAACCGCACGTCCAGGCTGAAGCCGGTGGTGCGGACGTCCGCGTAGCCCGCGTCCAGCAGCAGGCTCTCGACCCCGGCGTCGGTCGCGAACGGTCCGCTGCTCCCCGAGGTACGGGCGTCCAGCAGGTGCGGGGGGAGGTAGGGCCGGAACGCCTCCTCGGCGCGCTCCCACCGGGGATCCTGCTGGCCGAAGGTGCTCACCGCCAGCCGCCCACCCGGCACCAGCAGCTCCCGCCACGCCCGCAGCGCGGAGACCGGGTCGGGCAGGAAGAACAGCACCAGCGAGGCCACCGCCACGTCGAAGGAGTCCGGTGGCAGGCTCGGGTCGCTCGCGTCCAGCACGGCGAGGCGCACGTGCGCGAGGCCTCGGTCGCGCGCCTCCGCCTCGGTCGCGGCGACCATGCCCGCGGACAGGTCGAACCCGGTCACCGACCCGGCCGGACCGACCGCTGCCGCGAGCGGGAACAGCGCCGCGCCGCGGCCGACCCCGATGTCCACGGCACGCTCCCCCGGCCTCGGCTCGGCGGCCGCGACAAGGGCCTCCGCGACGGGGCGGAACCACGGCACGTCGACCGCGTCGTACGTGTCCGCGACGCGGTCGAAGAGCGCGGCGACGGCCGCGCTGCGCTGCTCGGGCGAGGGGATGTCGATGGGGTGAGTATGCGCGGGGACGGCCGGCGCGGGAAGGCCCGGCGGCCGTGCGGTCAGCCCGTGACCGCGACCTCCTCCTCGGTGACCTCCCCGTCGACGATCCGGAAGGACCGGAACTCGTATGGGCCGTCCTGCGGACCGGTCTCCCTGGTGGAGACGAGCACGTAGTGCGCGTTCGGCTCCATCGCCAGCGAGACGTCGGTGCGCGACGGGTAGGCCTCGGTGGCGGTGTGCGAGTGGTAGATCACCACCGGCTCCTCGCCGCGCTCGTCCATCTCGCGGTACAGCCGCAGCAGGTCCCCGGAGTCGAACTCGTAGAACGTGGTGGAACGGGCCGCGTTGAGCATCGGCACGTGCCGCTCCGGGCGGTCGCTGCCCTCGGGTCCGGCGACGACGCCGCACGCCTCGTCCGGGTGGTCGCGGCGCGCGTGCGCCACGATCGCGTCGACCAGGTCCTGGCGGATCTCGAGCATGGGCGTCATGCTCCCACGCGGGATCAGGAGGGCATGAGCGCGCCGACCAGGCTGTCCTGCAGGAAGGTCAGCCAGTCGTACACGTGATAGGTCGCGGCCCGAGGGTCGTCGTCGGGGAGCCCGGCGAGCACGTCGGGGGCGTCCTCGGTGACGCCGAGCCGGGTGCCGAGCGTGAGCCGCAGGTCGTTCAGCGCGCCCAGCCAGGCCTGCGCCTGGTCCGCGGTGAGGACGACCTTCTCCCCCGAGGCCTCCAGCGTCGCTCGGGCGGTGCGGGCGGCCGCGACCTTGCCCTCCCGCAGAGCGGTCTCGGTGAACCGCCGGAACTCCTCCGACGCGCCGTCGTCCTCCGGGTAGGCGTCCGGGAAGAGCCGGGCGAGGGCCGGGTCCTCCGGGCGGTCCCCGTCGCCGCCCATCCCGACCAGCGCCTCCAGCGGGTCGGCGTCCGGGTCGGGGTCCTCGGGGGCGACGAAGTCCTCCAGCTGGGTCAGCAGCAGCCCCAGCAGGCCCTTCTCGACGTCGTCGACCCGCAGCACGATCCGGCCCGTGGCCGTGCGCCGGAAGCCGTGGACCGCCACGGTCAGTCGTCCTTCTGCAGGGTCGCCCACAGCCCGTACGAGTGCATCGCGGTCACGTCCCGCTCCATCTCCTCCCGGGTCCCGGCCGACACGACCGCCCGGCCCTTGGAGTGCACGTCCCACATCAGCGACTCGGCCTTGTCCCGGCCGTAGCCGAAGTAGGTCATGAACACGTAGGTGACGTAGGACATCAGGTTCACCGGGTCGTTCCAGACGATGGTGACCCACGGATGCTCAGGGGCGAGCACGCCCTCCGTCTCGGGGCGCTCGAGCTCCACCGGCGCCGTGCTCACCGGCCCATCGTGTCACGGCGACACCGAGCGGCAGGCATGGCCACCGCGGTCGGCCGTACGCTGCGGGCATGTCGCAGCAGCGCACGGACCAGGTCCCCCCGCCCTCACCCGGGCTGCCCGAACCCCCGCTGCTGGAACGCATCCGGGCCTCGGTCATCGGGGACGACCAGGTGATGTGGGGGCCGTACGGCCCGCGGCGGGTGACGTACGCGGACTACACCGCCAGCGGCCGGGCCCTGAGCTTCCTCGAGGACTTCATCCGCGACGAGGTCCTGCCGCGCTACGCCAACACCCACACCGAGTCCAGCGGCACCGGCCTGCAGACCACCCGGCTGCGCGAGGACGCCCGCACGATCATCCGGCGCGCGGTCAACGGCGACGACGACACCTGCGTGATCTTCTGCGGCTCGGGGTCCACCGCCGCGATCAACAAGCTGGTCGGCATCCTCAACCTGCGGCTGCCGGCCGACCTGGACCGGACCTACCACTTCTCCGAGCAGATCCCCGCCGACCAGCGACCGGTCGTCTTCATCGGGCCGTACGAGCACCACAGCAACGAGCTGCCGTGGCGGGAGTCCATCGCCGACGTCGTCACCATCCACGAGGACGCCGACGGCCACATCGACGTGGACCAGCTGCGGTCGGAGCTGGAGCGCTACGCCGACCGGCCGCTGAAGATCGGCTCGTTCAGCGCCGCGAGCAACGTCACCGGGATCATGACCGACACCCACACGATCGCCCAGGTGCTGCACGAGCACGGTGCGCTGTCGCTGTGGGACTACGCGGCGGCCGCGCCGTACGTCGACATCGACATGAACCCGCGTTGCACGGAGCACCCGCTGGCGTACAAGGACGCCATCATGCTGTCCCCGCACAAGTTCATCGGCGGACCGGGGACGCCGGGCCTGCTGCTGGCGCGGCGTGAGGTCATCACCAACACGGTGCCGGAGGCCGTCGGCGGCGGGACGGTCGCCTACGTGAACCCGACCGAGCACGTCTACCTCGACAGTCCGGAGCACCGGGAGGAGGCCGGGACCCCGGCGATCGTGGAGTCCATCCGCGCGGGGCTCGTCTTCCAGCTGAAGGAGGCCGTCGGCGTCGACGTGATCCGCGCTCACGAGGACGACTTCGTCCGCCGCGCGGTGGCGGCGTGGAGCGCGCACCCGGACATCCAGATCCTCGGCAACGTGGACGCCGAGCGGCTGTCGATCGTGTCCTTCGTGATCCGGCGGCCCGGTGGCCGCTACCTGCACCACAACCTGGTCGTCGCGATCCTCAACGACCTGTTCGGCATCCAGTCCCGCGGCGGCTGCTCGTGCGCGGGGCCCTACGGTCACCGGCTGCTGGGCATCGACCTCGAGCGCAGCCACGAGTTCGAGCGCGAGATCACCCACGGCTGCGAGGGGATCAAGCCCGGCTGGGTGCGGGTCAACTTCAACTACTTCATCTCCGAGACCGTCTTCCGGTACGTCGTCGACGCGGTGTCGCTCATCGCCGACGAGGGCTGGCGGCTGCTGCCGGACTACCGGTTCGACCCCGCGTCGGGGCTGTGGCGGCACCGCAACGGCCCGGTCGAGCCCCCGCTGCGGCTGTCGCAGCTCAGCTACGACGCGGACGGCCGCCTGGTCTACCCCCAGCAGGACGACACCGCGCCGGAGTCCGCCCTGGCGGACTACCTGGCCGAGGCGCGCCGGCTGATGGCCTCCCGGCCGGACGCACTGCCCGCCGAGAGCGGCGGGGTGGCGGTGAGCCCGGACTTCGAGCACCTGCGCTGGTTCGACCTGCCGGACGTGTGCCTGGAGCCCCTAGCCCCCCGCTGACCACGACCGCCCCACCAAGTGGCACGTACAACCACGCCCGAGGGGCTGGGAGCTGGTCAGAGGTTCCACCAGCGGGGTGGCGGGGGGTGGTCAGGAGGTCGCGGTGAGCTCCAGCGTCGGGGAGTAGCCCGGGGCCACCTTCGAGGTCGCGGTGCTCACCAGGCGGTAGGAGTACGTCCCGGGGGTGCGCGCGGACGGCAGCGCCGCCGCGAGCAGGCCGCGGGCGTTGGCCTTGACCACGGCGGTGGTGCGCCAGGTCCCGGACCGCAGCACCTGGACGCGCACCGGCTGGTTCGCCTGGCCCGGCGCCACCCGGCCGTAGACGCGGAACCGGGTGCCGGCCTTCACTGTGGCGGTCTTCAGCCGGGCCGTGACCTTGGCGCGCACGGTGGTCGACGCGGCCGCGCCGCTGTCGCCCGGCTTGCGGACGTCGGAGCCCGCGACGGTGACCCGCCAGGAGCCGGAGCCCTTCGGGGTCACGTCGAACGTGACGGTGCCGTCGTCGGCGGTCGCCGCCGAGGCCACCTTGGCCCAGGAGCCGCCGGCCTTGGCCCGCCAGCGCAGGGTCGCCGTGGCGCCCCCGACCGGCTGCTTGGCGGCCGACACGCTCGCGGTCACCGTGACCGGGTCGCCGAACGAGGCCGTCGCGGGCGCGGTCACGTCGACCGACGTCGTCGCCGGTGCGAGGCCCTGCGCGTACGCGCGCAGCTCGTCCCACTGCTTCGGGTCCTCCCCACCGACGGTCCAGAACGCGGCGCCGCCGAGTCCGAGGTCGCCGACCGTCCGGACCCGCGGCAGAACGGCGGTGGCGTCGTTGTACCAGACCTCGCGGTAGGCGGTGCAGCGCTTCGAGGTGCCGTCGTCGTCGGTCCAGGTGGTCGTGAGGGTGTAGCGGAACCACTCCTCCTTGTGCCGGTCGTCCCACTGGATGTCCGGGTAGCCGCGAGCGGCGCGCAGCCCGGGGATCTCCGCCGCGTCCGGAGCGGTGGTCGTCGTGATCGTCCGGTACGCGGCCTTCTCCTTCGTGCCGGCGTCGGTGCCGTTCGTGGGGCACTTCCCCGTCATCAGGTACTCGGTCTTGTTGCCGTCGCCATCCTGGTCGCCGGTGTCGCGACGCACCCAGTTGCGGCCGTACGTCGGCACGCCGATCTGCACCTTCTTCGGGTCGATCACGGAGGCGGCGTACTCGGCGATCCCGCGGGCCCACCAGTAGGGGCCGATCGGTCCCGGCGTGGACCAGGAGAAGTCGTACGCCATGATCCGGATCCGGTCGACCGCCGGGGCGATGCCCTCGATGTCGTAGACCCAGTAGCCGTTGGTGCCGCCGCAGCGCACCGCGGTGTCGCACGGCGGCGGGACGGCGGTCGTCAGCAGCTTGCCCTCGGCGTGCAGGGCCTGGCCGAGCTCGGTCATGAAGGTGACCCACAGCGGCCGGGTGGTGGCCCAGGTGGCGCGGCCGTCGGAGAACGCGAACTTCTCGTAGTCCAGGTCGATGCCGTCGTATCCCTCGGCCAGCACCAGGTCCACGATCTGCCGGACGTGGGTGGCCCGCTGCTGCGGGTCGGCCAGGATCTTGGCCATCCGCTTCGCGGCGGTCCCGTCGGTGATCGAGGGCACGATGGGGACCCCGGCGGTCTTCAGCCGCGCCAGCAGCGCGCGCCGGGTGCCGTCCGGGAGGTAGTTGCCGATGGACACCCCGTTGGCGGCGGAGTACTTGGCGGTGTGCCAGAACGGGGAGATCTCGGTGAACAGGTCCGCGTTGGCCAGGAAGCTGGTCACCGAGGCCTCATTGGTCCAGTACGGCAGCCAGCCGGTGAGGATCCGCTTCGGAGGGACGGTGGGCTCGTCCGCGGATGCCGGCGGACCCACCATGAGGCCCACCGCGAGGGCGGCGGCCAGCACGGTGGACAGCAACGCGGCGACGCGGCTGCGGGGACGGACGGGGCGTCGGCTGCGGGCACGGCGCACGCGTGGGCTCCTCGCGGTCGGGACGGTCACCGGGGAAGGCGACGCAAGGCCAGGGGGACACAGCCATTGTGACCCGCACCTGGTCCGACGCCCGCATCCGCGGGGTCGTTCCGGGCGATTCGTCCGGTTACCGGAGCCCTCCCCCCGGGACAACCCCGGGTCGGGTCAGGGGACGGACTTGATCGGCACGATCGCGACCGCACCGAGCAGGGTCACGATCGCGGTCACGATGTACAGCGCGGGGTAGCCGAAGTCGTCCCGGCCGAAGACCGTCAGCGCGGCCAGCGCGATGACCGGGGCCAGCACCTGCGGCGCGGAGTTGGCGATGTTGATGACCCCCAGGTCGCGGGCGCGGTCGCGGGCGGCCGGCAGCACCTGGGTGATCAGCGCCTGGTCGACGGCGAGGTACCAGCCGTAGCCCAGCCCGAGGATGAGCGCGGCGACGAACGCCGGACCGATCGTGGTGGTGAAGGCCAGGATCACCGCGGCGACGGCCATGACCACGGTGGCCTCGATGACGAAGATCTTGCGCCGCCCGCTGCGGTCGGAGAAGTACCCGCCGACCACGGCCGTGGCCATGGTCCCGAAGGCGTACAGGCCGATGAGGATCGTCTGGTTCTGCTGGGCCGCGGTGTCGTCCAGGCCGATGCGGTCCTTGAGGAAGAACAGCAGGTACAGCGTCGCGATCGCGCTGCCGAGCTGGACCAGGAACCGCGCCCCCCACGCCCAGGCGAAGTCGGGGTACAGCCGCGGGGAGACCCAGAAGCCCTTGACGAACCTGCCCAGGTGGAACGGCTCGCGGTCCTCCCGGGGCAGCACGGGGTCCTTCAGCACCGCGAGGAACGGCAGCACGAGCAGCAGCAGCAGCGCCGAGGTCAGGTAATGCCCGGCCGCCAGCCCGGTGACGACGAACGACACCAGGGCCACGCCCAGCACGATGCCGAGGGTCTGCGCCAGCCCGACCCAGCCGGAGGCGACACCGCGCTGGTTCACCGGGACCTGGTCCGGGATGGTGGCGGTGAGGGCCGCGTACGCGGAGTTGACCGACACCTGCGCGAACAGCCAGGTGATCGCCAGCCCGAGCACGGTGGACTGCAGGGTCAGCAGCGACACGGCGATCGCCCCGACGATCGCGCCGCCGAGCAGCCAGGGCCGCCGTCGGCCGAAGCGGGAGGTCGTCCGGTCCGACAGGGCACCGGCCAGCGGGTTGCCGACGACCGAGCCCAGCACGCCGACGCCGGTGACGACCGCGAGGGCGAACTCCTTGCCGTCCGCCCCGGAGATCTCCTCCGACATGCGGGGCAGCAGGTTCTGGATGGGCGTGTAGAACGCCAGCATGATCCCGAGGTTGGCCAGCGCCAGGGTCCCCAGGAACAGCCCGTTGACGCGGCGGGTCGGCTCCTGCAGCGCGACCGTGGGGACCGGCGGCGCCGGTTCGGCCGGCGGCATCGGCGTGCTCACGACGCCACCCGCGGCACCGAGCCGGCCGCGGCACCGGTGACGACCTGGCGGTACCACGAGAACGAGTCCTTCGGCGTGCGCCGCTGGGTGAGGAAGTCGTTGTGCACCAGCCCGAAGCGCTGGGAGGTCCCCTCGGCCCACTCGAAGTTGTCGATGAAGGACCAGCAGAAGTAGCCGCGCACGTCGACGCCGGCGTCGATGGCGGCTGCCACCGCGCGGATGTGCCGGTCGAGGTAGGCGATCCGGAACCCGTCGCGGACGCGGCCCTCCGAGTCGACCTCGTCCGGGATCGAGGTCCCGTTCTCGGTGACCAGCAGCGGGGGCAGCGCGTCGCCGTACCGATCACGCAGGCCGACGAGCAGCTCGGTCAGCGCCTCAGGGACGACCGGCCAGTTGAAGCCAGAGCGCGGGTAGCCCTCGATCTCCACCAGCTCGAACCCCATCGGGTTGTCCGGGCCGGCCGCCCGCACCATCTGCGGGTTGTAGTAGTTGACGCCGACGAAGTCGACCGGCGTGGCGATCGTCTCGGCATCCCCCTCGTGCACGACCGATAGGTCCGAGCCCGGGTAGACCTCGGCCGGGTCGACCGGCTGGGTGCCCAGCAGGACCGGGTCCATGAACTGCCGGTTGTAGTACGCGTCCATCCGGGCCGCGGCGGCCCGGTCGCCCTCGCTGTCGGGGTCCTGCGGCCAGATCGGGGCCAGGTTGTTGGTGATGCCGATCGGAGCGGTGATCCCCTCGGCCCGCAGCGCCTGCACCGCGAGGCCGTGCCCGAGCAGCAGGTGGTGGACGACCGGCCAGACCGCCAGGCCGAGCACCCGGCCGGGGGCATGGACGCCGAAGGAGTAGCCGAACGACGTGAGCACGAACGGCTCGTTGAGCGTGATCCACCCGGCCACCCGGTCGCCGAGCTTGGCCGCCATCAGGGCGGCGTACTCGGCGAAGCGCAGCGAGGTGTCCCGGTCCAGCCAGCCGCCCTGCGCCTCCAGCGCCTGCGGCAGGTCCCAGTGGAAGAGCGTGAGGTACGGCGCGATGCCGCGCGCGACCAGGCCGTCGACGAGACGGTCGTAGAAGTCCAGGCCCCGCGGCTCCACCGCACCGGCGCCCGCGGGCACGATCCGGGGCCAGCCGACCGAGAGCCGGTAGGCGTTGACCCCCAGGTCGTGCATCAGGTCCAGGTCGGACTCCCAGCGGTGGTAGTGGTCGCAGGCCACGTCGCCGGTCTCGCCGGTCAGGACCTTGCCCGGCTCGCGGACGAAGGCGTCCCAGGTGGACATCCCCTTGCCGTCGGCGTCCCAGCCCCCCTCGATCTGGTACGACGCCGTGGCCGTCCCCCAGGCGAAGCCGGTCGGGAACGCCGGGAACGGCGCGTCGGACGGGGTGAGGACGGGCGGGCTGGGGTTCTCGGTCACGGGGCTCATCCCAGCACCACGCGGCACCGGACGCCATCGATCCGGACGGGGTCACGCCGGCCTTCTGGCGTCCGGAGTGCGGACGCCCGGCGAGCCGAAGGTGACTCCGGCGGGGGTCGTCACGCACCATGGCGGACGTGCCGCCCACCCCCACCCCGCTGCGTCGCCCCGTCACGAGGGCCGCGGTCCCGCTGGCGATCGCCGCCGTGACCGTGTCCCTGCTCGTGGCCCCGACGGCGTCGGCGGCCCCCGCGCGCACGGCACCCGCGACGAACCCGGTCGCAGCCCTCGCCCCCGCGGCGGTCTCCTCGGCCGCCGCCGAGGCCCGGGTCGCGCGGCTGCTGCCCAGCCGGCTGCGCAACCGGGCGCTGGGGTCCCTGGTCGGCCTGCACGTGGCGGATGCCGGGACCGGGCGGGCGATCTACGGCTCGCGCTCCACCCAGCCGCTGATGCCGGCCTCGACCATGAAGATCGTCACGGCGACCACCGCACTCATGACGCTCGGTCCGAACGCCCGTTTCGTCACCCGCACCGTCGTCGGCTCCGGTCCGCAGAACCTCGTCCTGGTGGGGGGCGGTGACCCCCGCCTGTCGTCGGCGGACCTGCGCCGGCTGGCCACCCGTACCGCCCGGGCCTGGCGCGCGACGGCAGCCACCGGAGCCGTGCGGGTGACCCTGGACGACACCCTGTTCCCGGCGCCGTCCGCCGCCCCGGGGTGGGGCAGCACCTACCAGCCGGGCGTCGTGTCGCCCGTACGGTCCCTCAACCGCGACGGCCGGCACACGTGGGACAACGCCGACGACGCCGCCCGCTACTTCGTCGCCCGGCTGAACCGGGCCGGACTCAAGGCCACCTACCGCGGCCGGGCGGCCGCGGACCCGGGTGCGACCGCGCTGGCGTCGGTCCGCAGCCAGCAGCTCAAGGTCGACATCCGCTGGATGCTCAAGATGTCCGACAACGACGTGGCCGAGATCCTCTTCCGGCAGGTCGCGCTGGCCACCGGGCAGCCGGCCACCTGGGCCGGCGCCTCCCGGGCCGCGGTCACCGTGCTGGAGTCCCTCGGGATCGCCACCGACGGGCTGGTCCTGGTCGACGGCAGCGGTGCCTCCCGGCGCGCCCGGCTGACCCCGTACGCGCTCACCGAGGTGCTGCGGCTGTCGGTGACGGGCGAGCACCCCGAGCTCGACCCGATCTACGCCGACGGCGGGCTGCCGGTGGCCGGGGTCGACGGCACCCTGACGACCCGGTTGGGCCGCTACAACACCGCGCCGTCGCGGTGCGCGGCGGGCAGGGTGATGGCCAAGACCGGCACCCTCACCGGGGTGATCTCCCTGGCCGGGGTGGCGCAGGGTGCGGACGGCCGGCCGAAGGTGTTCGCGGTGCTGGTCAACCGGCAGCCGTCGTCGGTGGCGAAGCTCACGACCCGGCGCGCGGTGGACGGCCTGGCCGCGACGGTCACCGGCTGCTGGTAGCCGGCGCAGGCGCCCTGGTCATCGCAGCGCGCGGGCGATGTCCGCCGCTGCGCGCAGCACCCGCGGCCCCACTTCGGCCGGGTCCGGGTCGCCCACCACGACGACGCCGACGCAGGCATCCACCCCGGGCACCCCGGGCAGTGCCGCCGCCACGCCGAGAGCGCCGGGCAGGGGGTCCCCCGCGACGGCCACCCAGCCGGGGTCCGCTGCGACCCGACCCGCTCGGGCGACCTGCAGTGCCCGCCCGCCGGCGCCGCGGTCCAGCGGGACGCGCGCACCGACCCGCGACGCCACGTGCACGTCCACGCGGGTGGGCTCGACGACGGCCACCGTGAGCCCCTCCGTTCCGTCGAGGACGAGCAGGTAGGAGGTGGCGCCGAGACCGTCGGACAGCCGCCGCAGCGCCGGCAGGGCGGCGTCGCGCAGCAGCGGCTGGACGTGCCGGGACAGCCCGAGCACCGCGAGCCCGAGCCGGCACCGACCGTCCGCCCCGCGACGCAGCAGCCCGTGCTGCTCCAGGGTCACGACCAGCCGGTAGACGACGGTGCGGCTGACCCCGAGGGCCGCGGCCAGCTCGGTGACCGTCATGCCCTCGGGCTGCTCGGCCAGCAGGGACAGGACCCGCAGGCCCCGGTCCAAGGTCTGTGAGGTCTCCGCCGCCATCACGTCACCCCCGACGCCCCGGTGCCGACGGCCGAGGACGTGCGCTCAGGCGGCCAGCGCCTTCTTGGCGCGGGACCGCACGACGAAGGCGCCGATGATCTCCATCAAGCCCGTGAAGATCAGCCAGAAGCCCATCACGAACGCCAGCGTCAGCAGCGTGATGCCCGGCCAGAACACGATCACGCCGCCGCCGATCACCATCACGATGCCGGTGAAGATCTGCCAGCCGCGGCCGTCTGCGCCCTTGTCCTGGAACCCGAGCACCAGGTAGAGCATGCCGCGGAAGATGAACGACAGGCCGATGAACAGCGCCAGCAGCCAGACCGCGTCACCGACGCTGGTGATCGCGAAGATGCCCAGCACCAGGGACAGCACGCCGCCGATCCACAGCAGCACCCGCGCCGACGTCGGCAGGCCGGACGCGAAGCCGCGCACCAGCTGGAAGATGCCACTCACCAGCAGGTAGATGGCGAACAGCACCGCGACCACGAGGATCGTCTGCTTGGGCCAGGCCACGACGACGACGCCGAGCGCCAGCGTGATCAGCCCGAGGAAGAGCAGCACCCACCACGACTCGCCGACGGCCTTGATGAAGGAGCGGGTCTCCGCGTCCATGTCGCCGCCGGGCCCCATGGGCATGCCGGTGCCGGGGTCGATGGTGGTCATCGGGTCTCCTTCGTCGTCTGCGAGGCCGGCGCACCAGGGGTGCGCACCTCAGCAGGGTAGGCCCGCCCGCGGCCGTCACCCCGCAGGCGCGCGGCCGCCCGTGCCCTGCGTCACGCCGTCACGCCAGGACGCGGGCCAGGAACTGCCGGGTGCGCTCCTCGCGGGGGTCGCCGAGGACCTGCGCCGGCGGCCCCTGCTCGAGCACCCGACCGGCGTCGAGGAAGCACACCCGGTCGGCGACCTCCCGGGCGAACCCCATCTCGTGGGTCGCCATCAGGATGGTGAGGCCGCCCTCCTTGAGCTCGCGGATGGAGTCGAGCACCTCGCCCACCAGCAGCGGGTCCAGCGCCGACGTCACCTCGTCGAAGAGCATCAGCTCCGGCTCCATCGCCAGCGCCCGGACGATCGCGACCCGTTGCTGCTGGCCGCCGGACAGCCGGTCGGGGAAGTCCTCGGCCTTGTCCGCCAGCCCGAACCGGGCCAGCAGCGTCCGGGCGGCCGCCTCCGCCTCGGACCGGTTGCGGCCGAGCACCTTGCGGGGCGCGAGTGTGACGTTGCGCAGCACGTTCATGTGCGGGAACAGGTTGAACGACTGGAACACGATGCCCACCCGCCGCCGGACGGCGTCGAGGTCGGTGCGGAACGCGGTGACGTCGAGGTCGCCGTCCAGGACGATCCGACCGGCGTCCACCTGCTCCAGGCCGTTGACGCACCGCAGCAGGGTGGACTTGCCCGAACCCGACGCCCCGATGAGCACGACGACCTCGTGCCGCGCCACGTCCACGTCGATGCCGCGCAGCACGGGGTTGTCGCCGAAGGCCTTGTGCACGCCCTCGACCGAGAGCAGCGGCGTCCCCCCGGCCGCGGTCATGCAGCGCCTCCGGCCATCCGGCGGCGCGCGGCGCGCGCCTGCAGCCAGTCCGCGAAGCGGGTCATCGGGATCGTCAGCGCGATGAAGATGAGGGCGGCGGCGACGTACGGCGTGTAGTTGAACGTGTAGGAGGCGTCGATCTGCGCCTGCCGCAGGACCTCGATCGGCCCGAGCACGGCCACCAGGGCGGTGTCCTTCTGCAGGCTGATGAAGTCGTTGAGCAGCGGCGGGATCACGCGCCGGACGGCCTGCGGCAGCACCACGTGCCGGTTGGTCTGGCCCGAGGTCAGGCCCAGCGATCGGGCCGCGGCGCGCTGGCTGGGGTGCACCGACTCGATACCGGCGCGGAACACCTCGGCGACGTACGCCGAGTACGACAGCACCAGCGCCACGGTGCCCCAGAACACCGGGTCCGTGGGCACTCCCTGCAGCCGCAGCGCAGGCATGCCGAAGCCGAGCAGGAAGATCACCAGGATCGTGGGGACGCCGCGGAAGATGTCGGTGTAGACGGTGGCCGCCACCCGGACCGGCAGCAGCACCGGCGCGCGCAGGCCGCGGCCGAGGGCGATGAGCAGGCCGAACAGCAGGATCAGGGGCTCGGCCACCAGGAAGATGCGGACGTTGAGCCAGAACGCCTCGATCAGCCCGGGGAACGACTCGGTGAACTGCTCGCGGTTGAAGAACGTGTCCTGGACGACCGGCCAGCCGGGGGTGCGCGAGACCAGGTACGAGATGACGACGACGACGATGACGAGACTGGCCATCCCGACCAGCGCGTCGCGACGCGCCGTGCGGCGCTGGAACGCCCAGCGCGCCGGGTCGACGTACGGCGTGGCCGTCACGTCGCCCGGCGCGGCGGGGCGTACCGGGGTCACTGCTGGAAGTAGGGCGCCTCGTCACCCGCGAGCCACACGTTCTGGATCTCCTCCAGGTCGCCGGTGGACTTCAGCTCGGCGAGCACCTGGTTGACGCACTCGACCAGCGGGTTGCCCTTGGCGAACAGCAGGCCGAACTGCTCGGCGTCGGGGCCCTCCTGCGCGGGGAACTGGCCCACGATCTTGCTGTTGTCGATCTCGGCGGCGGTGATGTAGTACGCCGTCGGCAGGTCGACGACGATGCCGTCGATCTGGCCGTTCTCCAGCGCGCTCTTGGCATCGTTGGTGTCGTTGTAGACGAACGGCTTCGCCTCCGGCTGCACGTACTCGTCGATGTAGGTCAGGCTCGTGGTGCCCACCTGCGCGCCGAGCTTGGCGGTCTTCAGCTGCTCCAGCGTCGTCGCGTCGGCGATCGGGGAGTCCTTCAGCGCGACGACCGCCTGGTTCACCGTGTAGTAGCCGTCGGAGAAGTCGACGGCCTTCTGCCGCTCCGGCGTGATCGAGATCTGGTTGATGTCGAAGTCGAAGTTCTTGTCCCCCGGTGCGTACGAGGTGTTGAACGGCACGACCGTCCAGGTGACCTCGTCGGTGGTGTAGCCCAGGCCCTCGGCGACGGCGTACGCCACCGCGGACTCGAAACCCTTGCCGTTGGACGGGTCGTCGTCGACGAAGTACGGCGGGTAGGCCGGCTTGTCGGTGCCGATGGTGAGGGTCCCCGGGGTGACGGTGACCAGGTTCTCCTTGGCGCAGGCGTCGGACGAGGGGCTCTCCGCCGGGCTGCTGCTCTCCGGCGCCGCGGACGACGACTCCGGGGCGGCCGAGCTCGACGAGGACGTGCTGCTCTCCTGGGCGCAGCCGCTGAGCACCAGCCCGCCGGCCAGCACGGCGGCGGCGAGGGTGAGCGGGCGACGGTTCATGGGTGGTTCCTCCGGTTCCGACGGGCACGACGGGGCGACATCCTCTCAGGTCGCCGGGGCTCCGCCCGCATCGCCGGGGGTGCCAGCGACCGGCCGCATCCGGCCGGCCAGGCCCGCCGCCGCGAGGAGGACCCCGGCGCAGAGCAGCCACACCAGGGCGTACGTCCCGGGCTCGGCGCCGCCGGAGTCGACGGCGGCCGCGTACACGGCACCGGCACCGGCAATGGCCACCGCGACCAGGACCGAGTCGGACAGCTGCAGGGCCGCGGAGTTGACCCCCTGGTCAGCAACCGGTGACAGCCGCAGCGTCTGCACGGAGATGGAGGGCAGCGAGAGCCCCATCCCGATCGCCCCGACGAACCAGGACACCCCGGCGATCCAGGGCGGGACGGGCACCAGGACGACCACGGGCAGGGTCGCCACACCCAGGGCGACGAGCAGGCTGCCCAGCCGGACCGTGCGGGCCCGGTCCTGGTCCCCCGGGAGTCGGCCCTGCAGGTAGGACCCCAGCGCCCAGCCCACGGTCGCCGCCGTCAGCGTGAAGCCGGCGGCCGTGGTGGACACCCCGCGCACCTCGGACAGCCCCAGCGGCACGAAGGTCTCCGCCGCGAAGAACCCGGCGGCGAGCACGCCCCGCATCACGACCGTGGTGGGCAGGCCGCGGGCCAGCCGCAGCGACCCGGCCGGCAGCAGCGGGCGCAGCGCGGGCACCAGCAGCGCCACCCCCGCCACCGCCTCCGCGACGCCGAGGGGCCCGGCCCGCAGGGCACCGTCCTGCACCAGCAGCAGGCCCAGTGCGGCGAGCAGGCCGGCCCGGGTGCGGCCCGGCCGCACGGCCGCCGGGTCGCCGCCGTCGTACCGACGCAGTCGCGGCCACAGCACCGCGGCCGGCGGGGCCACCAGGACGGGGACGAGCAGGAAGACCGCGCGCCAGGAGACGTGGTCGGCCAGCCACCCCGCGACCAGCGGGCCCACGACCGCCGGCAGCACCCAGGCCGCGGCCAGCGCACTGAACGCGCGCGGCCGCAGCGCGTCGTCGTAGGCGCGGGCGATGAGCACGTACAGCGCGACGATCGTGGCGCCGCCACCGAGGCCCTGGACGCCGCGACCCAGCACCAGGGCGGTCATCGAGGGCGCCAGCCCGGACGCGGCCGCGCCGCCGGCGAACAGCACGATGCCGAGTTCCAGCGAGCGCCGCGGGCCGTCGCGGTCGCACCAGGTGCCGGCCACCACCATGCCGAGCAGGGACGCGACGACGAACGCCCCGAACGCCCAGGTGTAGGACGCGATCCCGCCGAGGTCCCGCGCCACCACCGGCATCGCGGTGGCGACCGCGATCGCCTCGAACGCGACCAGCGTGACGACCGACAGGACGCCGACGGTCACCCCGCGATGGGTGGCGTCCAGCAGTCCCGGACCGGGCGCGGCCCGGTCGGTGCCCGGTGGGGTCAGGAGTCGCCGCCGGGGCCGCCGGACCCGCCGCGGTCACCGCGACCGGGTGGCAGGCCGTTGTAGATCCGCTGGCACTCCGGGCAGACCGGGAACTTGGACGGGTCGCGACCGGGGACCCAGACCTTGCCGCACAGCGCGATCACCGGGGTCCCGGTGACGGCGCTCTCGACGACCTTCTCCTTGCGCACGTAGTGCGCGAAGCGCTCGTGGTCGCCGTCCTCGTACGCGGCGTCGGTGCGCTCCTCGACGAGGGTGTCGCCGGACAGCTCCGGGCTGTCCAGGGGGGCCGGGTCCAGGGGGGCCGTCATGCCGGGAGTGTACGGGCCGCTCAGTTGAGGGTGGGGTCCTCGGGCATCGTCGCCACGAACGCCAGCGGCGCCTGCTGCCGGCGCAGGACCTCCCGCCACAGGCCGCCCGGCTCGCCGGTGAACGCGTCCGAGGGCAGCCCCTCCACGACGTACCAGGCGCCCTCCGCCAGCTCCCCGTCCAGCTGACCCGGGGACCAGCCGGCGTAGCCGACGAAGATCCGCATCCCGGCCAGCTCGGGTGCCAGCTGCTCGGGTACCCCGTCGAGGTCCACCAGGCCGACCGGCCCCACCACCCGGCGGAACCCCTGCGGCTCGTGGGCGTCGTCGACGGTCACCACCGACGCCAGGCCGAGGGCGCTGTCGAGGGCCACCGGACCGCCCTGGAACACGTACGGCTCGCCGGTCAGCAGCGGGCGCCAGGTGGGCAGCACCTCGTCGACATCCACCGGCGTGGGCCGGTTGAGCACCACCCCGAGCGTGCCCGACTCGTCGTGCTCGAGCAGCAGCACCACGGTGCGCGCGAAGTTGGGGTCGGTCAGCCCCGGGGCCGCCACCAGCAGCCGGCCGGGCGCGGGGGGCGGCGCGGTGGCGGCGTCGTACGGCGGTATCTCGGTCACGGCCCCATCGTGGCAAGCGCCCGGCGTTCCGTCACCCGAGGCGGGCGACCGGCCCGATCACGGTCGGCCCGCTCAGGCCAGGCTCGCCAGCGCGGTGGTCAGCTTCGCGGTGGCCTCGTTCGCCACCGGCGCGAGGTCCGGCTTGCCGGTCGCCCGCAGCATCTCCCCCGGGTCCACCGCGTCGACGACCACGGCGTCGCCGTCCACCCGGACCACGACGTTGCACGGAAGCAGGGTCCCGACGTGGGGGTCCGCGGTCAGGGCGCGGTGCGCCAGCGGGGGGTTGCAGGCCCCGAGGATCAGGTAGGCGGGCATGTCCACGTCGATCTTGGCCTTGAGGGTGGCCTGCACGTCGATCTCGGTGAGCACGCCGAAGCCCTGGGTCGCGAGCGCGGCGCGCACGTCCGCCACGACCTGGTCGAACGGGCGGTCCACGCGCACGGTGAGGGCGGGGGCGTCGGTCACGGGGACTCCTGGGTCTGGGTCGGTGTCGCTCGGTCGGGGGTTTCGAACTATACCCTAGGGGGTATATGGTCGTGGGGAACAGATCCGGTGGCACCGGCGTTACCCACCAGAGCAGACACCCCCGGGGGGTACCCCGGGACCGCAGACCGAGAGGACCCCCCGTGAGCACCGTCGCGCTGAGCGAGGCGACCTTCGCCGACACCGTCAAGGGCAACGACATCGTCCTGATCGACTTCTGGGCCGAGTGGTGCGGCCCGTGCCGGATGTTCGGCCCCGTGTACGAGAAGGCCAGCGAGAGCAACGGCGACATCGTCTTCGCCAAGGTCGACACCGAGGCCGAGCCCGGCCTGGCCGGCGCCTTCGGCATCAGCTCGATCCCCACGCTGATGGCGATCCGCGAGGGCGTGGTGCTGTACTCGCAGGCCGGCGCGCTGCCCGAGCACGCGCTCACCCAGCTGATCCAGGCCGTCCGCGACGTGGACATGGAGGAGGTCCGCTCCTCGATCGCGTCCGAGCAGGCCGCCGCCGAGAGCTCCGACGCCTGACCCGGGACCAGCCCCCCGCAGCACCGCCGCACCACCCCTGCGAGAGCCGCCGTCACCCCCCGCGACGGCGGCTCTCGCGCGTCTCCTCCGAACGGTCCGTGATCGACCCCGCCGTTCGCTCACTGTGCGTGCTCGCACGATCACCCGAACGGCCGCGCAAGTCATGACCTTGGTCACGTGTCGCGGCGTCTCACCGTGCGTAACTTCGTCGTCACGGCATGAACACACCCGACTCCGGTCGATCCTCCGGCAGGGGAGGCCCCGATGCCCCAGCAGCCTCTTGCCCAGGTGCCCCGCGACGCGACATGGGAGTGGCAGGAGCGCGGTGCCTGCCGGGAGGCCGACCCCACCTTGTTCTTCCACCCGCAGAACGAGCGCGGGCTGGCCCGGCTGCGCCGCGACCGCGCGGCCAAGGCCGTGTGCGCCGCCTGCCCGGTGCGGATCGAGTGCGCCGACTACGCCGTGCGCGCCCGTGAGCCGTACGGCGTCTGGGGCGGCCTGACCGAGGAGGACCGCGAGCGGATCTACGTCCGGATCGCGCTGTCGGTCTACCCGCGGCGGCGCGGCGAGGGGGCCCGGATGGCCAGCGAGGAGATCGCCGCGGCCGTCTCCCCGACCGCCCTCGGCGCCTAGCCGCGTACGCCCCCACGACACACCGAAACCGCTGCCACCCAGCCCCTTCCGGGGCGGGTAGCAGCGGTTTCGGTGTCCGCGTCGCGGGTACCGGCTAGTTCACCGGTCCCCCGAGTGCCGGGACGGCGACCCCCAGCGCGAGGAACGCGCAGATCCCGACGAACAGGATGACCAGCAGCGGCCAGACGAACCGGATGTAGCGGTCGTAGCCGACCTTGGCCAGGGCCAGACCACCCATGACGATCGCCGAGGTCGGGGTGAACAGGTTCACCCAGCCCGACGCCGACTGGTAGGCCGTGACGACGATCGCGCGGCTCACCCCGGCGAAGTCCGCCAGGGGCGCCATGATCGGCATGGCCAGGGTCGCGTGCCCGCTCGACGACGGCACCAGGAAGGCCAACGGGATGTTGACGACGTACATCATGATCCCGAACACCGCGGCCGACAGGCCCGCCACCACCTCCGCGAGCGAGTTCAGCACCGTGTCGGTGATGCCGGAGTTGTTCATGATCACGGTGACGCCGCGGGCGATCGCGATGATGAGCGCGGCGCCCATGAAGTCGCCCATCCCCTGGATGATCCCGCTGACCATGCCCTCCTCGCCGAGACCGCCGATCAGGCCGATCACGACCGAGCCGATGAGGAAGAGCGCAGCGAGCTCGGGGAAGTACCACGGCATGAAGACCTTGCTCAGCGGCTCCGACCAGGACTCGAAGAAGTCGCCCCAGGGGATGACGGAGAAGATCATCAGCACGAAGGTGAGGCCGAAGACCCACATCACGGCCTTCTGCCGGCCGGTCATGACGGGCGGCTCCTCCATCGCCGCGGCCTCGTCCATCTCGTCCAGCGCCTCTTCGCCCACGCCACCGCGCGGGTCGTTGCGCACCAGCGACTTCTCCGGGTTCTTCTTGACCTTCCGGGCGTACCGCAGCACGTAGAGGATCGCGATGATCGTGAGGGTGATGTACATCAGCAGCCGCAGGCCGATGCCATCACCGAGCGGGATGTCCGCGGCGCCGGAGGCCACGCCCGTGGCGAACGGGTTGACCGTGGACGCCAGCGTCCCGACGCCCGCACCGACCATGATCGTCACGGCGCCGACCATCCGGTCGAAGCCCAACCCCACCATGATCGGCACGAGCAGGGCGTAGAACCCCAGCGTCTCCTCCGCCATCCCGTACGTGGTGCCGCCGATCGAGAAGATCACCATGAGGATGGTGATGAGCAGCAACCCTCGGGTGCGGAACCGGTGCGTGATCCGGGCGATGCCGGCGTCCAGGGCACCGGTCTTCATCGTCACGGTGATGAACGCACCGATGCACAGCACGAAGTAGAAGACCTGGACGGCGCCCGCGAGGTCACCGCTCTCGTACGGGCCGGTGAACCCGGGCGGGGTGACGACCTCGTACGGCACGCCCTCGCCGCAGGCCGCGGCGGCCTTGGCGTCCAGGTCCGCCGGCGGTGCCTCGTCCAGCGCGCCGGGGGGCACCCGGATGCCGTACAGGCCGTTGACCGGCGACAGCAGCAGGTCGTAGATGCGGTCGGCGATCGGTATGTCGAGCTCGACCTGCTCATAGGTGCCGGGGATCGGCTTGGCGTTCCCGCCGTCGCAGCTGACGTAGGCGTAGCTGCCCGGCTTGATGATGAACGTCAGTCCCCAGACGATGAGGAGGACGAAGAACAGGACCGTGAACGCGGTCGGGAAGCGGAACTTCTTCTTCGGCGCGGGCTCGGCAGGTGCCGGTGCGCTCGGTGCCTCGGTGGCCATGAGTCCCCTCCGGGGGTAGGCAACGGCACCGTTATAGCGGTCCCCGACCCACCGACGCGCGGTTTTGCGTCGCGGATCACGGACCGCGGCCCACCATATGGCGCGCGACGCGCTCACCCGAGGAGCAGCATGGGCGGCGTCGCCCCGGGAGGCACCATGTCCGCACCGACACCACCCTCGACGCAGCCCGCGACCCCCGCCCCCGCCGGACGCCTCGGACTGCCCCAGGCGACCGCGCTCATCGTGGGCAGCATCATCGGGGTCGGCATCTTCAACCTGCCGGGCTCGCTGGCCGCGTACGGCCCCATCAGCCTGGTGGCGATGGGGCTGACCACCGTCGGCGCCCTCGCCCTCGCACTCATGTTCGCGGCGCTGTCGAAGCGGATGCCGGCCGACGGAGGGCCGTACGCCTACGCCCGCACGGCGTTCGGCAACCTCACCGGGTTCGCCAACGCCTGGCTGTACTGGATCACCGCGTGGTCGGGCAACGCCGCGATCGTCGTGGGCTGGGTGTTCTACGTCGAGCTGTTCGTCAACACCGGCGCCAACGCGTTCTGGTCGGTGGTCATCGCCCTCGCCGGCCTGTGGATCCCCGCGGTCATCAACCTGTCCGGCGTCAAGAACATGGGCGCGGTCCAGCTGTGGACGTCCGTCATCAAGTTCGTGCCGCTGGTGCTGATGTCCACGGTCGGCCTGTTCTTCATGAAGGCCGGCAACTTCACCCCCTTCAACGCCAGCGGCGACAGCGACCTGTCCGCCATCGGCGGCGCCATGGCGCTGTGCCTGTTCAGCTACCTGGGCGTCGAGACCGCGTCCGTGGCCGCGGCGAAGGTCCGCGACCCCGACCGCAACGTGCCCCGCGCCACCGTCCTGGGGACCCTGGCGACGGCGGCGGTCTACCTGCTGTCGCTCACCGCGGTGTTCGGGATCGTCGGCAGTGCCGACCTGGCAGAGTCGACGGCGCCGTACGCCACCGCGGTCAACGACATGGTCGGCGGCGGGACGTGGGCGGGCAACCTGATGGCGATCGCGGTGATCATCTCCGGCTTCGGGGCGCTGAACGGCTGGACGATGATCTGCGCCGAGATGCCGCTGGCCGCCGCCAAGGACGGGCTGTTCCCGGCCCGCTTCGCGCACCTGTCGTCCCGCGGCGTCCCGGCGTTCGGGATCGTGGCCAGCACCGTGCTGGCCTCGGTCGTCATGGTCGTCTCGTACCTCGGCAGCAGCGGCTACACCGTGTTCAACACGCTGGTCTACATGTCCGGCATCACTGCGGCGATCCCCTACGCGTTCTCCGCGCTCGCCCAGCTGAAGTGGAGACTGCACGACGGCCGTGCCCTCGACACCGCGCGCTTCGTCCGCGACCTGGTCGTGGCCGCGCTCGCGCTGGCGTTCTCGGTGCTGTTCATCCTCTACTCCAGGAACACCGGTGACGACTCCAGCTGGCTGGTGGAGTACGCCCCGTTCCTGATGGCCGGGGTCGCGTTCCTCATCGGCATCCCCGTCTACCTGGCCCAGCGCAGCCGGATGACCGCGCCCGAACCGGTCCCGCCATACCGTCCGTAGACCGCGCCCGCCCGCTCGGCGAATGTTGGGCGAACGAGTGGCAACCCCCGTGTGAGGGGGCCAGGATCGGGCCAGGAGCCCTGATCGGGCTCGGCCACGCACCCGAGAGGACCGGCCATGGGATTTCACGTCGACTCTGAGGTGGGCCAGCTCAAGCAGGTGATCATTCACCGGCCGGGCCTCGAGCTGTCCCGCCTGACGCCCTCGAACGTCGACGAGCTGCTGTTCGACGACGTCATGTGGGCCCAGCGTGCCCGCGAGGAGCACGACGCCTTCGCGCAGAAGCTGCGTGACAAGGGGGTGAAGGTCTACTACTTCGCCGAGCTGCTCGGAGAGGTGCTGGACCAGCCCGAGGCGCGGGACTGGCTGCTCGAGCGTCTCGCCAACGACCACACCGTCGGCCACCAGCTGGTCGAGCCGCTGCACGACCTGGCGGACGGTCTCGACGGCGCGACGCTGGCCGAGTACTTCATCGGCGGGATCCTGAAGAAGGACCTGCACCTGCCCAAGGCGCAGTCGCTGCTGTGGGAGTACCTCGACGACTACGACTTCGTCCTGACGCCGCTGCCCAACCACCTGTTCCAGCGGGACAACAGCGCCTGGGTGTACGACGGCCTGTCGGTGCACCCGATGGCGAAGCCGGCGCGCAAGCGGGAGACGCTGCACTCGCGGGCGATCTGGAACTTCCACCCGCTGTTCAAGGACGCCGACCTGCACTTCTACTACGGCAACGACGACGAGCCGCACGACCCGGCCACCGTCGAGGGCGGCGACATCCTGGTCGTGGGCAACGGAACCGTCATGATCGGCATGGGCGAGCGCACGACCCCGCAGGGCATCGGCATGCTCGTGAAGGCGTACTTCACCGACGAGCGCGAGCACATCGACAAGGTCATCGTCGTCGAGCTGCCCAAGACGAGGGCCTTCATGCACCTCGACACCGCGATGACGATGATCGACAAGGACAAGTTCTCCGTCTACCCGTACCTTCCCGACGAGCTGAAGACGTTCACGCTCACCCGCAAGGGCGGTGGCGGCGAGTACACCATCACGGAGAACAAGGACCTCTGGCCGGTGCTGGCCGACGCGGTCGGGGTGGAGAAGATGACCCCGCTGCGCACCCCCATCGACGAGCTCGGCGCCGAGCGCGAGCAGTGGGACGACGGCAACAACTTCCTCGCGGTCGCCCCCGGCGTCATCTTCGGCTACGAGCGCAACACGACGACCAACACGTTCCTGCGCAAGAACGGCATCGAGGTCGTCACCATCGTGGGCTCCGAGCTCGGTCGCGGACGCGGCGGCCCGCGGTGCATGAGCTGCCCGATCGAGCGCGACCCGGCCTGACCGGCCCGGCCCCCCGACCCCGACACCAGGAGCGACGCAGATGTTCAACCTCAAGGGCCGCCACTTCCTCAAGGAGCTCGACTTCACCGAGAAGGAGATGCTCTACCTGCTCAACCTCTCCCGGGACCTGAAGCGGGCGAAGTACGCGGGCACCGAGCAGCGGCTGCTGACCGGCAAGGCGATCGCGCTGATCTTCGAGAAGACCTCGACCCGCACCCGGTGCGCGTTCGAGGTCGGGGCCTACGACCAGGGCGCCCACGTGACGTACCTGGACCCGCAGTCCTCGCAGCTCGGGCACAAGGAGTCCGTCGCCGACACCGCCCGGGTGCTCTCGCGGATGTTCGACGGGATCGAGTTCCGCGGTTCCGCGCAGGCGACCGTGGAGACGCTGGCGGAGTACTCGCACGTGCCGGTCTACAACGGGCTGACCGACGAGTGGCACCCGACCCAGATGCTCGCCGACTTCCTCACGATGAACGAGCACAGCCACAAGCCGTACCACCAGATCTCGTACGCCTACATGGGCGACGCCCGTAGCAACATGGGCAACTCGCTGCTCGTCATGGGCGCGATCATGGGCGCTGACGTACGGATCGTGTCGCCGAAGGCGCTGTGGCCGTCGAAGGAGGTCCAGGCCGCCGCCAAGGCCCGGGCCAAGGAGTCCGGTGCGAAGGTGACGCTGACCGAGGACCCGAAGAAGGGCCTCAAGGGCGTCGACTTCGTGCACACCGACGTGTGGGTGTCCATGGGCGAGCCGAAGGAGGTCTGGGACCAGCGGATCAAGCTGCTCAAGCCCTACCAGGTCAACGCCGCGGCGCTGGAGGCGACGGGCAACCCGCGGGTGCGCTTCATGCACTGCCTGCCGGCGTTCCACGACACCAACACCAAGGTCGGCCAGGACATCGCGGAGAAGACCGGGATGGACAACGGGCTCGAGGTCACCAACGACGTCTTCGAGTCGGCCTACAACATCGCGTTCGACCAGGCGGAGAACCGCCTGCACACGATCAAGGCGGTCATGGTCGCCACCATCGGGGACCAGCCGACCTGATCGCAGCTGCCTGGCCCACCGCACCCCGACTCCGGCGCCGCCGGGGTCGGGGTGCGTTCGTACGGGCACCGCGGCGGTCCGGTGACACCTGCACCGCCGTGGCCCCAGGGGCCCGGGCAGCGTCGCACGGGTGGTGCGCGACCGCGGCCACCGCGGCACCTGAACGCCGGGTCAGAAGGGCGGGAGGTCGTCGGGGTCGGGCGGCGCGTCCGGATCCGCGGGCGGGGGCGGGGGCCGTCCGGGCGGTGAGGCGGGCAGTAGCGGGGACCTGAGGGTGGCGTACCGCTGCCCCAGGGGGCTGGTCCACACCGGCGCGGGTCCGCCGGTCAGGTCGACGGCGGGGTGCGGCTCGGCGAGCCAGCCGGCCTGGTCGCGTCGGCGGTTGTGCCGCGGGCAGGCGACGGCGAGCTGGTCCATGTGGGTGCGTCCGGTGCGCCGGTAGGCAGGGACGTGGTCCACGTCGCAGCCCGCTGCGCGGCGCCCGCAGGTGGGGTGCGAGCAGCGGGCGTCGCGGGCCCGGACCTGCCGGGCCATCGCCGGCGTCGGGAGTCGACGGGTGCCGGCGTCGAGCAGGTGCCCGGTCACCGGGTCGCTGACCCAGCGGACCCAGTCCGCGTCCGCCGCCAGCGCACGCGCCAGCTCGGGGTCGATCGGCCCGTAGCCCTCCAGCTCCGCGGGCGCGTCCACGAGACCGAACAGGGTGGCCAGGTCGATCAGGATCCGGACCTCCGGCCGCGGCGGCGCCGGATCCGCCGCCGGCCCGGGGCTCGACGTCGATGCCGTTGCTGACGCCGTTGCTGATGCCGTTGCTGATGCCAGGGCCGGGTCGAGCGGGGTCACCCCGAACGCGGCCAGCAGCGCGCCGACGCGCCACTGACCCAGCGTGGGGGCCTCGCCCTCGCCCGCCCCGCCGGGCTGTCCGGCCTGAGCGTCGGGCTGTCCGGCCGCCGCGCCGGGCTGACCGTCCGCGGTGCGCTCACGGAGTCGGTCGGCTGCGGCGTGGATCCGGCCGCGCAGGGCCAGCAGGTCCGGGGCCAGCCCGCGCACGGCCAGGCACGCCATCCCGTCAGGCTCGGCCCACCACTCCACCCCGGTGCGGTCCCGCGCCTCGCGGCGTCGGCGCTCGGCCGCCGCCTGCGGCGCCAGGCGCACCACGAACGCGGCGACCCGCTCGCGCAGCCGCGCCGGCGGGTAGCGGCCCGCGTCCGGCAGCAGCACCGACAACGCCACCTCGGCCAGGTCACGGCCCCGGTCATCGCGCAGGCCTCGCAGCGGCCGGACCCCCTGCCCCAGCACGCTGGCCTGGGTCCAGCTCAACGCACCCGACTCCACCGCCTCGCCCAGGCGGGGGTGCACCCGCAGCACCTCCTCGGCCGCCGCGGCCTTGCCCAGCGCGGTCGCCGGGGCCACCCGCAGTGCGGCGGCCAGCTCCTCACCCAGCCACGCGTCCCGGTCGCTCGACACCACGCCCGGCGCCGGCCGACTGGCCTCGGTCACCGCGTCGGACACCGCCACCATCGCCCGCCCCGCCTGCACCTGCGCCCAGCCCAGCAGCCGGTCGCAGGCCTTCAGCAGGCTGGCCGTCGCCTCCCCCGGCAGCGCGTCGACCTCGACGCCCGCCACCGCGGCAGCCAGCCCGGGTCCGGGCTCCACGCTCTCCCACGGCCAGCCCCCGCACGGGGTCTCGTCGATCCATCCATCGGCCACACCCCCACGCTAGACAGGGGGTCCGACAGACCCTCCGACCAAGCCCGAAGCCCTGTGGACGACTCGCCGGACGTGCGCCGAACACCTCGGCCGCAGCCGGTTCAGGGGCAGCCGCGGCCACCCACACCCGCCAACCTGCCGAGACCGTGAGCGAGCCACGCTCCTAGGGTGGGCGCCGTGGGAGACCCGGTCCTGCTCACGGCCCTGATCGTCGGCTACGCGACCCTGCTGCTGAAGATCTGGGCCTTCGTCGACGCGTGGCGCTGGTCGCCGCAGGCGTACCGGGACGCCGACCGGCTGCGCCGCTGGGTGTGGCTGTGGGTCCTCGGCTTCGCGGTCGGCCTGCAACTGTGGCAGGGGTTCTGGCGACCCGGGGACGACAACACCGGCCGCACCCTGGCCTGGATGGCCGGCATCGTGGTCATCGCCGTCTACTTCTTCGACGTCCGCCCCAAGGTCAAGCGCGCCGCGCTCTGAACCCCGCCCGGAGAACACCGACACCGTCGCCACCCAGGCCCTGACGGGCCGGGTGGCGACGGTGTCGGCAGGTGGGGCGGGGGCCCACCGCGGACCGGTGGGGACTCCCGTCAGACCTTGTTGGCCGGCGGCTCGGTGCCGGTGGCGGCCTGCAGCCGGCCGCGCAGCTCGCCGAGCTGCTCCCACAGCTGCGGGGGCACCTTGGAGCCGAAGACCGTGAAGTACTCCTCGGTCAGGTCCGACTCCGCCAGCCAGGCGCTCGGGTCCACCTCGAAGAGCGTGGCCACGGTGTCGGCGTCGAGGTCGAGGCCCTCGAGGTCGAGCGAGCCCGGTGCCGGGAGCCGGCCGATCGGGGTGTCGACCGCTTCCGCGTTGCCCTCGAGCCGGTCCACGATCCAGGCAAGCACCCGGGAGTTCTCGCCGAAGCCGGGCCACAGGAAGGCGCCGTCGGCGTCCTTGCGGAACCAGTTCACCGCGTAGACCCGGGGCAGCTTCTCCGGGTCGGTGAACGTGCCCACCTTCAGCCAGTGGCCCCAGTAGTCGGCCATGTTGTAGCCGCAGAACGGCAGCATCGCGAACGGGTCGCGGCGCAGCTGGCCCATCCCGCCGACGGCCGCGGCGGTCATCTCCGACGACACCGTCGCGCCCATGAACACGCCGTGGTCCCAGTTGAACGACTCGGTGACCAGCGGGACGTTGGTGGCGCGACGGCCGCCGAACAGCACCGCGGAGATCGGCACGCCGGCCGGGTCCTCCCAGTTGTCCGCGATCGACGGGCACTGCGAGGCCGGCGAGGTGAAGCGGGCGTTGGGGTGCGCCGCCGGGCTGTCGCTCTCCGGCGTCCAGTCGTTGCCCTTCCAGTCGATCAGGTGCGCGGGGGGCTCGTCGGTCATGCCCTCCCACCAGATGTCACCGTCGTCGGTGAGGCCGACGTTGGTGTAGATGCAGTTGGCGTACAGCGTGCGCATCGCGTTGGCGTTGGTCTTCATGCTGGTGCCGGGAGCGACGCCGAAGAATCCGGCCTCGGGGTTGATCGCGTACAGCCGCCCGTCCTTGCCGAAGCGCATCCAGGCGATGTCGTCACCGACGGTCTCGACCGTCCAGCCCGGCAGCGTCGGCTCGAGCATGGCCAGGTTGGTCTTGCCGCACGCCGACGGGAAGGCACCGGTGATGTAGCGGACGTCGCCGGCCGGGTCGGTGAGCTTGAGGATGAGCATGTGCTCGGCCAGCCAGCCCTCGTCGCGGGCCATCGCCGAGGCGATCCGCAGCGCGAAGCACTTCTTGCCCAGCAGCGCGTTGCCGCCGTAGCCGGAGCCGTACGACCAGATCTCGCGGCTCTCCGGGAAGTGCACGATGTACTTGGTGTCGTTGCACGGCCAGGTGACGTCCTCGCGCGCGGTGCTGTCCGCGTCCACCAGCGGGTAGCCCACCGAGTGCAGGGCCGGGACGAAGTCGCCGTCCTCGCCGATCAGGTCGAGGGCCGCCTGCCCCATCCGGGTCATGATCCGCATGTTGACCACGACGTACGGGGAGTCGGTGAGCTCGACGCCGAGCTGGGCGATGTGCGAGCCCAGCGGTCCCATCGAGAACGGGATGACGTACATCGTGCGGCCGCGCATCGAGCCGTCGAACAGCCCGCGCAGCGTCGCCTTCATCTCCACCGGGTCGGCCCAGTTGTTGGTCGGGCCGGCGTCCTCCTCGCGCTGCGAGCAGATGAACGTCCGGTCCTCCACCCGCGCCACGTCGGAGGGGTTGGAGCGGGCCAGGAACGAGTTCGGCCGCTTCTCGGGGTTCAGCCGCGTGAACGTGCCGCCGTCCACCATGAGCTGGGTGAGCCGGTCCCACTCCTCCTGCGAGCCGTCGCACCACTCCACGCGGTCCGGCTTGGTCAGCGCTGCCACCTCCTCGACCCACTCGAGGAGCTTCTTGTTGCGGGTGGGCGGGTTCTCCAGGCCGGGCACAGTCATGGTGGTGTCAACGCTCCGCATCGTCGTGGGGCCGACAGGGCTTCCTAGGGTGCCCTAACTGTGCCGAATGCGGGAGGCCCCCTCGTACGGTCCAAGGGCCTCGGGGGTCCCGCTGTGACCAAGTCCACACCGGGTCTTCCGACCCGCGGAACGTGCGACCGACGTCCGGACCGGCACGCGTCGCGCTCCCCGGAGGTCTAGCGTCGGACCCGTGACCGAGGCCTTCTACCTGCCGCTGGACGAGTCGGCGCCCGGGGGCTCCGCGGTGGCCGGGGTCTACCGGTCCACCGGCCACACCCGGGGGCCGTGGGATACCCGCCACCAGCACGCCGGGCCGCCCACCGCCCTGCTCGGCCGTGCCGTCGAGCGGCTCGGGCACGCTCCCTCCCCCGGCCTGCTGGCCCGGGCCACGGTCGAGGTCCTCGCCCCGATCCCGGTCGCCGACCTGAGGGTCGAGGCGCATGTGCTGCGGGAGGGCGCCAAGGTCGCGCTGTGCGAGGCCCAGCTGTACGCCGTGGCCCGCGCCGACCACTCCCCGCATGCCGACGACCCCGACCCCGGAGTCCCGGTGGCCCGGATGCTCGCCTGGCGGCTACGGACCACCCGCGATCCGCTCGGCGTGCCCGACACCCCGGTAGCCGCGCCACCGGACGGCGACGGGGTGGAGCTGCCGCGGCCGGAGAACTGGGGCGGCGGCTACGTCGACGCGGTGGAATGGCGCTGGGTCGACGGGGAGTTCGAGCGTCCCGGACCGGCCACGGTGTGGACGAGGCTGCGGGTCGGCGTCGTCGACGGCGAGGAGCCGACCCCGGTCCAGCGGGTGCTGGCGGTGGCCGACTCCGGCAGTGGGGTCTCGGCCGTCGCCGACCCGGGATCGCTGTACTTCGTCAACACCGAGGTGTCGGTGCACCTGCACCGCGAGCCGGTCGGCGACGCGATCTGGATGTCGGCGGAGTCGGTGCTCGACCCGCACGGCGTCGGCATGGCCCGCAGCACGCTCGGGGACCGCCACGGTGGCGTGGGCGGGGGCGCGCAGACGCTGTTCCTGGACCGTCGCTAGGACGACGCCAGCGGGAAGGTGGTGGCCACCAGCAGCGCCAGCGGCACCGCCTGGACGGCGGCGGGCGCCCACCGGACCGAGGTGTGCCGGGCGACGACCGTGGCGTACCAGCCGAGCAGGACGAACAGCACCACCATCAGCGGAAGCAGCAGGACCAGGAAGCCGGGCGCACCCAGCAGCACCACCGCGCCGAGGATGACCACGACCGCGATCGTGCGGGTGCCCGCGGCCACCGCCGCGCGGCGCCACCCGGACGCCCGCGCGACCAGTGCCTCGTCGGCGAGGAAGTAGACGCCGAAGGCCACCAGCATCAGCAGACCGAGCCACGGCCGCGGCCCGACCCATGACCAGGTGCTCCACGTCGCGCGGCCCGTCAGCGCGAGCGCCGCCACGGCGTAGGCCACGACCCCCACGGTGGCCAGCGCGACCCGCCCCGACCCGAGAGCCCAGGGCCGGCCGCGACCGGTGGCCCCCAGCACGGCGAGGACGGTGGCGCCGGCGACGACGAACCACACCGCGACGTAGCCGCCCACCGCCAGCGGCACCCGCTCGGCCAGCGGGCCCAGGACCCAGGCGGCGACCGACGCGGCGACCGCACCCCCGAGGGCCAGGGCGAGGGCCCACCACCAGCGGACCGTCGGCGCCGCGGCCGTAGGTGGGCCGGCGCGCGTCGGCACCGACCCGTACGCCCACCCCGCGATCGGCACCACGGCGATGGCGGCCGCGAGGGTGAGCAGGAGGAGCCAGCGCAGCGTGGGGTCCAGCTGCCCGGGTCCCGAGGTGCCTCCGGTCACGGGTGCGAGCCAGTCGAGGGTGGCCGCCAGCGTGTCCGCGGACAGCACGATCGAGATGTGCTCGACCCCGGGGACCACGTGCATCCGGCGGGCGTCCCCCGCCGCGGGATCCCCGTACGTCCGCTCCGGCTGGGCGTCGGGGTAGCCGGCCCGCAGCGCCCCGAGGGCGGCATCGGTGAACCGCGCCGACTCGGCCGCCCCCACGAGCAGCAGCAGGTCGCGCGGCTGCGCGGGCGTGCCGTCGGGGACGTCCTCCGCCGACGGCAGGGACACTGCGACCGTCGCCGAGATCCGCTCCTGACCCTGCGCGTCGGACACCGCGTACGCCACCACCGCTCCCGCGCCCATCGAGTGCCCCAACAGGACCAGCCGGTCCGGGTCCACCCCTGGCGAGCCGGCCAGCGCCTCGACGGCGACGGCCAGGTCACGGCCGAGCCGGTCGGTCCCGGCGGTTCCGTCCGCGTCGAGGGGCAACGGGTCCGGGTTGGCGCCGTGCCCGGCGAAGTCCAGCAGCTGCACGGCGTATCCGGCCCGGGCGAGACCGCGGGCCAGCGGGAGCATCAGGGTGCGCGAGCCGGAGAACCCGTGCGCCACGACGACTCCCGGCCACCCCTCGGGCGGCGCGGGGTCCGCGGGTTCGACCAGGGTGAGCGGCACGCCGTCGACGACGGACTCCCGGACGGCGAGCCCGTCGTCGGCGCGCGACAGCCCCAGGACCGCGGGCAGCGCCAGCATCGCCGCCAGGAGCAGCAGGCCGAGCCGCCCGACCGAGCGGCGAGTCACGGCCGTCGGCTCCCTTCCGCCCGCCACGCGGGCGCTAGATCACCCGGACGCTCGCCTTGGCCCCCGCGTAGCCGGACTTGGTGACGGTGATCGGGTTCGCGCCCTTCTTCGCCGAGAACGGCACGGACAGCCCGACCAGCCCCTTGGCATTGGTCGTGAACGTCTTGCCGAACACCTTGACCTTCGCTCCGGCCACGGCCGACCCGGCGTCGGTCACCGAGACGACGAAGCTCTTGCGCTTGGGCACCTTGACCGGCTTCACGGTGACGGTGAGTCCGGGCCGCAGCTGGGAGTGGTAGACGTTGATCGCCTGACCGCGGCTGGCGGTGACGACGACGTCGAGCGGTCCCGCCGCGCCGTCGCCGACCTGGTGCCAGATCGGGTCGGTCAGCCGGGGCCCCCGCAGCCCCACGACGGCGCCGAAGCGGGTGGCACTGGTGTTGGTGCGCACGGCCTTCACCGTGTCGGTTCCGGTCCGGTCGACCCAGGAGACCCACAGCCGGCCGCCCGGACCGGTGGACACGGAGGGGAACTCCGCGTTCCGCGATCCCGGGACCCGCAGCACCCTCGTGGTGCCGACCTTCCACAGCGCGAGGTACGACGTGCTGGGGTAGCCGACGCGGTAGACGACGTAGACCCCGCCACCGTTGCGGGCGACCATGGCGAGCCGCTGACCGGGGTCGAGGGAGTTGGTGCCGCTGGCCCGGGAGAACGGGGCGAGGACCGGGTCACCGGCGCTGGGCGCGACCTGGGCGACGTACACGCCCCGGGTGACGTCGGCATTGCTGTACCAGCCGCCGAACACCTGCCCGGTGACCGTGTCCCGCGCCGCCGCCGCGGCGTAGGCGCAGCAGCCGGGCAGTCCGATGAACTCGTCCGGCTCGTCGCCGGGGATCGGGACTCGCGGGTCGACGCCGATCCGGAAGCCGATGCCCTGCGCCGCCGACCCGTCCGCGGTCCCCCACTGGTTCGACACCCACAGCGGCTGGCCACCGTCGTCGACGATGTCGAGGCCGGACGTGGCGTAGGCGCCGGAGGACGACAGGGTGCCGTCCCCGAGCGTCCAGTTCACGCCGTCAGAGGAGGTCAGGTAGTAGCCCTGGCCCTGGGAGTACGGGTGGTTGGCGTCGTCGTTGTACAGGCCGCCGAACCCTAGCCAGCGGGTGCCCCCGATCGATGCCAGTGCGGGGGCGTCGTTGAGTGTCGCCCAGGTCAGGATCGTGGTCTCGGGGGTCGTGGTGGCGCCGGACGTCGAGACGATGGCCGTGCGGTAGGAGTCCGACGACGTGGTGTTCTCGCCGCGCCACACCACCTGCAGGCCGTCGCCCAGCCGGAGCAGCGTCGGCTGGTCGATGTTGACCATCTTGGGGTAGCCGCCGCTGGCGGCGTTCTTCGACAGCTGGGTCCAGTTGCCGGGCCCACCGGCCTGCGCAGCCCCGGGAAGGCCCACGCTCGCCAGGCCGACGACCGCGGCGGCCACCACCGCCCTCGTGCCCCAGCGCCGGACCCGTCCGCGTGCGTGCACCGTCATGGTCATCCCTCCCGAGAGCGGTGGCGGGGCGCCCCGCTCAGCGCCCACCCGATGACCGGACCAGTGTGCCCCCGCGGCCCCCGGCCCCGACACCCCTTCGGACGTGCAGAATCGCGGTCGGCGCGGGAGCCGGTCAGTTGTAGCGGCGGATCTCGCGGAGGTTCTCCGCGGCGAGGTCGTCGCCGTCGCGGGCGGCCAGCACCCACTGCTCCTCGGCGTCGTCGCGCCGGTCCGTCTCGGCGTACAGGACGCCGAGGTTGGTCCGGGCGTGCAGGTCTCCCTCGTCGATCGCCCGCAGGTACAGGGCCTCGGCCTCGGCGACGGCCCCGCCCGCCGCCAGCAGGTCCGCCAGCGGCAGCATCGACTGCGGCTCGCCGGCCTCCACCCCGACCCGCAGCAGCGACTCGGCCTCGGCGGTACGCCCGTCGTCGACGAGCAGCAGGGCCAGCTCCGGCCGCGCGTCGGGGTGCCCGGCGGCGACCGCGGCGGCGAAGCGGCGCTCCGCCTCGGCGGTGTCGCCGTCCTCGAGCGCGAGCACGCCCAGGTTGAGCAGCCCGCTGGCGTCCCCGGCGTCCGCGGCCGCGGCGAACGCGGCCCGCGCCTCGTCCCGGCGGCCCAGTTCGTCCAGCACCACGCCGAGGTTCACGTACGCGTCCTCGTAGCCGTCGTCGACCGCGCGCTGGAACTCGACCGCCGCGTCGTCCAGCCGGCCCTGGTCGGCCAGCGCGTTGCCGAGGTTGAACGCGACCCAGGTCTCCCCCAGGGCGACCGCGGCGCGGAAGCACTCCTCCGCCTCCTCGACCCGACCGGAGTCGGCGAGGTCGACGCCGACGTCGGTCCACTCCTGCGCGTCGGTCGAGCCGGCCGCGCGTAGCCCCGCCAGGCGACCGGTCAGTTCCTCGTCCGAGGGGAGATCGTCGTGCGCACCGTGATCGTGGTCGTGGTCGTCGGCCATCGCGGTCAGCGGCCGTACCGGTCGACCATCGCGTCGACCAGGTCGGCGTAGGCCTGCTGCCCGGTCGGCGTGAGGTGGTAACCGTCGCGGTAGAACCACGAGGACTTGCCGGAGGAGTAGCGGTACCAGTCGATGAGGACGGCCCGCGTGGAGCCCACGGCCCGCACGCAGCTCGCGAGGGCGGCGTTGTTGGAGTTCTGCCAGGAGCGCGGCACCCGGTTGTTGACGAAGAAGACCTTGCGCTGCTTGCCGGCGACCTTGACGATCCGCTTGCACTCGGTCGTGGTGACGGTGCCGTTGGTGCCGAGGTGGATCACGACGTTGCGGGGCACGGACGAGCCGTACGAGCGCAGCAGGTTGTCCCCCTCGTAGAACTGGCGGCTCACGGTCGCGTTGACGCGGAACCCGTCGCGCCCGAGCTCCTCCTTGGCGCCGAGCATGACCGAGTCGCCGATGGCCAGGCGGCCGCCGCGGACCGCGGCGTCGGCGGGCAGCGCGGTCAGCGGCAGCGCCACGGCTGCGGCGAGGGCTCCGACCGCGAGGACACGGGCGGACCGACGTCCGCGTGCTCGTACGAAGGGCGGGAGGGGGAAGCGGGACACGACGACTCCTGACCACGCGGCGAACCTGGCCCTTCTATGACAACACGGAGGTCGGGCGGCACGGAAACCCGGCCGCCTCCCTCCGCAGAAGTGAGCCGAATGGCTGCTACCGGGGCCCGGGTGCGCCCGGATACGACCGTTCGGCTCACTTCTGCCGGAGGAGCCCGGGCGGTTCGCCGTAGGGTCCCGGCCATGACCGGCTCCCCCGCGGACGCGAGCCCGGGCCCGCGGCTACGGCCCGCTCGGGTCGCGGTGGCCGTGGCGTTCGCGGTGCAGGGCGTGTGCTTCGCCGCCCTGGTCACCCGGATCCCCACCCTGCAGGACCGGTTCGACCTGTCCGAGGGGGCGCTGGCCGGGCTGCTCGCGCTGGTGCCGGTCGTCGCCGGGGTCGGCAGCGTGGCGGCGGGCGCGCTGGCTCCCCGCCGGGGCAGCCGAGCCCTGCTGCGCGTGCTCGGGCCGGTGGTCCCGCTGGCGTTGGTGGCCGCCGGGTTCGCCGGGTCCCTCCCGCTGCTGGTCCTCGCCCTGGTGGTGCTCGGGCTCGGGCTCGGCAGCGTGGACGCCACCATGAACATGCAGGCGGTGGAGGTGCAGGCCGCGTACGGGCGGCCCGTGATGGCCTCGTTCTACGCGGTGTTCAGCCTCGCCAACATCGTCGGCGCGGGCCTCGCCGCGGGTGCGGCGGCGACGTCGTGGAGCCTGGGCGCGTTCTTCCTCGGGCTCGCCCTCGTCGCGGTCCCCGTCCAGCTCGCCGTCGGCCACACCCTGCTCACCGGCAGGCACGAGGCCGCCGCCGCGGAGACCGCGCAGACGGGAAGGCCGGACGTCGCGGTTCCCTGGCGGCCGATCCTGGCGCTGGGACTGGTGCTGGCCTGCGTCTACGTGCTGGACTCCAGCGCCTCGAACTGGAGCGCGGTCTACCTCACCGACGTGCTGGACAGCCCCGAGAGCGTGGCCGCGCTCGCGTACGGGTCGTACGCCCTCGCGGTCCTGGTCGCCCGGACCGCGGTAGACCGGGTCGTGATCCGCACCGGTCCGGTCCGGCTGGTCCGTCTCGGCGGCCTCGTGGCGGTGGGCGCCGTGGTCGCGGTCGCCCTGGCCCCGTCGGCCCCCGTCGCGCTGGCCGCCTTCGCGCTGCTGGGGGTGGGGGTGGCCCCGGCCATCCCGCTGGCCTTCGCCGCCGCCGATGCGCACGACCCGTCCGCCAGCGGCCGGGCGGTCGCGCGGGTCAACGTCTTCAACTACGTCGGCTTCGTCGTGGGAGCCCCGCTCGTCGGACTCGTCGCCGAGGGCTCCTCGCTGCGCTGGGGCTTCGCGGTCCTGGTCCCGGTCGCGCTCGTCCTGGTGCTTCTGGCGCGGGCCTACCGGCCGGCCGCCGCCCCACACCCGCTGCCCTCCACCTGAGGCACCCCCGGGTCAGACCAGCAGCGGGTCGCGGACGCCGGCGTCGACCAGGATGCGGACGTAGTCGGCGCGCTGCTCCTCGGTCGCCT